>CAXTMD010000022.1:0-1172 GCA_964245035.1 uncultured Chthoniobacterales bacterium
GGCCACCACCAAACGCATCGCCGACCTGATGCTGGAGGACGGCGCGTTCGACGGCGCGCTGGTCCTGCTCGCCCGCCGCGCCGAGGACGAGCCGGGGTCCGTCGACGCGCTGTCCGACCTCGCGCTCGCCCAGCAGCGGGCCGACCGTTGGTTCGATGCGCTCGCCACCTGGGAGCGGGCCGACGCCTTGCCGCGGCTCACGCCCGCGCAACGCGCCAACCTTCGCCAGCCGTTGATCGCCACGGAGGAGCATCTCGGCCGCTTCCAGCAGGCCGCCGAGACCCTGCAGGCTGTGGTCGACGCGCAGGACGACCTCGCCACCCGGCAGGACCAGTTCCGCGAGTTGGTCACGTTCTGCCAGGCCCACGGACTGATGAGCTGGCTGCAAGCCCTCTACCACGCGCGGCTCGCCGCGCAGGGACAGGACTATTTTGTGCTGACGGCCGCCGCGGCGTTGGAGAAGGCGGCGGGCGACCCGCGCGCGGCCTACGCGCTGCTCGACCGGGCTTATTATTCCGCGCCGGACCCGGCGGCGGCGTTGCGCATCCTCGTCGCCGAGGCGGAAGCTCTGGGCGAGACCGAAGCGGCCCTCGCGCACCAGCAGCGGCTCGTCAGCCTGCCCGGCCAGTCCAACCCGGAAAACCTGGCCAAGCTCGCCGCCTTGCAAACGGCCAGCCTGGACGACGAGGCGGCCGCGCGCACCTGGGAACAGGTCGCCGCCCGGTTCTCGCGCGACACCGCCGCGCTTGGCGCTGCGGCGGACTATTTTGCGCGGGAACACCACCCTAGCCGGGCGCGCGAACTCCTTGCCGCCGCCGTCGCACTCGACCCGGCGGACTTCCGCCGACAGTACGCGCTCGCCGGGCTTGACCGGCAAGCCGGCGACCCCGCCGGAGAGCGTGCGTGCCTGGAAGCCGTCATCGACCGGACGCCGCCCGAGGCACCTGGAGATGCCCTCGTGCTGCCGCGCGAACTGGACCCTGCGGTCGCCCCGGCCGAGATCATCGCCGCAACGGGGAGGGGACTGACCCCGACGGTCAAACCGGCAACCGAGAGCGACGAACGCACGGTCCGGCTGCAAGCCATCGGCGAGTTGTCCCGGCTGCTGTTCTCTGCGGCCGGCGCGCCGGATGCCGAGGCCCGTCGTCGGTGGCTGGAGCGTTGGCGCGCCG
>CAXTMD010000022.1:1272-20225 GCA_964245035.1 uncultured Chthoniobacterales bacterium
TGGCGCGCCGGGTCTGGAGCGCCGAACCGGAGGCCAGGGCCGAACGCAGCGCCCAACTCACGGAAGCTTTGCAAACCTTCCTTGCCACCGGCGGTCAACCCGCGCCGGACATAGTCGCGCGAGTGTTTCCGGCCGGGGCTGCCTCGCGCGCGTACCTCTGGCAAACGGCCGCTGTGTTTGCCGACAAACGCTGGTATCCGCAGGCCGCCGGACTGGGTGAGCGGGCGCTGGCGATGCCCGGCGGCAGCCTGGCCGCGGATGCTTACCAGCTCGCCCAGTGGGAACTCGACTCCGGCCGGATCGAGGCGGCGCGTGCGGCGCTGCGCCGAGCCGTGGACGAGGTGGCAGGCACCTCCTACGAACCGGTTGCCAACGACGCGGTCTTTGCCGATCTGCGCGCCTACTATTTTCTCCTGCCGCCGGACGAGCGCCCGTCCTTCGCCGCAGAGTACGGCCGAAAGCTGCAAACCCGCGGCACCGGTGTGATCCACGCCGCGCTGGCGACCGCCCTACTGTGCGGGTTCACCGGCGACGAGGCGGCGGCGTGCCGTGAACTCGACCGCGTTGTCGATCTGCACCTGCTCGACCGCGGCGAAGGCGGCGAATCCGCCGACATGCGGCGTTGGAACTACTTGTCTGCCTGTGGCGCGCAGCTCCAGAGCTGGCATCTCGACCGTCTAGCCGCGCACGTCTGGCGGCGCGGTTTGGCGCAGGCCACCGCCTTCGATCAGCGCGATCCCGATGTGCGCAGTCTCCTGGGCGAAATCCGCCTGCGCGCGCTGGCGGCCGAGGTGGCGGCTGCGGCTGACCCGCAGGAAGCCCGGGAGCGGGTGACCGAGTACCTGCAGGAGCGGCCGCCGGCAATCTCGCAGGCCACGGCGGCGTCGGTCCTCGCCGGCGAGGACCAGCGTGCCGCGGCGGTGCAGATCTACGGACGGCTGGAACGCGAGTGGCCGGCCGAGACTGAATACTCCCGCGCGCGGTTGACGGCGGAGGAGGCGGATGGCAACCCGTCGGCGGTAGACGCCGACCTGGCCGCCGCGTCGCCGGACAATCCCGCCGGGCAAGTCGATGCGCTGGTCAGGCGGGCGCGCCTGGCGCAGACCCTCGGGCAATCCGAACGGGCCTGCCGGTTGTTGCTGCGCGCGCGGCGGCTCGCGCCGGACGCGTCGACGGTGCTGCTCCCGCTTCTGGGAACGTTGGAGCGCCAGGGAAGGCTCGACGACGCGGAGGCAATCTGGCGCGACGCGGTCAAGCGCGGTTCCGATCCGAACGAGACCGACGCCTTGGCTTCGCTGGAAATCCGTCGCGGCGACCCGGAAGCGGCGTTCACCCTGGTACACGCCGCGCCCGCGCCAAGCTCCGAGCCACTGCCGGGATGGTGGGACGGCCGGCGCATCAGCCTCTACCTGGCTGCCGGGCACACCCGGGAAGCCGTTGATCTGCTGTGGCAGCAGGTGCGCGCAGGCCAGACCGCTGGCCTGATCGAAGGCGCGCCGGTCCTCGTGCGAAGGGGACAAGGCGCGGCCGCGCGCGAACTCCTCGCTACCGCCGTGCGTACGGCTCACGATCCGCTTGCCCGTTATCTGGCTCAAGTGACGCTGGTCAAGGAGATCTGCACCGCGCGAGAAGTGCCGGCCGAGGATTTCCGGCGCGAGATGCGTCGGCTGGAGCAACTCGCCCAAGCCTCGGCGGGCCTGCCGGAGAGATTCCTTGACGACCGGGCCGCGCTCGCGGCGGAGCGGAGCGAGGAGGACTGGCTCGAAGGCGAGTTGCGGCGCGAGTGGGACGGCGGAGGAGGCGAGATCGGTGCCGGCGACCGGCTCGCCAATTTCTACATCCTGGCGAAACGCTGGGAACCATTGCGCCAGCTGGTGGCGCAGTTCGACGCACGGCCGAACCTGCCCGAGCCAACCCTTTCGTCCCTCGCCATGCGGTTGGTCGACGCCGGACGCGGCGAGTGGGCGTTGCCGATCCTGGAACGGCTCTGCCGCCGCTCCCCGCAGAACGTCCAGTACGCCGCGCACCGGACCGGCGTGCTGTGGCAGGCCGGGCGGCGGGATGAAGCCGTCCGGGCTCTGGACGGGCTCGACGCACAGGCCGTGTTCCACGATGATTTCGCGGGCCGCGCGGCTGCGGTTTACCAGGAATACGGAGACAAGGCCCGCGCGGCCGCTTCCCTGGAACAGGCTGCGGCGCTCGATCCACTGTCGCGGCATTCCGCACCGCTGTTCTGCCGGCTGGCCACGCTCTACCTGGAAGACCGCCGTCCGGGCGACGCCTACCGGCTGCTGACGGTCGTTTACCGCAACCCGGCACAGGCGGACATGGGTCCTCTCGTGGACTACCTCGCCGCCGTCGGCCGTCTGGAGGTCGATGCGGCCGGCGAATTGCCCGGCGGCGAGCTGCCGCTGACGTTCCTGCGCCGCGCGCAGTTGCTGGCGGCGTTGTGCGACCGGCTCGCGCGTGAGCAACGCGGAGATGACGCGTTCCGTTTGGCGGCGGCGCATCCGGAACTGCTGCCCGCGGTGCCCGCGCTCGTCGTCACCCTGTGCAAAAACGCCACGCCCGCGCAGGTGCCGGCGTTGACGGCGTTGGTCGAGAAAGCCGTCGGCGACGCGGACATCCCGTGCGAACCACTGAAAAGCGAGTTGGCCAACCTCTACGTGCGCCGATCCGAACAGTCATCCGGCGACGCGTTGGACTTTCTGACGCGCGCCTACGAGTTGGCTCCCGACAATTTCGCCGTCGCACGACCGCTGGCAGCCGTTCTTCGCAGCCAGGGACAGGATGCACGCGCTTCGACGGTGCTCGCATCGTTCCTCGGACCGGGCTCGCTGCCTTCCGAAGCGGCCGTCGCCCGGCTGGTCCTTGGCGTGAGATGAATCCTCATCCTACCACCCGTTGCACTCGCCTCGGGAGGACAAAAGAGGTTTCGAGCATCATGAGAGTGGGCGAAGGGGATCTCTCCGGCCCTCAGCCCGGCGGGGTCTGGAAGCACCAGACCGACAGCCGCAAAGTGCCACCTCGTCAAC
Organism: uncultured Chthoniobacterales bacterium; assembly: GCA_964245035.1. Lineage (GTDB taxonomy): Bacteria > Verrucomicrobiota > Verrucomicrobiia > Chthoniobacterales > SZAS-18 > CAHJWO01. Next base: position 4,308 of record CAXTMD010000022.1, read on the forward strand.
TGGTCACCGCAGCATCGCCACCGCAAACCGTGCCGCGTCCGCCGCGCCTTCCTCGCCGATGCGGAACGTCGCCACGGGCACACCGCCCGGCATCTGGACGATAGACAGCAACGCGTCGAGTCCCGCCAGCGCGCGCGAACGCACCGGCACCCCCAGCACGGGCAGCGGACTGATCGCGGCGGCCATCCCGGGCAGGTGGGCCGCCCCGCCCGCGCCGGCGATGAGGCAGCGCAGGCTTCGCTCGTGCGCGCGGCCCGCGTACTCGTAGAGCAACGCCGGCGTCCGGTGCGCGCTCACCACCTTGGCTTCGTAAGGCACGCCGGCGGCATGCAGAACGCGCGCCGCGGCGCTCATCGTCGGCCAATCCGAGGCGCTGCCCATGATGATGCCCACCAGGGGGCTTTCCGTCGTCGGCACGGTCGCGGCTAGGGATGTGCCGCTGGGTAGGCGGCGACGGCTTCGATTTCGATCAGCCAGTCCGGGTTGACCAGAGCGGCCACGCCGACCGTGGATCGCGCGGGCTTGACCGGGTTCTCGGCCGTCCCGAAGAATTTCCCGTACGCCTCGAACCAGCCGGGGAAATCGAACTTTCCTTCCTTGGTCTTGTCGGCGGCCACGTAAACGCGGAGGAACACCACGTCCCTCAGCGTCAACCCCGCTTCCTTGAGCCGCGCCTCGATCTGCTGGAGCGCGCCGATGCCCTGCGTCCTCGTGTCGCCGAAGCGAGCCGGGCTGCCGGCCGGAGCCGCTTCGTCGGCCACGGGCGGGACGGTGCCGCTCGTGTAGAACAGCGCGCGGTTGGCGGGGATCGCGACGGCGGCCGAGATCGGAGAGTTGGCCGGACCGGCGGTGAAGGCCACGTCTTGTGGCGGTTCCGCGTGCAGGCGCGTCGCCGCCGCGACGACGAAGAGCAGGGCAGGCAGGGAAGAGCGTTTTTTCATCGGGAAGAGGTTTGCGCGACGCGTTCGGTCAGGCTGTGCACCACGGCTTTGGCGGACTCGAACGCCCCGGCCATCCACCCGCCCAAATAGGTGAGGTGTTCGCCGGCCAGATAGAACGGGCCGTCGGGTTCGTTGAGGACGGGGTAGTACTTGGCCCGCGCCTCTTCGCTCCACTCCGCCCAGCCGCCGAGATTGTAGGGGATGCGCTGCCAGGCGACCGAAAACGCGTTCTGAAACTCGGCGTCGTACTGTCCGTGCAGCTTGCGCCCCTGTGCGAGGGCGAGCGCCTGGCGTTCGGCGGGCGAGAGGCGGCCGACCTCCGCCGCGTCCTTGGCGAAGTGGTAGTAGCCGACGACCACGCCGCCACTCGTGCCGAGATACCCGTAGTTAGGATAGATAATTTGCGTGATGTTCTGGTCGGTCCAGCTCACGCCGCCAAAAATCCGGTCGTCCTCCTCCCAGAACCGCCGCCGAAACTGCAAGCCGATCTTGCCCACGTCCATGTAGGGCACGGTGCGCACCGCTTCGGTGATGGCCGGCGAGAAGTCCGCCGGGATGCTCCGCAGCACGCTGAGCGGAACCGTGCAGATGCAATAATCGCCCTCCACCTCGCGGGTCGTGCCCTCGATGAGGTCGGCCACGACGATCCGCACGCCACCCGGCGGCGTGCGGCGGATCTCGCGCACCTCTGTCCGGTAGCGGATCCGGTCGCCGACGCGTTTCTCGAACGCCTTAGCGATGCCGTCCATCCCGCCGACGGGTTGGAACATCGTCGGCTGCTGGTCGAACTGGTGCTCGAACCCGAGGTGCTTGCCGAAGCCGGCCTTGATGACCGTCTCAAAGTCCAGCGGATCGCTCAACTTGCCCGGGTGCGCCCCGGCCGCCGGCAGGTCGTCGTACACGTAGCCGCGGCTCTCGGAAGCGCGGTCAAGCCCGCCGCGGTCCGCGGCCGGCTTGTAGGCGAAGTCGGGCGACAACCCGGCGTCGCCGCGCAGGTATTCGATGAGCGCCTCCTTGTCGTCGGCGGTCAGCGGACGGTCGAGTGCGTCGCGCCGGATGGCCTTGGCGAGCAGTTCGTCGACGTAGCCGCGCAGGTCCGCGTGGGCCTCGCGCAGCCGGACCTTCGGCACGCCACCCACCAGGTAGTAAGCGGCTTCGTTGACGTTGTTGAACACCTCGATGGGCACGCCGAGTTCGCGGCAGTAGCCGAGCGTCGTGGTGTGATGGCCCGGGATGCGCGCCGGACCGGGGTTCAGGTAAGCGCCTTCCGTGAACCGGGCGACCTGCTCGGGTCCGCCGACTTCCGTTTCGCGGTCACCGGGACGCACGGTCCAGCAGCGTCCGCCCGCGCGGGCGCGCGCCTCGAACAGTTCGCAGTCGAACCCGCGCTTGCCGAGTTCGTAGGCCGCCGCCATGCCGGCCAGCCCGGCCCCGAGGATCAACACCCGGCGGCGCTGGCCGGGCGGGAGCGTGGTGGGAGGAGGGGATTGCTGCGCCGACGCTTCCCCCGGCTTGACCAAAAGGTCCAGCGCCAGCATGGCTCCCGTGGCTGCCGCACTCCCGTAGCGACCCACCCGCCGGACGAAATCCCTGCGCGTCATCTCCCGCGATCATCTAGCGGGAAACGACGCCCGCGCAAACAACAAATTGCGTCTCCGCGACGCTTGCCGATACAATGTCCGCCGTCCACCCGATCCGTATGGCTCTTCTGAATGGCATCCTCTGGTCCGCCGCTTCCGTGCTGGCGGCGCGCACCCACACCTTTTCCTTCCAATTTTCTTGGGCGATGACCCAGGCGGTCATGGCGCTGGTCGCCGGCGTGCTCGTGCTGATCCGCCCCAAAAACCTCAACTTCATCCTCGCCGCTTACCTGATCCTGCTCGGCGCTCTCGGGCTGGTGCAGATCTACTTCTGAGCGTCAGCACGCGGCGGCGTGGATCGTTTCCTCCACCGTGCGGCGCAGGTCGTCGATGTCGATGGGCTTGGTGACGTAGGCCTGCGCGCCGAGCCGGCGCATGCGCTCGATCTGGCCGTCCATCGCGTCGGCGCTGACCACCACGACCGGGACGGACGCAGTGGCCGGGTCGCCGCGCAGGGCGTCCAGGACATCCGCGCCGTCCATGTCGGTCAGGTGCACGTCGAGGAGGATCAGGTCGGGAGGCTCGGCGCGGGCCATTTCCAGTCCCGCCTGGCCGTGCGTGGCGGTCCGCAGTTGCAATGATTTGTTGAGGGCCAGCAACCGCCTGACGAGTTCCAGGTTGAAGGGGTCGTCCTCGATGTAGAGCACCCGGTGCGGGGCCGTTGCCGCGCCGGTCCGCCCGCCCTCCGACGGAGTGGCGAGAGGCTCGAAGATCGCCGGCAGCGTTTCGGATGGAGCCGCCCGGTCGAACTCCACCGTGAACTTGCTGCCGATGCCCGGCGTGCTGCGAACCGCCAGCGTGCCGCCCATCCCCTCGGTCAGCGCCTTCGACAGCGACAGGCCGAGCCCTGTGCCCGGCACCTCCTGCGTGGCGGGCAGCCGCGCGAACGCGGCGAAGATGTGCTCCAGGTCCGCGGCCGCGATGCCCTGGCCGGTGTCGCGGACGGCGATCTGCCAGCGCGGCCCGGCAGTCGCGCAGTGCACCGACACGGTTCCGCCGGGCCGGTTGTATTTGACGGCGTTGCCGATCAGGTTGAGCAACACCTGCTTGAGGCGGAGCGGATCGGCTAGGACCGTCCCGGCGACGTCGCCGTGCTCCAGGCATAAACTTACTTCGGCCTGTTCCGCGAGCGGCCGCATCATTTCCACGGTGGCGGCGACCAGTTCGCGCACGGCGGTCGGTTCCCGGGCGAACACGAACTTGCCGCTTTCGATGCTCGAAAGATCAAGGACCTCGTTGATCAGGCTCAGCAGATGACGCCCGGCCGTGAGGATGTAGCTGACGCCCTGGTTCTGCGCGGTGCCCAGGTCTTCGAGTTCGAGGAGCTGCGCGAAGCCGAGGATGGCGTTGAGCGGGGTGCGCAGTTCGTGGCTCATGCGCGAGAGAAACTCGTTCTTCGCGTCATTGGCTTTCTCCGCTTCCTCTTTGGCCTGGTGCAGCAAGGCCGCCGCCTGCCGCTGCTCGGTGATGTCGAGCACCTGCGAGATGAAGTGCCGCGGCTCACCCGTGCCGGCGTCCCGGTGCAGGGAAACGTCCAACCGCACCCAGACCGTGTGGCCCGAGCGATGGATGTAGCGTTTGTCGAGGTGGTAGGTCTCGATCTCGCCGCGGAGAAGCTGCGCGAGCAGGTCCAGGTCCGCATCCAAGTCTTCGGGGAAGGTGATCCTCTGAAAGGTCGTGGCCAACATTTCCTGTTCCGAATAGCCGACGATCTGACAAAGCGCCTGGTTGACGCGCAGCCACTGGCCTTGGGGCGAAACGAGCGCCATGCCGAGCGGTGAATGGGTGAACGCCTCCCGGAACAACGCCTCGCTCTCGTCGAGCTGCCGCGACTTCTGCGCGACGGAGGCCTCGACGGCCTCCTTGGCCGCGCTGATCTCCGCCAGGGTCCGTGCCGCGCGGCGGGCACGCGCCCGCTGCCGCGCGATCACCATGGCGGCCACCACTGCCGCGAAGATCACCACCTCGCCCACCGCGTAGGAACGCGCCAGCGTGCGGCTGAGTTCGGCTTTCTTGAGGTTCAGCGCCGTCTGCCGCAGTTCGGCGTCGCGTTGGAGGAGCTTGATCTGCCGGTTGTGGGCTTCGGCCTCGTAACGCGCTTGCAACTCGGCCACTTGCCGGCGGCTGCGTTCCCCGCGGATGGCCTCGGTCTGCTCCGCGAGTCTGCGCGTGTAGTCGAGCGCGCCGCGGTAGTCACCCAGCGCCTCGCGGGTCAGCGCACCCTCCTCATCATAGGAAGCCAGCAGGTCCGGGTTGCCGAGCTTGGCGGCGAGCGGCTGGCCCTCGTCCAGGTGCCGCGCGGCGACATCGGGATGCCCGCGGCTGCGCTCGACGCGGGCGTAGAGGTAGTGGGCGTCCGCCATCCCGCGCGGCAGGTCGTAGCGGCGGCAGAGCGCCATCGCGTCGTCCAGGTACTTGGAGGCCAGCGGCTGGTCGCCGGTGCGATTGGCGATCTCGCCAAGGTTCAGCAGGAGGTAAGCGACGAGCCGCTGGTTGCTCCCGTCTCCGGCCGCCGCCAATGCCTGTGTGAAATGGTCGCGCGCCGGCAGGTAGTCCTTGGTCTCCATCTCCAGGTTGCCGAGATAGTTCAAGATGCCGGGCAGCCGGGAATCGTGGCAGCGTTGCGCCAACTCGAACGCCTTCCGAAAATGGGGCAGTGCTTCCGGGTAGTTCTCGCCCCGGCTGTGGACGAGCCCGAGGCCGCTCTCCACGCCGATCCGCAGGTCGTCGCGGTCGAGTTTTTCGGCGATCTCGCCGGCTTCCAGGAAATTTGTCATGGCGGCGGGCAGGTCGGCGAGGTTCCACCGGACGGTCCCGCGGACGATCAGGAACTCGCCGCGCGCCGCCTCGTCTCCCCCGTATTTGGCCAGGGTGATGCCCTCGGCGGCGAGCGCGTCGGCCTCGGCGTAGGCGGCGACTCCGCGGGCGGTTTTTGCCGTTTGCAGCAGTGCGGCGAGCAGCGTCGCCCGATCATCGCGCCCCCGGGCGACGGCCAGAGCTTGCCGGGCCGCTTCGTTCGCCCGCGAAGGTTCGTTGTTTTCCAGATCGCGCGATTGGCGAAGCAATCCCTGCGGATCGGTCGTTTCGTTGTTCGTCTGAGCCACGGCGAAAACTACCGTCGCTCCACCGAGCCACGCCGCGGCCAGGAGGATCACCAAGGGCTTCATCGTGAAGACTATGGCTTAGCATGTTCGTTGCCATCATTCCTCAGTAGAACCGCCTCTGGTGGAGAAAATAAGAAACCCCGTTTCGCGCGCTGCGAAACGGGGTTTCTCGGGGTGGGGGGAAATTCTAGAGAACGCTCTTCAATTCTTTGCCGACGTTCAACTTGACGGTGCGGGCACGTCGGATGGTCAGGGGTTCGTGGGTCTTGGGATGGATGGTGGCGCGGGCTTTTCTCTCGACGACTTTAAACGTTCCAAATCCAACCAGTTGCACGGTTTTGTCCTGTTGCAGGCCGGCTTTTATCCCCTCGATCACGAGGGAAACTGCGCGCCCCGCCGCAACTCGGCTCGTCTGCCGGCCCATCCCTTTCTGGACGTAGTCGATCAGACCAGCCTTGTTCATTCGACAGTGGGGCTCTTGCCAAGCGGAGCGGCCGACCGGGAACAAAAACCGATGAGCACGATCATGGGGGAAACGCCTAAGGGTGTCAACAAACAATTTGCGACAAATTTGCGGCCCGGAACCATCCGCTACGCGAAGAAAGATGTTGCCATTTTCCGGCGGGCTCGCATATTTGCAGCCCTTCCACGGTGCCTCGTGGTGTAATGGTAGCACAAGTGACTCTGAATCACTTTGTCAAGGTTCGAGTCCTTGCGAGGCAGCCACCCTTCCGCGGACCGTGTCCGCCGGGTGGAACGTACCTGTCCTGAGCTGGGCAAGGTCAGGAGCCGCTCCCACCCGGAACAGTTCGTGCATCGCCGCCAGGTCGGCGTCGCGGTGCGTCCCGGCGGCGGCCACGACCTGTTCACCGCGCACGTAGTAGGCGACAAACGGCGGCGTCCCGGCGTCCCCGTCGAAGACGACTTCGTCCCACTGCTCCGCGTGGCCGACGTAGTTCATCCGCTGCCCGAAGTGGAACGTCCAGAAAAACGGCACGAAGCCGCTCTGCGCGAGGCTCGTCGGCGTTTGCGGGTGCAGGAGGTTGCGGGCGGCGAGAGCGGCGTGCTGCTGCGCGACGCGCCAGTGTTCGACGCGGATCCGCTTGCCCGCCGGCTCCCACGGGAAACTCGCGATGTCCCCGACGGCGTACAACCCATCCGCGGCCCGCAGGTGTTCGTCCACGGTCACCCCGCCGTCCTCCGCGAGGCGCACGCCGCGTAGGAAACCGGTCGCCGGGCGCACACCGATACCGACCACCACCGCATCGGCGGACCACCGTCGTCCGTCTTCCAGCGCCACGGTCACGGCATCGGAAGTTTCCTCGAAGGAGGCGACCTTGGCGGACGGGATAAACCACACGCCGTTTTGCTCGTGGAGCCGTCGGATCGACCTTCCGACCTCGCGGCCGAGTGGTTTTTCGAAAGGGACTTCCGTGGGCGAGAGCACCGTGACCTCCACGCCGCGCTGCGCGAGGCTCGAAGCCGCTTCCAGGCCGATGAAGCTGCCGCCCACCACCACGACCCGGCCACCCTGGGCGGGCAGACGGGAGATCAGCCGCTCGGCGTCCGCCACCGAGCGCAGCAGGCACACCCGCGCTCCGTCCCCTCCAGGTACGGGCAGCGGCTTCGGCACGCCGCCGGTGGCGAGGATCGCCGCGCGGTAAGCGACTTCCCCGCCGTTCCGAAGCGTTGCCACCTTCCGGTCCGCGTCGAGCGCGATGGCCGTGTCCACGATTCTCTCGACGCCGATTTTTTCAAAAAACGCCGGATCGCGCCGCAACGGCAGGGCGTCGCGCCCGGCCTGCCTGCTGAGGAAATGCTTGCTCAGGTTTGTCCGGTCGTACGGCGTATCGTTTTCGGGACCGACCACGATCACCCGGTCCTCGCAGCCCTCGGCCCGCAGCGTCTCGGCCGCCACCTGGGCCGCGGCACCCGCGCCGACGATCAGCACGGTCTCGTCCCGTCGTCTGCCCACCTTCGGCGGTGCGGGCGGTGGCGTGGGCGGCAGCAAGGTGACGAACACGTTGTCCCCCTCGCAACGCACCGGGTAGCTCGCCAGGGCGTCGAGCGACGGGGGTTCCAGCAACGCGCCGGAAGCCACGTCAAACACGGACTGGTGCCATGGACAGACGAGCCGCCGCCCGCACAAAGCGCCTTCGTGCAGCGGCGCCTGGGCGTGCGGACACAGGCCGCTCACCGCCTGCAATCCATCTGGCAGGCGGACCAGCAGGATCTTGACGCCGTCCACCTCGACGGGGCGCATCGACGGCGCAGGGTCCAGTTCGGACAAACGGGCGACGTGGTGTTCGGGACCGGTGGTGGCAGGCATCGGAACAGGGGAAGGGAGTGAGGTCAACCCACGGCCGTGCCGGCCAGCGAGGCGACCGTTTGCAACAACGCCGCCGGGTCAAACGGCTTCGGCAGGTGGGTGTGGAACCCCGCGCTCAACGCCTGCGCCTGGTCTTCGGGACGCACGAACGCGGTCAGGGCCAGCGCCGGCAGTTCACGTCGCCGCGCGTCCTCCGACGCTCGCAGCCGGCGCAACAAGCTGTAACCATCCTCGCCCGGCATGGCGATGTCGCTGACCAGCACGTGCGGCAGCCAGCCGTCGAGTGCCTCCAGAGCTTCGGCCACCGAACCCGCCTCGCGCACCTGCGCGCCGGCGCGCAGCAGCAGACGCACTACGACGCGGCGCGAGTCCGGTTCGTCGTCGACCACCAGTACCGTGCAGCTTTCCAGCGAAACCACTCCGCGCGCCAGCTCGCCCTCCGCGGGAACGTCCCGGCCGGGCAGAGTGTCCACCTCGGTCGCAGGCAGCCGCGCGGCGGAGTGGGGCAGCAGGACCGTGAAGGTCGCGCCCTTGCCTTCCCCTTCGCTGCCGGCCGAAATGTGGCCGCCATGCATCTCGACCAGATGCCGCGTGATCGACAGCCCGAGTCCCAGGCCACCGTGCGAGCGCGTGCTGGAACCGTCAAACTGCCGGAACCGGTCGAAGACGAACGGCAGAAAATCCGATTTGATGCCGATGCCGTTGTCAACCACCTCGACGACCGACTGGCCAGGGGTCTGCGAGGCCTGGATCGTCACGACGCCGCCAGCCGGAGTGAACTTGATCGCGTTGGAAAGCAGGTTCCAGACAACCTGCTGGAGACGGTCGGGATCGCCGTGGACCGGCGCGGCGAGGGTATCTACCGACCGGCGCAACGATACCCCCTTGGCAGTCGCGGTCGGGTGCGCGCTCGCCAGCGCCGCGTCGATGACGGCCGCCAAGTCCAGCGGGCCGATCCGCAGCCGCACCTTGCCGCAGATGATCCGCGAGACCTCCAGCACGTCCTCGACGAGCCGGGCCTGCGCGCGGGCGTTGCGTTCGATGACCTCGATGCCTTCACGCACCTCCGCACGGTCCGGTTCGCCCGTGCGCAGGATTTCCGACCAGCCCAGGATCGCGTTGAGCGGGGTGCGCAGTTCGTGCGAGAGGATCGCCAAAAATTCGTCCTTGCTGCGGTTGGCGCTCTCCACCATCTGCCGCGCCTCCTGCTCGCGGGCGAGTCCCTCGGCCGCCTGCTGCTGGGCCAGGGCGCGCTCGGCGATCTCCTCCTGGAGCCGCTCGTTGCTGTCGCGCAGCTCGGCCGTGCGCGCCTCCACGCGGCGTTCGAGTTCGTCGTTGGCCGAACGCAGTTCTTCCTGCGCGCGCTTGCGCTCGATGGCGTAGCGGATGGCCTGGGCCAGCAGCGCACCATCAATGCGTCCTTTGACAAGGTAGTCCTGCGCGCCCTCGCGCACGGCGGCTACCGCCAGAGCCTCGTCGTCGGAGCCGGTGAGCACGATCACCGGCAGTTCCGGGGCGGTGAGCTGCCAGCGGGCGAGCGTTTCCAGCCCGAAACTGTCGGGCAGGCTCAGGTCCAGCAGCACGATGTCGGGCCGCGCACCGGCCAGCGCACCGGCCGCCTGGGCCAGCGTCGGAAAACTGTCCAGCACGAACGGCAGCGCGCCGTCCGCATCCCGCAGGTGCTCACGGACGAGCCGGGCGTCGCCAGCGTTGTCCTCGACCAAGAGCACGCGGATGGGTGAACGGGCGTTCATGCGGCAGACACGGGCGGTCAGCCCGACTATGGAGCCGATCCGATGCCACGTCCAGACCCACGCGGCCCGTCCGGCGTCAGTTCGGCAGCTTGACGATGGTCAGCCAGAAATCCTCAATGGACGAAACGATCCCCACGAACTGGTCCAGATCGACGGGTTTCGTGATGTAGCAGTTCGCGTAGAGGTTGTAGCTTTCCAGCACGTCCTTCTCGGCGGAAGAAGTCGTCAGGACCACCACGGGCAGGCGGCGCAGGTCGGGGTCCGCCTTGATCTCTGCCAGGACCTCGCGGCCGTCTTTGCGCGGCAGGTTCAGGTCGAGCAGGACCATGTCCGGGCGGGTGGCGTCTTGGAACGGGGCTTCGCGGCGTAGGTAGCTGAGCGCCTCGACGCCGTCGCGGGCCACCGCCAGGTTGTTGCGCACCTTGGCCTCGCCGAGAGCTTCCTGCGTCAGGCGCACGTCGCCGGGATTATCTTCGACCAACAGAATTTCGATGGGCCGCATGTCAGAGATCCGGATTCGTTGGAGACGTTCTATCATACGGCGGCGGGGAGGGTGAAGAGGAAAGTTGCGCCCTGACCCGGTTGGCTGTCCACCCAGAGTTGGCCGCCGTGCCGTTCCACGATCTTTTTGCAGATGGCCAGGCCGATACCCGTGCCGGGATATTGCTCCTTGCCGTGCAGGCGCTGGAAGATGACGAAGATCCGCTCGAAATACTGCGGTTCGATGCCGATGCCGTTGTCCTTGAAGGCGAACCGCCAGAAGCCCTCCTCCGCCGGTCCGACGCTGATCTCCACCCGCGGCGGCTCGGTCCCCTTAAACTTGATGGCGTTGCCCACGAGGTTTTGGAACAACTGTCCGATCTGCGTGCCGTCGGCCAGGACGGTCGGCATCCCGTCGGGCACGGCCACAGTGGCCCCGGCGGCCTCAATCGTGCCCCCCATGTCCGAGAGCACACGGCGCAAGACGGCCCCAGTGTCGACCGGTTCGCTCGGACGCGCCTGCGTGCCGACCCGGGAGAGGGCCAGTAGATCGTTGATGAGCTTCTGCATCCGGTTGGCTCCGTCGACGGCGTAGGCGATGAACTCGTCCGCGTTGGCGTCGAGCTTGCCCTTGTAGCGGCGGGAGAGCAGTTGGGTGTAGGAGCTGACCATGCGCAGCGGCTCCTGCAGATCGTGCGAGGCCACGTAGGCGAAGCGTTCGAGTTCGGCGTTGGACCGCGCGAGGTCGAGCGAATACTTGCTGAGTGCCTCCTCGGCGTGCTCCTGCTCGGTGCGGTCGCGGATCGCCGAGATGAGCAACCGCTGGCCGCCGACCTCCAGCGGCCGACGGCTCAACTCGATGGGAAACAGCTCGCCGCTCTTGCGCACCCCGTCGTACTTGGCCGCCAAGGCTTGGAAATTGACCACGGCGCTGTCGCGCGCCTTGCCGTCGGGTTCGGCCGCGGGTTCACCCGACTCGTCGCGACGCACCAGCAGGTTGTCCAACGTGCGGCCCACGAGATCCTCCCGGTGGTGGCCGAACAACGCCACCGCCTGCGAGTTGACCGTCTGGATCGCCCCGTTCTCGCCGCTGATGATCATGGCGTCGGGCGCGCCGTCGAGCACGCCGCGGAACTTGGTGTCGCTTTCACGCAGGGCCTCGTCGGCGCGACGCCGCGCCGCCAGGTCGTGCCAGATGAACACGAAAAACGCCCCGAGCAGCACCATCGCGATGGCAAGGAAAAGCACGAAGGCCGTGAGCGTGCGCTCGGCGCTGCTGGCGGCGTCGGCGGTGCGCTGGTTGAGCAGTTCGGTCTCGGTGCGCCGCATCTCGCCGGCGGCGAAGCGAACCTGGTCGACGTTTTCCTTCGACTCGGTGCCGACGGCTGCGGCGGTCATCTCCCCGCCGGGCTGCTGGCGGAGTGCGATGCGGTCGTGCAGGTAGGCGATAGCGCGGTTGACGAGCGTTTGGAGGCGGTCGATGCGCGGTTGCTGGAGCGGGTTGTCGGCCGTCAGCCGCCGCAGTTCGTCTAGCTGGGCGGCGGCGCTGTCGATCCCGCTCTGGTACGGCTCCAGGTAGTCGCGCCTGCCCGTGAGCAGGTAGCCGCGGCCGCCGCTCTCCATCTGGTCGACGCTGTTGGAGATCCCGCTGATTTTGCCCAGCACCTCGTAGGTGTGGATGATCCAACGGTTGTAGTCGCCGTGCACGCGCGCCTCGTGGAACGTGACGACGCCCACCAGGGCGATGGCGAGGAACGCCACCACGAAGGCGGCGACGATTTTTTGTTCGACTTTCACGGGCGCGGCGGAGGGCCTGGAGCCATCCGCGGGTTCTCTGCTGGCTGACGGACGATGCCTCCAGGGAGGCATCTTCAACGTCAACAAACGCGCGGGCCGCCGGATTTGGCCGGATACGCGCGCAAGGTTTGCCGCGGGGCGCGTCGTTTGCTCTAGTAGACTCCTGTGCTTTACCGCCTCCTGGTCGCCGGAATCGTCGCCTTCTGGCTGCTGATGGCCACGTGGCTCGTGCGCACGGAGTTGTTCCCCGACCGCGGCACGACCCTGCCGGTGCCGGTGGACTACGTCGGCGGCCTGGTGTTTCGGCACGAGCAGCCGTCGGACCTCCTGCTTTTCAGCGGCAAGCGGCGTCTGGACGGCAACTTTCACCTCCAACCCAAGAGCCTGCCCGCCTCCGCCGACGGCCGGACCCCCGCGGGCAACCTCCTGGGCCTGAGCGGCAACTTCCTGCTGAGCCTGCCGGGCCTCGCGGGCCGGCGCGCCGTGTTTCACGGCAGCCTGGAGACCGGCCCGGGACCCGGCGCGCCGGTCCGGCGCGTGGAGTTATCGGTCAGTGTGCACGACCCCCGGCAGCCCGCCGTGGGGGTAACCCTGCACCTCGACGGCCGCCCGGCCGACAACCAATGGCACTACCAGGTCATGCAGGGCAGCGTGACGCTGCAGGAGGGCGGCGGCACGCCCGACGAGTTGATCGACAAACTCGGCCTGCGCGGCTACGGGGTGGACCCGCGCGTGTTTTCCCAGGTGGAAACCCGCGCGGCCGCGACGGTGCTGGCCGCCCATCGCGGGGTTCTGCGCATCAACGATGAGGACGTGGAAACCTTCGTGGTGACGATCCACCAGGGCGAGGGCATGGACTCCGAAATCCACGTCAACCAACTCGGACAGGTGCTCGCGGTGAAGACGTTCCTGGGCTACGATCTGTACGACGAGAGCCTGGCACCGTGATCGACTTCCCATGATCCAGGCCCAGTCGCTCAGCAAAAACTTCGGCTCGCTCCAGGCCGTCGACGGGCTGGACCTCGACATCGCGCAGGGGGAGTTCTTCGCGTTCCTCGGTCCCAACGCCGCCGGCAAGACCACCACGATCAAGATGCTCACCGGGCTGCTGCGGCCCAGCGCGGGCCGGGCACAGGTGGCCGGGTACGACATCCAGACCGACCCCAAGGCCGCCAAGCGTCTCATCAGCTACGTGCCGGATTTCCCGTTTTTGTACGACAAGCTGACGCCGCGCGAGTTCCTGCGGTTCGTCGGGGAACTCTACGAGATGAACCGCTCGGACATCCTCCTGCGCACGGGCGAACTCTTCGAGCAGTTCCACCTCACCGGCTACCACAACGAACTGATCGAAAACCTCAGCCACGGCACCCGCCAGCGCGTGGCGATCGCGGCCGGGCTGCTGCACAATCCGCGGGTGTTCATCATCGACGAGCCCATGGTCGGGCTGGACCCGATGCACGCCCGCATCGTCAAGGACGAGTTCAAGGCGCGCAGCCGAGCGGGGTGCACGATTTTCCTTTCCACGCACACGCTCTCGGTGGCCGAGGAGATGGCCGACCGTATCGGCATCATCAACCACGGCCGCCTCGTCGCGCTGGGCACGGTCGAGGAACTGCGCCGCCAGAACCGGGAAGCGGGCGGCGCGCTGGAAAAGATCTTTCTTTCGGTCATCGACGCCGAGGAACGCCACCTCGAAGAAGTCCGCTCGCGCGACGCCGCACGAAAGGTCCGGCAATGAGCAGCACCGACACCGGCCCCGGCGTGTGGGCGACGCTCCGCACGCTCACCCGCACGCAGCGCAACGCGCTCGTGGCCAGTTACCTCGGCTGGACCCTCGACGCGTTCGACTACTTTATCCTGGTGATGGTGCTCGAACAGATCGAGAAAGGCCTGCCCAAGTCGCCCTACGACATCTCGGAGGCATTGTTTCTCACCCTGGCGATGCGTCCGCTGGGCGCGCTGTTCTTCGGCTACCTGGCGGACCGCTACGGGCGGCGCCCGACGCTGATGTTCAACGTGGCGTTTTTCTCGCTGATGGAACTGCTCAGCGGCTTCGCGCCCACGCTGGGCTGGCTGCTGGTGCTGCGCGCGCTGTTCGGCTTCGGCATGGGTGGCGAATGGGGCGTGGGGGCATCGCTGGTGATGGAAACTGTGCCGGCGCGCACGCGGGGCATCCTGTCGGGCATCCTCCAGCAGGGCTACCCGGTGGGCTACCTGCTCGCGGCGGTCGTGTACAAGCTGGTGTTCCCGTGGGGTGGCTGGCGCTGGATGTTCTTTGTGGGGTCGGTGCCGGCACTGCTGGCGTTGTACATCCGCTCCTCGGTGCAGGAATCGCCCGCGTGGGAGGCCGGGCGGCAGCAGCGGGCAGCGCTCGGCCTCGGCACGACGGCGCGCGCCATGGCGGAGGCCGTGCGTGCGCACTGGCGGCTTTTCCTGTTCCTGACGCTGCTGATGACGGCGTTCAACGCCTTCAGCCACGGCACGCAGGACCTTTACCCGAGCCGGTTCCTGGAGAAACAGCGTGGCATCGACCGGCAGACCGTGGGCAACATCACCATCGTCTACAACCTGGGCGCGCTGGCAGGCGGCATTCTCTTCGGCGCGTGGTCACAACGGCTGGGCCGGCGGCGGGCGATCATCGTCGCCGCGCTGCTCGCGCTGCCGATGATCCCGGCCTGGGCGTTTTGCACGACGCCGGTGGCCATCGCCGTCGCGGCGTTTTTCATGCAGTTCGCCGTGCAGGGCGCATGGGGCGTGGTGCCGGCACACCTCAACGAACTCTCACCGGCGGCGGTGCGCGGGACGTTCCCGGGGCTGGCCTATCAGGTCGGCAACCTGCTGGCTTCCCGCACGCCGGTGATCCAGACGTGGCTAGCGGTGCGAAACGGCGGCGATGCCCACGGCTACGCGATTACCTTGGCTGGCTTCCTGGCCGCGGTCGCGGTCGCGGTCGCGGCGTTCGCGTACTTCAGTCCCGAAGCGCGTGACGCGCAACTCGCCACCGGCGAGCCTGTCACCGTGTGAGCGCTGTTCGCGTATGGCTGCATCCGCTTCGCGCTTCTTCACACAGGTTTTCGGGTGGGTCCGCCGCTCGGGCCGGCTGGAACTGGCGCTGCTCCTCGCCATCCTCGGCGCGACGGTGGCGCTGTGGATCTTCGGCGCGCTCGCGGCGCAGGTGATCGAGGGAAACCCGGCGAAGTTCGACGACCGCCTCTTACTCACGCTCCGCCGCCCGGACAATCTCGCCGTGCCCATCGGACCGGCTTGGGGCGTGCAGGTCGCCCGCGACATGACGGCGTTCGGCGGTCCGGTGGGCATCGGTCTCGTCACCGGGATCGTGGCCGGCTTCCTGGCGCTGGAGCGCCGCTTCGGCCTGCTGACCTTCGTGCTGGCCTCGACGCTGGGCGGAACGGTGCTCGGCTTGTTTTTGAAGGAGGCTTTCCACCGGCCGCGGCCGCAGGTCGTGCCGCACCTGACGGACATCTCGACCGCCAGCTTTCCGAGTGGTCACTCGATGCTCTCGTCGGTCGCTTACCTGACGATGGCGGCGCTGTTGGCACGCGCGGTGCCGCAACTGCGCTTGAAGATTTACTTCCTGGCGGTGGCCGTGGTGCTCATCGGGATGGTGGGCTTCAGCCGCGTGTACCTCGGCGTGCACTATCCGACGGACGTGCTCGCGGGCTGGAGTGTGGGCAGCGCGTGGGCGATCATCTGCTGCGCCGTGGCGCACGTCCTGGCGCGGCGGCACGCGTTCCCACAAGCCGAGCAACTGGGCGACGAAGCTGCCGCGGAGGAAGCTGGGCCGACTGGGACTTGAACCCAGAACCAATCGCTTAAAAGGCGAGTGCTCTAACCATTGAGCTATCAGCCCGC
>CAXTMD010000023.1:0-20186 GCA_964245035.1 uncultured Chthoniobacterales bacterium
TCCAGATGTAGGTCGGTGCCCAGCTCGATGACGTGTAGAAGATGTTCAGGTCGCCACCCGCCTGTTGGAAGGTCGCGTGCGCGTTCTCCTGCGCCGCCGTGGCCCGGCCGTCGAACTTCGCCAGGGCGGCGGCGGTGCCCGCGTCGCTGGAGAAGCCATTGTGGCCGTTGTACACGCTCCAGCCGCCCTCGTAGGCGATCCGCTTGAGACCGTAGCCTTTCACCAGGGCGGTATCCGCCTGGTTGGTTGCCGCATAGTCCGTGTTGGGAATGCCGGAGGCGAAAAGGGTGTCCACCGTGGAGGCAGTGTCATCGTTGGAAGTGTAGTACGTGGCACCTCCGCCGCCCCAAAAGAAGTAGCTGACCGGGTGCGGCGCAGCAACATGGGACACGCCGTCAGAATTGTTGAAGAAGCTGTCGAGGAACTGGAGCTGCGTGCCGCCGGTGGCCTGGCCGTTGCCCGCCTGGAACATCAGCAGCGGGCGCACCGTCGCGTTGGCGTTGGGCGGCATGGCAGCGTCGCCGTACACGGCCCGGAAGGCGTCGCTGAGCGCCTTGCCCTGGTAGGCGATGCGCCGCCAGCAGCCCGTGTAGATGTTCTGCGCCGAGGCACCATCGAAGTTGAGGATCGACCACTCGGCGTTGTTGGACGATTGGTCGGCGGAAACGATGTCGCGGTTTTGACCCGCCTGCTGGAAGCCGAAGTTCCAGACCTCGTTGCTGTACTCCAGGTACACGTGCAGCCCGGCGTTGAGAGGCGGGTAGACCGGGCTGGCTTGCGCCGAGGTGTAGGGGTTCACGCCGTCCGAGCCGTAGCGGATCAGGTTGGCCAAGTTGGTGAAGTAGGCGGGCGTCGCTTGCAGCGGCACGTTGACGTAGATGTCCGTGCTGGCCGCGTTGCCGTAAGCCACCACGTACTCGTAAGCCAGCGGCGACTGGTTCCAGGCCCCGGGCAGGGGACGGTCGCTCCAGTTGACCTGCGTGCTGTTGTTGGCACCCACCAGGTCCATGAAGCGAGTCACGGCGAATTTACCCGACATGGCTAAGGTCTGGTTGGTGAACAACGTGCCCGGAGCATAGGAGGTGGACGCTCCCTCCGAAACCGGGCGGTAGAGGTGGACGTTGGTGATCCCCGTGTTCGTGGCGCTGGCGGCGGTGCGCCGGGTGCCCGTGAAGATCATCGAGCAGTTCTCGGCACTGGTGTCGGTGATGACGACCGTGGCGGTCGTGGTGTTGGTGGCGGCGTTGTACGTACCCGGGCTGCTGGCCGCGCCGTTAACCGTGCCGTAGTTGTAGGACACGGCGACGGTGGCCTGGCCGCTGAAGCTGAGGGCGTACGTGCCCTCGTTGTAGGCGTGGCCTTCCCAAACGAGCAGCGAGCAGTCCTCTGTCGGCCAGTTGTTGCTGTCCTCGGTGGCCGCGCCGTCACTCAGGTGGGCGGCGGTATCCCAGTGGGGCCGGGCTTGCCGCACGGCGTCTGCCCAGAGCCAATCCCCGGCCAGGTTGATGCCGACGCTGGCTTGCTGGGCCGGTAGAGTACCGGAGGAACCTGCCAGGATACTGGCGATGGAAAGCAGGCAGCGGAAGGCAAACTGCGGTTTGGGAGAAGTTGGCATAGCGGCGCACCTCGTGGGCTTTCGCGATGAAAGCGTATCCGGGCAATTTCGAGCAGATTACAGACCAGGGGAAATTAGGAATTTCCCGCCGACTTTCTAGTGGAAGTCATGGGAAACCGTTCCCGAAAGCAAGGGGCAGGCAAGACGCTCGATCTGCTCGGCGCGCACGAGCGGCAGGCCCTGCCGGGTCTGCGCGATGCCCGTGATCCGCAAAAACCTTTCCTGGGTGATGGTCAGCCGCATTCGCTCGAATAAGTCCGGCGGCACGACGGCGTTGGCCACGCCGGATTCGTCTTCGAGTGAAATGAACACGAAGCCCTTGGCCGTGCCGGGGCGTTGCCCGTGACTTTGCTCCGTGTGCTGCTGAGCCCCTGCGTCAACGCTTGGACAGGTGAGCAGTCTCCGCCTGCCAACCCGCCCCTAAGCAAGGCACTTTGTTTTGAACAAACGCGATGGGTCTATTCGCCGGATTAAGGTTGTTTGCGAGACGAGGATTTGGTAAATTAGCCCTGATGAAATCGCCCGTTGTTTCAGCCCCTTTGATCACTCTGGAGGAGATGCGAGCCCGGCGTGCCGCTCATGAAAATTCCCGGCATAGCCTGCGGTTGGAAGGTCTTGACGGGTTTCTGACACCGGAAGATGAAGAGCAAGCCGAGGCCTGGATTCGCGGCGAGATCACCCTCGAAAAGGCGATTGAGAACACACTTCAGAGCATCCGTGCGAGTTCGCAAAAGTGAGCGGTCAGGACCCTTATTGTTATCCTGGTTCGACCGTTCTCCGCAATCTCTTTGATCTTCGTAACCAAGACGATCTTTCGAAGGCGGAAGCCAAAGTCACCGTCTTGCGGCTAGACCAGCTTCGCCAGCGGCCTTTGACCGGCAAGTTCGATCTGGATCACCTCCAACGGATTCATCGGCACGTCTTCCGGGACATCTATCCTTGGGCTGGTGAGTTGCGTACCGTGTCCATGAGCAAAGGCGAAAGCTTGTTCTGCCGACACGAATACGTTGCCTCCGAAGGCACGCGCATCTTCAATCACCTGCGTGGTGAAAACCACCTCCGCGGCCAAGCCCGCGAAATGTTCTGCGAACGGTTGGCTTTCTACTTTGGTGAAATCAACGCCCTTCACCCTTTCCGGGAAGGAAACGGACGTACCCAGCGCGTCATGCTCGAATCCATCGCCAAACAGGCCGGGTATGACATCGACTTCAAACCAATCTCGCGGGAGACGATGATAGGCATTTCACGCGCAGCGCAGGTCGGCCGACTCGACGAAGCAACCAGCTGCTTCAAGACGGTAGTTTCTGCTGCACCTGCACGTGCGCTCGGTTCAGAGAAAGGTAAGGGCAAGTCTCTCGACCGAGGTCGATGATTCTGCACGCCGCGCTATTTTCGCATCGCCGCAACAGCACGCATCGCCGCGTTCTTCACCGCGTTCCCGCCGCTGGCCGCGAGAGAAGCGCCACTAGTAGCCGCGGCAGCCACCCCCTGGGCGGCGATGCTTGCTGCCCCTGTCATGGTGCCAAGCGCGCTGCCATGTGAACCGATGTGGTTGTGTGAAACGAGGCTGGCGATCTGGCTCGGAACCTTGTCGATTAGCATCGCCACAATCACCATCAAAGCCAAGAAGGTAAAAGCATTGTTAATGTTCGTGAAGTCTGTATTCGCAGCGTTGTTTACCAAACTCACGGCGGTCTTCACGAGGAGATTCAACGTGAAAAGACGCAATCCTGCTGCGACGACAGTCTTATAGTAACCAATCGCTATTTCCGAGGTCCAACGAGAGCCACCGAATCCCAAAACAAAGATGCCTGCGTAGACGAGTAACAACGCCGAACACAGCGCTATGGTTGTGGTGACGACCACGTAGCAGCCGATCAAAAGCATCATCAAAGCCATCAGTGCCCAAAGCGGTGCCATGTTCGGCGAGAAGATGGTGATATTTTCTGTAGCAGCAGTCGCAAAACTCATTGCGATTTGCATGATAGTATTCGACTGCCCAGCGTTGCCACCACCCACGTTCGATCCTGCTTGTTGGAAGCTGGTGATGATGGAGATCGACATGTCCGTGCTGTTCTTCAACAACCAGTAGAAAAAGCCGGTCGCCATGATAAAGCGGGTAAACTCAGCCAAGAATTCCATGATGTCGGCTTTTCTGAGCGCCAAGGTCACGCCTGTCCAAACCAAGGAAATACCCGCTAAATACCAGAACAGCCTTTCGGCGTAAGGTTCAATCTGCGAGCCAAACCCTTTGATCGCGGCTGCGAACTGATTGGCAACCGTGTTTCCTACGTCTATAGCTTGAGCGTGCGAACGCGTCACGGTGAAGAGAAGAACAATGCCTGCGAGCAGGATGAACTTCCAAGTCAGATTTCGCTTCATGGCTTGGGAACCGCAGGCGTCGGCGAGGGGGTACCCATCGACATATCGAGTGGAACAGGTGTGTACGCTCCAGCGTCGCCTTGGAGGCTGTGTTTGGTTCGCTCCTCACGTGCCTGTTCCTCTTGTTTCTTCGAATTGTCACAACCTGACAGAGCCAGAACGCTTGAGGTGAGAAGGCACAGAGTCGTCAGTCGCCGAAATTTCATATAGACAGAGTAGCTCATTATCGCATTGAGGTGTCGATGACCGTCGCGGTGTACCCGCCTGCGTTCCCCTGCAACCCCTTTTGAGTGGCGGCAGCTTGGGCGGCTTCGCTGTTCGCCAAACTAGCATTGCGCGCAGTGGTCGCATCGGCGAGATGGATGAGCAATGCGCGGACTTCCTGAAGCTGATGCACCTGAGCACTGGCAAGCTGCATTCCCGCTTGCAACGCTTGCAACTCGCCGGAGGCTCCCTGAGCAGTGGCGGTCATTTTGGTGAGCACGGTGGCGTCGTGGGCCATGTTGGCGTTTTGAGCAGACAGGTTCTGCACCGTGGCTGCATAGGAGGCAATCTCCGTAGCCGAACCGTTAGCCGTAGCCTGCTGGTAAGTCACCAGTGTGGGCGGATGCTGGTTCCACTGCGCCTGCGTCTGGTACTGAGCAAGGAAGTTGTTGTACGCTCCGGATGACCCATTCACCGTGCCAACCAACTGGTTGAGCGAAGTGCTGGCGTCTGCCCACTTGTAATTTCCAAGCGTCTGCAAACTCTGGAGCTGCGCCTGGTACTGCTGGAGCTGGGTTTCGTACTGCTGCACCTGTTTGGCGTACTGGGTCATCTGCTCGGCGTAGCTCATCACGTGGGAGCCCGCCGTAATCGTCGCCTGCGCCGTGTTGAGCGGATCACTGACGACGTACTGCGCCTGCACTCGCCCATGCGGGCAGAGCGCCAGGCCAAAGATCGCCGCCGCGGCAGCCAAGGTGTTCTTCCTGCGATTCGGTTTCATGGTGTCCAATCTCTTTTCCAAAGTCAGTGGGTGGTGCTACTTCGCCGTGCGGTACTGAAAATCCTGGTAGGGGGTCATCTCGAAATCTTTGACGACCAGCACATTGAACCGGTAGCCCGGCCGGATCTTGATGGTCGGTGCGACGTTGAGGTTTTTCTGGATCATCTGGGCGATGACGTTGCCGAACACGTTGCCCAGCGACTGGCTCAGGTTCTGTTGCAGCCCGTTGTTGCTGTAGGCAGACGCGCTCAGGTTGGCGTTGGCCGCCGGCACGCTCTGCGCCAGCTGCTGGCTGTAGGAAACCCCGCCGACGACGGCCGAGAGCAGGATGGCGGAGCCGAACGTGCGCAGGTAATGGTTATCCACCTGATCCGCAAAACCCGCGTAGCCGCCCGCGTCCGTGCCGGGCTGCGAACCCACGTCCAAGGCGCGGCCGTCGGGGAAGATGATTCGCTGCCAGGCGATGAACACCCGGTCCTGTCCGTAGCCGACGTTCGCCGAATACGCGCCCACCAGGCGGCAGCCCTGCGGCAGGAGCAGGTACTGGCCGGTCGGAGTGTCGTACACGTTCTGGGAGACCTGCGCGATGATCGTGCCCGGCAACTCGGAATTGACGCCGGAAATGAGCACACCCGGTATGACGCTGCCCGTGCGCAGCACGAAGCGCGACGGGTTCTCGATCTTGGCGTTGCTTTGCCAGCGGTGCGGATTCACCGCGTCGAACTGGTTCAGGCCCGTCAGGTCGGCCTGCGGCGGCACGGTTCCAGTATCTCCGGTGGCAGAAGCGTTTTCCTTGTCCCGCGCGAGGATGCCGCGCAGCAACGCAAGCTTCCTGGCCTCCGGGTCGGTTTCCTCTGCGCTTGGGGCGGTGCCCCCCACTCCCGCCTTGGGCAGTACAATGCCTTCCACGTTTGGCTTGGCAGAAAGCGCGGTCTGCAGCGCCTGCATCCGCGCGTTGTTCACCGGATCGGGAGTCGCCTCCGGAACGCTTGGCGGTGGGGCGGCCTGGAGGATCGGTGTCGGCCGCGGAACGGGCGTCGGTTCCACCGGAGGCTGCGTCCACGCCAGTTGCCTGGGAATGATGTCATCCGCCTGCTTGGCGGCACTCGTGTGCTGCTCGGTGTTCTGGGCGATCTGGCGCTTGCTGCGCGCGTACATGACCGCGATCACCACGAACAAAAACAGCACCATGAGCACGAAGGCGATCACCATGGGCGTGTTGTTGATGCGCCGGGTGCCGATCTGCGTGCGTCCGGGCGAGCCGGGGGAGTTCTCCGGCGCGAGGTCGGGGTCGGGGTTCAGGCTGGAGGCGTTACTTTCCATCGCGGGCTTTTTGCTTGGTGGAGGAACCGGTGGTGGTCGAGGTCGCGTGCGTCACCTTGGCTGCGGGCGGCGTCACGATCTTCTTGGTGAGCTTGACCTCCTCTTTGCCGATGACCATGACGGCGCGCTCGATCACCGAATCCACGATGTAGCGGTTGTGTTGGACGCGGTAATTGACGATCACCTTGTCGTCGCCCCACAGGCCCTTGCCCCGGCGCAGCACGAGCAGGCTCGGGGCTTCGGTCTGGCTCATGGTGGCCGGCATCTGGATGTAGGTCTTCACGCCGTCCGTGTAGGCGTAGAGCGGCTGCCAGGGGGCGTCGCCGTCGATGCGGTACGCCACGCTCGCCACGGGCGGCCCGGGCGTGATGGGCCGGGGCAGCTTGGCCTGCACTTCCGTCCTCGCCTTGGCTGCCGTCTTCTGGAGCGCCGCCAGTTCCGCCTCCCGTTTCTGCTGCAACGCCGCCACTTCCGGGTCCTCGGGGTACGTGAACGTCACGTAGTGCATGAACCGATCAAAGCTCGACTGCAGGAGCAGGTGGTACGTGCGCTTGGTGGTGGTCACGACGAGGGAGGTTTTCAGGCCCTCGTCGAGCGGCTTGATGATGAGGTGCGCCCGCTGCAGCTCCCCTTCCTGGGAGTTCGTCACGGCGATCACCCACCGGGCGGTGTCCCCTACGTTGACGGAGGTCACCGTTTCGCCCGGCTGCAACTCCACGTCGGTCAGTTCGAGCACCGCCGCCGTGAGCGTGGGCAGCGCGGAGTTGAAGGTGAGCACGACCGACCCGTTCACGTCAGACTGCGTCTGGAAGTCGGCGCTCTTGGCCGCCCAGTCGTCGGTCATCTTGACCCCGACCTGTTCCTGCGGCGTGAGGGTGCGTTCAGACTCCGCGTGGGCCTGCTTGGTCACGAGGTCTACGCGGCGCTCGGGCGACAACGGAACTTCCGTCGTCTGCGTTCCTGGCACCGGATAGATTTGCCCTTGGGGCGGCAGCCCGCCTCCGACGATTTGCGTCTGGCTGGCGGCGCTGGCCGCAGCAGCGGGCACGGGGGTTGGATCGGGCTGCGGGAGGTCTGCCGGGACCGGTGTCGAGGGGACCGGCACCTGCACGGCGAGCGGAGGCGGCGTCTGCTCGCCGGGTGCGGCTGCCTGCTGCGCCCGGATGCGCGCGGAAGGAACACTCAAGGCGAGGATCAACGCGCCCGCCATCCACCTGGGTTTCATGGGGGTCTTCACTGCTAGAAACCGATCTTGCTCCAGTTGAAATCCTTCACGTAGAGCCCGATGGGGTTGCGCTGGATCTCCTGTTCGCTGGTGCTCGCAGTCGCGGGAACCACGTAGGTCGTGATCAGGGCGCGCATGTTGGTGACGCTCTCGGGGTGGCCGTCGCGGGTGACGACGGTTTCGGTCCAATCCACCTGCCAGGAGTTCTGGGACTGGGGGATGACGGCGTTGATCGAGGCGCTGACCAGCACCTTGCCGGCGCGGGTGAAAGGATTGTTTTCCTTGGTCCCGTTGAACCATGCGCTCATCTTCGCCGTGGCCGGGTCCGAATTTGCCAGGAGCGAGTACACGTCCCGGATGGCGCTGGCCTGGAGCTGTTGGTCCGGGGTCACAAGCCGGGCCTTGGTGATGAACGTGGCCAACTCCGCTTTGATGACCGCCGTCAGGTTAGCGGCGTCGATGGCCGAAGCCGGTTGCACGGCGGCGACCTGCCCCAGCTTATCCACCTCCACGATGTAGGGCACGAACCGGCTCTGCTTGGCGACGGACACCATGCCGATCACCGAGACGGCGGCGACGGCGAGGCTGCCGATGCCGACGGCCTGCCACATCTTCGTCGCCGAGACGACCTGGCCGACGTGCTCGTTCCACGAACGCCGGGCGTTGAAATAAGGACTGCTGGTTTGCTGCGTCTTCATAGAAAACTTCCGAAGTTCGGTCAAAGCGCGGGCAAGTTCCGGCTGGCCAGCCAGTGGTTGACCCAGCCTTTGCGCCCGTGCCGGGCAACCAGCTGGCGGATGACGGCGACCGACTCCTTGTCGCTCGCGCCGACGAACGCGAGCGCCAGGGGCCCGAGCGAGAGTTCGTAGAGCCGCCGACCTTTTTCGGACACGTAGTAGTATTGCCGCTTGGGAATGGCCTCGGAGATCAGCGCGATCTGACGTTCGTTGAGACCCATCCGGCGGTAGAGGGCGCTGGCGTCCTCGTCGCGGGCGTAAGCGTTGGGCAGAAAAATCTTGGTGGCCGTGCTTTCCACGATCACGTCCAGGATGCCGGAACCCGCGGCGTCGGTGAGCGACTGCGTGGCCATGAGGATCAGGCAGTTGGCCTTGCGCATGACCTTGAGCCACTCGCGGATTTTGCCCCGGAACGTCTCGTGGCCGAGCATGATCCAGGCTTCGTCCAGGACGATGGCGGCGGGCTGGCCGTGCAGGGATTTTTCGATGCGCCGAAACAGGTACAACAACACCGGCAGCGCGTACTTCTCGCCGAGGTTGAGCAGTTCCTCGATCTCGAACGCCGTAAAATCCGCCAGGGACAACCCGTCTTCCTTGGCGTCGAGCAAGTGTCCCATCGAGCCCGCGATGGTGTATTGCTTGAGACCATCGCGGATCGTCTGGTCCTGGATCGTCAGACAAAAGTCCGTCAGGGTCCGCGCCCCGCTCGCCTGCATGTTCTCCAGGGCGGCCACGATCTCGTTGCGCTGTCCCGAGGAAAGCGCAATCTGGTTGAGATTGAGAATCGTCTCGATCCACTCCGCGGCCCACGCGCGGTCGCCCTTGGACGCCAGGAATTGCAGCGGGCAAAAGGCCAGTTCGTCCCCGTCGCCGCCCACGGTGTAGTGCTCGCCGCCCGTGGCCATCGCCAGGGGATAGATGCTGTGGCCCTTGTCGAAGAAGAAAATCGACATGTCCTGGTAGCGGCGTAGTTGCGCGACGAGCATCGCCAGGTGCGTGGACTTGCCGGCTCCGGTCGGCCCGAACATGATGGCGTGGCCGATGTCGCGCACGTGCAGGTTGAGCCAGAACGGCGCGTTGCCGCTGCTCAAGCAGCTCATGAGCGCCGGGGACAGCGCGGGGTAGAACGGACACGGCGCGCTCCCCTCCCCGCTCCAGATCGAACTGGTCGGCATGAGATCGCCCAGATTCAGGGTGTTCATCAGCGGCCGGCGCACGTTCTCGTCGCAGTGGCCGGGCAGGCTGCCGAAGTAGGCGTCCAGCGTGTTGGTGTCTTCCACCCGGGCGTTGAACCCGAGTTCGTTGATGGCCTTGGTGACCCGCTTGGCAGACGCGCCCAAGGCCTTGCGGTCGTGGTCGAAGAGCACCACGACGCTCGTGTAATAACCCATCGCGACGATGCCGCCGTTTAGCTCGGTCAGCGCCCCGTCGATGTCGTCCACCATGTCCTGGGCGTGCTGGTTGATCCGCCCGGAGTTCGTTTGGAAGAGCTGGTCAAAGAACCCGCGCACCTTCTGCTTCCATTTCTTGCGGTACTTCTCCAGGTGGCGCACCGCTTCGTGGGTGTCCATGAAGATAAAGCGGGTGTTCCAACGGTACTCGCAGGGCAGCTCGGCGAGCTTGCCCAGGATGTTCGGATGAGACTCCAGAGGAAACCCGTCGATGGCGACCACCTGCAAGAACGAGTCCCCCACCCTCGGAATGACGCCCCCGTGCATCTCCTGGCCGAACAGGCGGTCCAGGTAGATGGGGTTGTTCGGCAAATTGACGGCCTGGCTGCGTCCGCTCATGCACCGCCAGAGGTGGGAAAGGAAATCGTCCTTCGTTTCCGCAGAACCGTCCTCGTTCTGGATCTTGCGGCCCGCCAGACGCTCCAGTTTGAAGCAAAGGGACAACCGGGATTCGAGCGCGTCGATCTCGTGCTTGAACTGCACGATCAATTCGTGGGTGCGGACCCGGTTGGTGGGTGCCGCGTTGTCGTCGTCGAACATGAGTTCGACGAACTTGCGTTCCGCCAGCATCGGCGGGAACCATGTGACGGTGATGTAGAAGGCCTGGAGGTAAGCCTGCCCGGTGCCGGAGAACATCGCCCGGCGCTCCTCGTCGATGGCGCGCGTGACCCGATCCGGGAAATGGGAAAGTTCGCGCTGGCTGTAGTTGGTCGTCGGCGTGCGGACCACGTCGACGTGAACGGCCCAACCGTGCTTGAGTGGGGAGAGCGCCTGGTTGACCCGGAAGGCCACCACTTCCTTGTCCCGTTCGCCGGAGCTTTCGGCGTCCGCGCCCGCGTAGCGCCAAGCGGCCATGAACGAGCCGTTCTTGTTGACGATCACGCCGTCGTCCACGACGGCGGCGTAGTTGAGCAAATCCACGAAGCCGTCGCCGGTCTGACGGTACGGAGCCAAGGTCTTCATCCGAAAGGAAGGGAAGCGGCCTATTCGCTCTTGAGCGACTTGAACGGCGTGGAATGCGCCGGGTAGAACGCCTTGTAGCGGCGGTGCCGCAGGTAGACGTGGCGCAGTTGCGGATCGTTCTTGGCCATGAGGCGCAACAGGTAGAGCGCCGCCGTCCACAGCACGACACCGAAGACGCAGGCGAACCATTCTTGCGCCGCGAAGATGAGCGCCACGGCGAGTAGTGCCGTGAACATCACCAGTTCCCGGTCCCCGCCCATGAAGAGGTTGGGCCGGTTCACGGCGCTGTGGATCGGAATCATGCGGCGATCTTCCATCGTGGTCTCCTTTGGCGTTTGAGAAAGCTCTCCCCTACCCCTCCAGGCTCATCAGACGGCCAAACTGCCACCTGTCCAGGCCGCGATAGGCGACGCGGGTAGCGGGCTATAAACCACAGCCCCCGTGCCGAAGAGCCCGGACATCATGGTGTTCGCGCCGACCAGAAGTGCCATCACGAGCACGATGAAAACGAGTGTGCGCAAAAACGCGTTGAGTTCGCCGCCGAAGATCAGCACGCCGCCAGCCCCGACGATGCCGATGAGCGACACGCTGAAAGCCACCGGCCCCGTCAGAGACGCCTGGAGCTTGGTCAGCCACGCTTCGTAGGGCAGACCGCCTCCTGCCGCCGCCGAAGCGTGCGCTTGGCTGGCAAACACCAACGTAAACCCGAGGACCAACAGCAGTTGAATTTTTGTATGACTGAATTTTGGGTCTTTCATGTCGCGCATCCTGCCACCCCATGCTTCCGTTCGTCAACGATGAAACCGGATTTCGCTCGAATATTTGTGCGTTGGGATTCAGCGAAGGCTGGTTTAGCGGCTAAACTGACCAGCGTTGATGCTTCACAAAGAGGGGTCGCGCCGAGATTCCACCAACCACGGGGAAGTTGCCGGGTCGTTTGGGCGAGGTCCGCTTGGTCCCAAGGACGCGGGCAAGCGCGGTGAGCAGGTGGTGTCAGAGAGAAAATCCCGTCGCCACGGCGTTTGTCGTGACCTGCGGGCCGGGATAGCGTTCGCACCGTGCCAACCAGATTTCCTGCTCTCGCCTTCGCGGCTTGTTTATCCTCGTTGCTACTACAACCAGACGCCGTCGCCGCCGACCTCCCGTCACCAACACATGGCAACTACGTCATCAAGGATTTCCACTTCGTCTCCGGCCAAAGCTTGCCGGAACTGAAGATTCACTACCGCACGCTGGGCAGTCCGCAACGTGACGACAACGGCGTGGTCCGCAACGCGGTGCTCATCATGCACGGCACCACCGGCAGCGGCTCGCAGTTCATGGGCGACATCTTTGCAGGCGAGTTGTTCGGACCGGGCCAGCCGCTCGACGTAACGAAGTTCTACGTCATCCTGCCCGACGACATCGGCCACGGCGAGTCGAGTCACCCGAGCGAAGGGCTGCACGCCCGGTTCCCCAACTACCAGTACGCCGACATGGTGGACGCCGAGCACCGTCTCGTGGCGGACGGGTTGCACGTCAACCACCTACGCCTGGTCATGGGCACGAGCATGGGCGGCATGCACACGTGGATGTGGGGCGAGGCGTACCCCGACATGATGGACGCGCTCATGCCCCTGGCCAGCCTGCCCGCGCCCATCGGCGGGCGCAACCGCGTGTGGCGGCGCATGATCTCCGAAGCGATCCGCGGTGACAAAGAATGGGCGAATGGTGACTACCAGACGCAGCCAAGCTCGTTGCGCACGGCCATCGGGATGCTTTTCTTCGTGAGCGACAACCCCAAGCGCCGCAGCGACGCCTACCCCACGGACGAAGCGGCCGACAAGGCACTGGACGAGTTCACCGACCGGGCGATGAAGGTGGATGATGCCAACGACTTCCTCTACGCCATCGAAAGCTCCTACGACTACAATCCGTCGAAGAACTTGGCAGCCATCCGCGCTCCACTCTTGGCAGTCAACTCGGCGGACGACCTCATCAACCCGCCGGACCAGGGCATCATGGAGCGCGAGATCGGCCACGTGCTGCACGGTCGGGCGATCCTGATTCCCGAAGGCCCGGACACGCGCGGTCACGGCACGCACACGGTCGCCAGAGTCTGGAAGGCAGACCTCGTGCAGTTGCTCAAAGAATCGGAGCCGAAGTAAACAACCCGGCTGCCCCCAAGCTCAACAGGAAGCCGTGGCATACGCTCCATCGGCGTATCCGTTAACCGACACGATGGCGTTGATGCGCCGGGAACCTTCCGCCGTCGTCTTGGCGATGTGGATGAGCAGGTGTACCGCCTCCCCGATGAGGGGCTCAATGGGCCGCGGCGAGTCGGGGTGCATGGAGATCAGCGTGGCCAGACGGCTCAGGCCTGCCAGCGCATCGTTGGCATGGATCGTGGCTACCCCACCCTCGTGCCCCGTGTTCCAGGCCATGAGCAGGTCGAGTGCTTCCGGTCCGCGCACCTCGCCGACCAGGATGCGGTCGGGCCGCATCCGCAAGGTCGTGCGCAAGAGCTTGGTCATCGGGATTTCGCTGGTCGTGTGGTAGGTGACGCTGTTGGGCGCGGCGCACTGGATTTCGCCGGTGTCCTCAATGATCACGATGCGTTCGTGTGCATTCTGCCGGACGATCTCGTCGATGATCGCGTTGGTCAGCGTGGTCTTGCCGCTGCCCGTGCCGCCGACGACCAGAATGTTGCGGTGCGCGGTCACGGCTTCGACGATCACGCGGCGGTGTTCGTCAGTCATGATCCCGGCCTGGACGTACTCGGCGAGGGTGAAGATCGCGCTGGCCTTTTTGCGGATCGCGAAAGTCGGTGCGCCGACGATGGGCGGGAGCTGGCCTGCAAATCGGGAGCCGTCCAAGGGGAACTCCCCTTCGATCACCGGGTACTGCTGGGTGATCGTCATCCCCAAGGAAGCGGCCACCGTGCGGATGATCGCTTCGCCCTGGGAAGCGGTCATGCTGCCGACGACTGCCAAGCGCTCGCCGAGCTTCTCCTGCCACAGCTTGCCGTCGGCGTTGAGCAGGATCTCGATGGTGCGCGTGTCATCCAGAGCCCGCAAGAACACGTCGCCACACTCTCGGCGCAGTTTCTCCAGTCCCCGCGCCTGCGTGGCAGTCCCGGTCATCGCGTCACCTCGCCCTTCCCTGCACGTCCTTTGACCTGGGTCTGGTTGTCACGCTCCTTGGTGGCGGTCGCCCCTTGCTCCTGCTCGCCCAAGATCTTTTCCAAAAGCAGACCAAGCTGCTCCTTCAATCCATCCAACCCGAGGACGCTGTTGACCTTCACGTCGCAGAAGTCGCTGAAACGCTTCGGATCGCCCGCCTGTTCACCCGTGGCAAAAGTTGGGAAGACGCACGGCGCTCCCACGGCCTGGGCTGCTTTGAGGGCGTGGTCGCGCCCGGGGTTTTTCCCGGGCTCGGCGCGGTCGTCGTCTCCGGCGATGATCAGGACCTTGCCCGGGAACTTTTCCCGCAACGCCACCGCCACGGATTCGAGGTTGCCGGCGTCGAACGCGCTGACCACGGCGACTTTACGGTCCATGGCTTCGGCGAGGACGTTCGCGGTCGCGTAGCCTTCTGCCACGACGATGGCGGAGGCGCGTTGACACTCGGCCATGCCGCCGACCACGTGGAAGCAGCCTTCCTTGCGGGTGCCCTTGGCGAAGCGCTTGGTGCCGTCTTCCTGGATATACTGCGCCGTCCAGATTTTGCCGTCGGCGTCGTATCCGGGCACGAGGAGGGTTTTGCTTTCCTTGTCCACGAAAACCCCCTTGGTCGCCGACACCTGCTTGGCTTCCAAGTACGGCGTGCTGCGGGCCTGCTTCGCCCCGCGCAACTGCTGTTCCACACGCCGGGCGGCATCGCTCTGCTGCTCGTACGTCTGCTGTTCGCGCAGCTGGAGCTTGGCGGCGGCTTCGGCGGCGAGTGCTGCCTTCTTGTCTTCGTCCAGCGCGTAGCCTTTGCACTTCCACCGCACCTCTTCCCCGGTCCGGTTGTTCTTGGCGTAGCCCGCCGGATGCCCGTCGAGGTAGCCGACGTAGAACCCGGCGGCCTCGCCTTTGCGGTCGCCCGTGACGACGATCCGGCGCGGTTTGCCATCGAGCACCGGATGTTCGTTCCCTAATTCCATCCCGAGGCTCTTGAGCGCCAGGGCGAATTCGTCGCGCGGGCTCAAGGCTGCCCCCTGCCCCGCCTGCTGGTTTTCCGGCAGCCAACGCGAGAGTTTTGCCGCGTCTTCCTGACTGACGGCGTACCACGACTTCTTCTCGGCGTCCCAGCGTGCACCGAGGGCTTTGGCAGCGTTCTTTTCTCCGTAGGGCACGGCGAGATAAACCCGTTGGGAGACGTTTTCTTTTTTGGGTGCGGCGGACTTGGCAGCGGACGGTTGCATGCGCTTTTGAGCAGGGGCTTGGGCTTGGTCTTTGGGGAGGCTGCGTTCCTCCACGCGCTCGTTGATGAACGTGCGGATCTTCTCGGCGTCGGCCGCGGCGCGGAACACCTCCAGCGGCCGCTCCTGGAGATCGGTCAGCCAGGATTGCAGGTAAGCCACGGCGTTGCGCTTGGGTTCGTGGCCGATGCCGATCTCGTCGCCGATCAGGAGGCTCGCGATCTCGGCGCGGAGTTCCTCGCGGGCGTACTCGGGAGAGCCAAAGGGATGGCCTTCGCGGTTCATCCGGCTGGGATGGCCCGTCCAGTGCGAGAGTTCGTGGAAGCCGACGTGGTAGTAGCTGGCGGCATCGGGGAACTGGCTGCGCGCGGGCATCCGGATGACATCCTGACCACGGTGGTACGAGGCTCCGTCGACCTGGTCGTGCTTGAGGGTGGCGAGGCTCAGGCGCGCCTCGGCGGCTTCCTCGGCGTTCCACGTGACCGGGCGGCGTTCCAAGGGAGGCAGCCCGTCGATCTGCTCGGCGTTGAAGACCGTGGCAAAGAACACGCGCGGCTGGCGCAACTGCACGGTTTCCTTCCTAGCGTCGCCCTGGGCGTCCAGCACGGGCTTGCCCTTGGCGTCCTTCACCGCGCGTTCCTCCTCGAACTTCCAGTATTGAACCAACGTGCCCTTCTCGCCCCGGCGCACCTGTGCGCCCGCGTCGTTGGCCTGCTTGTAGGTCAGCCAACGCGGATCGGTTCGCTGCTCGGAAAGGAGCTGGATCGAGTTGATGCCTTTGTAGGTCTTGCCGCTGGTTGGGTTGTAGGGCAGGTACGCTTCACCGGCTGCCCACGGCTTCTGCCAGGGAGCGGTGTGTTGCCGGAGCTGCTCGATGAGCTTCTCGGCGACGATCTCGTGAAACGCTTTCTTCTCGGTAGGCATAGGGCCAAGGGGGCGTTGGTTTACCGCGGTTCCTCGGCGCTTTCCTTGGCGTCCGCTTCGCTCAAGGCGTCTTCCACGAACGCTCCGGCTTCCTCGGCTTCATCCAAGGTAAACTCCGCCTCGAATCCGGGCGTTTGGGCGTCGATAAACTTTGCGGCGACAATGTCGATGTCCTGAGGGTCAATGTCCTTTGGCTTGGGAAGACTCATGGGCGTAGGGAGCGAATCTGAAGGGTGAGCGGCCTGAAGTTTGATGGAGGATTAAACAGCAAGCCCGGTACCTTCAAGAATGAATGCGGTTTCCAAATGACCTTGCCCCGCCCTGCAACCTGTTCTCCCCTCGCCGCTACCGCCCCGTCCCATTGAACGCTTTCCTTCCGACGCGGGTGCCGGTTTAGCCGCTAAACCGGCGGGCAACGGTTCGGCCGTGACTTTCGATTTGTAGGGTGGAAGCATGACAAGTGAATTCACCAAGTGAGCACGGGCGCGACCACGGCGACGACGCATCCCCTTGGCACCACACCGAAATAGCGACTGTCGAACGAACGGGCGTTGTAGGTGCTCATGGTCAGCAGCTCGTCTTTTCCGAGAACGTGCTCGGTCACGACGAGCCCCGGCAACGGCTCCCCTGCCCGGTCCACCGGTAGCTGCGCGCTGTTGGCGAGCCGCCGTCCGTTGACGGTGACTCCTGCTGCCGCGATGGAGACACGGTCGCCCTCCACCGCCACGACTTGCTTGATCAGCCGCTCCCTGGCGTACGGGCGCGCAGAGAGAGGGCCGGCGGGAAGCCGGAAGAGGACGAAGCAACCCCGTTCCACTGGGCGCGCTTGCCGGCGGTAGAAACCTTCGGGCAAGCTCGGCGTGTCGTTGATCACGATCCCGCCGGCAAACAACCCACCTTGGATACAGGCGGCCACGCCGACCGCCCACATGGGTAGAAGGAATCTTTTCATTGGCGTTCTAGCTGGTACACCGCGTCGGCAACCAGAGCGATGAGCCGTTGTTGGTCCTGCTCGGTGAGGTGCACCTCCCTGGTCCTGGTGACAGCGCCAACCGTTTGGACCGCGGCTTCACGCACTTCCATTCCGCTTCGCGCGAGTTGATGCGCCAGCGTGGCGAGCGCCGGAACGTCGAAGCGATTCTCGATTGTAGGAACTAGTGCCTCGCGCTTCTCCAGGTAGAGCCGCAGCGCACCACCCGCGAACAAAAACAGCAGGAAGCCGGTCACGCTGTTGGCCGTGCTCATAGGGTAACCATCTCCGCCTTGGTTTGAGTTTGAGCGAGGGTGATCCGGTCACTCTGCTTGGGGGCGGGCACCTCGGCCCGCTTCTGGAACACCTTGTCCTGGTAGTAGAGCGGCTGCTTGCCGTAGATGGCCGGAAAACCGGTGACGTAGACGACCATGTCGCCGGGTTCCTTGATGCCGCCGTCGGCATCCTTCTTGGGCCCCGGCATGCGCAAGGCCTCGTCGGTGGTCAGAAGCGGGCGCTGCACTTCCTGGAAGGTCGTGGAAACCTGTCCGAGCCACATGCCGAGCCGCTTGCCGCTGGTGGTCGCCTGCTCTTTGATGACGGTCGTCGTACCGGTCAGCTTGGAAAGGTGGTCCGCCGTTTCCAGGCGGTTCGGAGGAAAGGCGTTTTGGATGTGGCAATTGCTCGTGATGGATTCCTCTTTGCCGTAGGCCGCGTGGAGCTGGCTCAAGTCCTGGATGATCAGGTAGCAGCGGATGCCGTAACCCGCGATGAAGGCGAGCGACTCCTGCATGATGTCGAGTTTCCCGAGCGACGGGAACTCGTCCATCATCAACAGGAGCCGGTGCTTATATTCTGCCTTGGGCCGCCCTTTCTCGAAGGCCATCTTGTCGGCGGACAGCCGGATGATCATGTTGATGAGCACCCGCACCAGCGGGCGCAGCCGGGCCTTGTCGGTTGGCTGCGTGATGATGTAGAGGCTCACCGCCGTGCCGTGGTGCATCAGATCTTTGATCTTGAAGTCGGAGCGCGCGACGTTGCGTCCGACGACCGGATCGCGGTAGAGCGACAGGTACGACTTCGCGGTCGAGAGCACGGAGCCCGCCTCCTTTTCCGGTCGGTCGATCATGTCCCGGCCGACGGCTCCGACGACGGGATGGACCTCGCCGCGCACGTGGCCGTACTCAATCATCTCCGTCCACAGGTCTGCGATGGGCCGGCTCGGGTCCGCCAGCATCCGGTCCACTTCGGGCAGCGTGGCCGCATTGCCGTCGCCGTTCTTTGCCCGCCAGACGACGTGCAGGATCACCCCCACCAAGAGCGCCTGCGCGGTTTTGGACCAGTGGTCTTCCAGCCCCTTGCCGTCCGGGTCGACGATCAGGGTGGAAAGGTTCTGCACGTCGCCCACCTCGTGTTCGGTGCCGATGCGGATTTCATCGAGCGGGTTCCAAGCGACGCTGCCGCTCAAGCTCGCAGGCTCGAAGCGCAGCACCTTTTGGCCGGCGTGCTTTTGGCGCCAGCCGGCCGTCAGCGCCCAGAGTTCCCCCTTCAGGTCCGTCACCACCGCAGATTGGTTCCAGGCCAGCAACGTCGGGATGACGAGTCCCACCCCCTTGCCGGAACGCGTCGGCGCGAACGCGAGCACGTGTTCGTGCCCGTCGTGGCGCAGGTAGATTTGCTCGCCCTGGTCGTTGATCCACGAGCCGACGTACACCCCCCGCCCTTCCAACAGCCCCGCCCCGGCGATGTCCTTGGCGTTTGCCCAGCGTGCTGAGCCGTGCAGATTCGCCATCGCGCGTCCGGAATGACGGGCCGCCGTTTGCATGAGTGACAACGCCAGGATGCCGATCCCGATGACGAGCATCCCCGCTCCCCACGCTGGCGTCAGCTGCCGTTGGAGCGCTGTCCCCCACTGCAGTTGCCACGCGACGATCTTCCACGGCAGATAGAGGTGGTGCCAGCTCGCACCGAGCGCGGGCGAGAAGTGGACCCGCCAGGCGAACACCTGGGTCGCGGCCACCAGACCGGCGGCGATGGAACCACTGAAAAGAGTGAGCTTCCGCTGGAAGCTGATGCTGGGGGCGCGCTGCTGAAGTTGGGGATGGCTGGGACGGCTAAGTTTCATGGTTTAGCGGCTAAACTGCCGACGGTCTGTTGAGTTTAGCTGTATTATTGTCCGCGTGTCCATCCTTTCGCGCGTTCAACGAGTTTTGAGGCGGTGGCAATTACTCCGCGCACCGTTCCTCCTCGCGTGACGTACGCCGGCAACGGCGGCGTTTTCACGTCACCCGCTTGCCGGCCTTTGCCGCGGCCCGCGCTTCCGCCTTCGCTTTCTTGATGGCCAGTTCGACCAGCGCCGCTTCCCGGCCGTCGCATTGCAGGATCGGGGTCGCGGCGCTCTTGCGATCCCAGACGATCAGGCTCATGCGTGCGCAAAAGCACTTCAGCTCCCGGGCGGTCGTAAACCACATCGAGACCGGACACGTCTCGCACGCTGGCGAGGGGTCCGGCCGGTGCTCTTCTTCCAGTGCGGCCAAGACGGGACTGCAATAAAGCGGCGGCTCGTCCGAGGAGTCGGCTCCCGAGGGCAGGTCGTTGGTGGTAGTCGGGCCGGGGGGCAGCGGGCGCGCGGCGGAGTTCGTCGCGCCGGTAGTCGGGTTTGGCGGTGATGGTGGTCCGGATGACGCCGGGGTGTCGATAGTTCGGTCTCGCATTGGCATGGCTGATTGGCTTGGCGGGCTGCGCAGGAAAAAAGGGCCTCGAGCGTTTGGCGGCCCGGCCCTGGAGAAGCGTCAAGGCAGGCTTGCTCCCACTGGCTGCCTGACTCATGAGCCAGTCGTTCCACGCGAGCAGCTTTGTCTCCTGATAGATGATTTTGCGCTCCGCTTTGTAGACTGCAAAGCTGGCAGTCAGCTTCGATGTCCGATTCGCACGGTGCATTTGCAACATCAGCGTGTTGACCGTGCCGCGGCGGCTGAGTCCGATGATCGCGCGTTGGGTCCGGTAGGCGAAAGTCGCCTGCCCTACCCGGTGGCGATGGTCGGCGAGCGCCTGCGCGAGTCGACGGGTCTGCGTTTCCTTCGCCTCACGCCGCGCGCCCTGGTACTGCGCGTACAGCTTGCAGGCATCCTTCTGCATCGGCTGGTGCTGATACGCCTTCTTTGGCGTCGGCGTTGGGGCCGTCCGGGTGAGAGGCTGAAATGGGCCGAGCCTTCTTTCCAGCGCCG
>CAXTMD010000024.1:0-383 GCA_964245035.1 uncultured Chthoniobacterales bacterium
GTGCCAACGGCTCCACGGCAGCCGGTCCATGCGTGCGGGTACGTCGGTCTCGATCCATTCGCCTTCAGCCATAAGGAGGGGGGTTGGGACAGTGGGGCGCAAAGCCCGCCGATTGCAATCGGCACGGTCGGCGCGTTCAGATGGGTGGGGACGGGCAAGAGGTTCCGCGCATCACCATGGCCAAGTTTGGATGCGTGGCGAAGCTGGCGGGCCGCATCGACCAAGGTGAACCATTCACCACTACATGTCTTGCCCTGTCGCCGCAAAATGGTCAGCCTGGGGCAAACCTCCTCCATGCGAAAGCTCTTCCTCCTGCCGCTAGTCGCCAGCCTAGCGTTCCGCGCCGCCGCGCAAGACACCGACCCGCTGTCCTACACCCTCCC
>CAXTMD010000024.1:409-12187 GCA_964245035.1 uncultured Chthoniobacterales bacterium
GTCCACTTCGAGACGGCCGACCAGAAGGCGAAGTTCCTGGCCGCGCAGAACCGGTTGGCCAACCCGGCGACGGCCGCAGCACCTGCCGCTCCGCCAACCGCGAACCCCGCTGCCATCACCGCCCCCATGGCCGGCGCGCCGGTGGACAAGAAGTGGAAGCTGGTGTGGTCGGACGAGTTCAACGGGGACAAACTGGACCTGTCCAAATGGGAGTTTGAGGTCAACGGCAAGGGCGGCGGCAACAACGAATTGCAATACTACACCGACCGTCCGCAGAACCTCTCGGTGCACGACGGCAAGATGGTGATCACCGCCGCCAAGGAAAAGTTCCAGGGACCCGACGGCAAGAAGGACTACACCTCGGCGCGCATTTTCAGCAAGGAACCGGCCAGTTGGCAGTACGGGCGGTTCGAGGCGCGCATCAAGATGCCCAAGGGCAAGGGGATGTGGCCGGCGTTCTGGATGCTGCCCACGGCCAAGGTCTACGGCGAGTGGCCGCTCAGCGGCGAGATCGACATCTCGGAGGTCATCGGCGACAAGCCCAACATCACGTACGGCACCCTGCATTACGGCGACAAGTGGCCGCACAACGTCCACACGGGCGACAAGCTCACGCTGCCCAACGGCGATTTCAGCGACGACTTCCACGTCTACGCCGTCGAGTGGCAGGAGGGCGAAATCCGCTGGTACGTGGACGGCAAACTGTTCCAGACGCAAACCAAATGGAACACGGTCAGCGCAGCGTTCCCCGCGCCGTTCAACCAGAAGTTTCACTTCCTGTTCAACGTGGCCGTGGGCGGCGCGTGGCCGGGGCCGCCGAACGCCGCGACGGTGTTCCCGCAGACGATGGAAGTGGACTGGGTGCGCGCCTACCAACTGGCGACGCCGTGAGGGGTGACAAACTCCGAGCGCGACACCAAAAACGCTCTGTCATCCTGAGGCGAGTGTAAACGAGCCGAAGGACCTCGCCGCGGGGTACACGCCAGCTTTTCGCCTTCGGCCAGACCGCCGTTGGTTCTCTGCGCGGGCTGCGAGCAGAAAGGGCGCTTGTACCTCCCGGCGAGGTCCTCCGGCTCGTTGCACTCGCCTCAGGATGACAGAAAAAGAAGGGGCGCGTGCTTTGGAGAGGCGTCCGCTTCCCTTCCTCTACTCCGACTTGCCGCCCGCGTGCGTGACCCGGTTGCTCTTGCCGTGGTCGGTGACCTGGGGCCGCTCGCCATCGACGGCCTTGGACCAACTGATCTCGTTGCCCTCGCCCGTGACCGAGATGCTGGACACGCCTTCGAGCGAAACGGCGTTGGCGTCGCCGCTGACGGTCAGCGCGTGGCAGCTGCCTTTGATGGTGACGCGGTTGTGGCTGCCGTTGACCGTCACGTCCTGCCCCTCGGCGTTGAAGGTCTGCGCGTCCTTGCTATCCTTGATGACGAGCACCTCCTTGCCGCGTTCCGGCGCGACGGCCGGCGTGGATGGTTCCCCGGCGGGCACGCTCGCGGGCAGGAGGACGAGGACGGCGGCAAGCGGCAGAAAACGACGGGGGATGGTTCTTGCGATCATGGCAAAGACGAAATCGTGTTCGCGCACCAGCACGGCCGGACTTGCCTCCGGGCGCGGCCGGAGGTATGCAAGGACTCGTGAAGCGCATCAGCCTGACGACCGCCGCGGCCATCTTCGCCCTCACCCTGCACGCCTACGCGGACGGCAGCGTCGCCGACCTCGACCGCGAGAACGGCTTGCCCGACGCCCAACTCGGGGCCTCCGTGAAAACCTTCCAGGGTCTGAAAAACACGGACGACACGGGCCGTTTCCAGAGCTACGTCCGCCCGACGGACAAGATGGAATTTGGCGGGGTGCCGTTGGCCGGGATCACCTACAATTTCTTTGAGGGCGCGCTGTATTCCGTCGACCTCGACGTGCAGGGCACCGGCAACGTGGCGCGGTTGCTGAAGGTGCTCGAAAGAAGGTACGGCACCGACCACACGATGGAAACCCGCACCCTCCCCAAGTCCAGCGCGCAGCTCGAAATCCGCGAGTGGGCCAGCAAGCGAGCCTATTGCCTCTACAAGAGCGGTTCGGACGCGCGCGGAGCCGTCCTGGTGTTCGTAAACCGCCCGAAGTGGGACGAACTCGAAGCCCCTCGCCGCGAGAAGGAAAACCAGGCGCGTGAGATGCTCAAGGGCAGCTTCACCGACGGCACTTTCCGATGAACGTACTCCGCGTGCGTCAGAGTTCTGCGCAGCAGTGGCGCAAGGCCTCGATCACGCCCGCACTGTAACCTGCCTCCGCCACGTAGCCGCCAGCGGCGCGCACCGTCGCCTTGACGCTCTCGATGGAATTGCCCGGGCACGCGACGTGCCCGGCGTGCTGGCCGGTGAGCATCGGCACGTCGTTCTGGTGGTCGCCGATGGCGAAGATGGATTCGCGCCCCACGCCGATCTGGCGGCCCAACTCGGCGAGCGTCGTGCCTTTGTCGTAGGCCACGTGGCAGAAGCTCAGGTAGATGGAGTTGCGCTGGTACGAGAGTTCCGGCACCTGCGAGCGGACGCCGTCCACGAACCCGGCGATGCGGTCCATCTCGGCGTCGCTGGTCGCCACCAGGCCGGAGAGTTCGCGGGGGTCGCGCGTGGGGTTGCCACCGCGCGGGTCGGCGTGGCGCGCGAAGCGCAGGTCGGCGTGCGTCTCGCACTCGACGAAGCGCACGATGTCCGCGAGCAGCGGAGCGGCGGCGGTGAAAAGTTCGTCGTGCCGCCGGGCGCAGACGGCGTTCCAGTCGCCGAGATCGCGCCAGCCGTGGCCGTTGGCACCGGGCTGGTGGATTTCGCGTTCGGCGGTGATGGCGAAGTCGGGGTGGATCGGCAGCGAGAACGCCTGGAGCCCGTCGACGAGCCACGGCAGCGTGCGCCCGGTGTTGATCGCCCACCGCACACCGCGCCCGCGCAGGGTGGTGAGGATTTCCACGAGCAGCGGGGAAAACGGGGCCGGGTTGCCGTGTTCGACGAGCGTGCCGTCGAAGTCGGTGCTAATGAGGCGGACGGGAGCGTGCATGGAAGGAAACAGACGGTACGTCCCCGCGGGGAACGGCGGTTGCTTCCACCTTGCATTCTGGAAGGCTCCGGCCAGAGTAAGCGCAGCTTTTCCCCGCCATGAAATCCGCCTACGAACTCGCCATGGAGCGCCTGGAGAAACAGTCTCCCAGCGTGAAGGTCACCGACGAACAGCGCGCCGCCATCGCCGAGATCGAATCGACGTACCGGGCCAAGATCGCCGAGCGGGAAGTGTTCCTCCAGGCGCAGCTCCAGAAGGCCCTCGCCGCCGGCAGCGCGGGCGAAGTCGAGGAACTCCGCGACCAGCTCGCGCGCGAGGTGCGCCGCTTGCAGGAGGAGTGCGAGCGCAAGAAAGCCAAGGCGCGCGGAGAATAAACGGCCCGCAGTGACCCCTGCCCCTCCATCGCTCCCGACGGTTTACTACGACCGGCTGTTTGACGTTTTTTCCCTGGGGATCGGGGCCATCGTCGGCTCGTTCCTGAACGTCTGCATCTACCGGCTGCCGTTGGGGATGGCAGTCAACCAGCCGAGTCGTTCCTTTTGTCCCCACTGCAAGACGCAGATCAAGTGGTACCACAACCTGCCCGTGCTCTCCTGGCTCGCGTTGCGGGGCCGCTGCGCGTACTGCGGCCAGCCCATCGCTGCGCGCTACCCGTTGGTGGAGGCGCTCACGGCGCTGCTCTTCTTTTTCATTTGGCAGCGGTTCTACGACACCTGGGTCCTGGTGTTTCCGTACTGGATTTTCGTGTCGCTGGTGATCGTCGCCACGTTCATCGACTTCGATCATTTCATCATCCCGCACGAGATCACCTTCGGGTGCCTGGGCACGGGGTTGATCCTGAGCTTCGGGATGCCGCTGCTGATGGGCGAGGAGTCCCACGTGGCCGGCTTTCTCTGGTCGCTGACCGGCGCGACGGTGGGCTTCGCGCTGCTGTGGGGCGTGGTCGAGGCGGGCAAGCTGGCGTTCGGCAAAAAGCGGATCGTGCTGCCCGAGCCGGCGGATTTTACCTGGCAGCCGACGGCGGAGGGCAACGACGCCGAGATCAACCTCGGCGGGGACAAGGAGCGGTGGAGCGAGTTTTTCACCCGCCCGCAGGACCAGTTAGTCCTCCTGTGCGAGAGCCTCCAGCTCGCCGGACGCCGTTTCGAGACGGCGACCCTGCGCTGCTTCTGGAACCGGCTCGAAGTCGACGGCGAGACCTACCCGCTCGACAAGCTCGACGCCTTTTCCGGCCGGTTGACAGAGTACGTTTTCCCGCGCGAGGCGATGGGCTTTGGCGACGTGTACTTCATCGCCGGGATCGGCGCGTTTTTGGGTTGGAAGGCGGTGCTGTTCACCGTGGCCGCGGCGTCAATGGTTGGCTCGGTGGTGGGGATCGCTCTGCTGCTGTCGGGGCCAAAGACGCGTTCGCTCAAGATTCCGTTTGGCCCGTATCTCTCGGTCGGCGCATTGCTGTGGATGTTCGCCGGGCCGGGGATTGTCGGCTGGTATCTCGGCCTGATGGGGCGGTGAAGAGGTCCGCAGATTCCCGGGCGATTATTTTGCCTCAAACGACTCCACCCGCAGCAGCGCCGCCGGCGGCATCACGCACGCCAACCGCAGGATTTCGCCCAGCGCAGTCTGCATCTGCCGGTGGCTGGCCCGGTCGAGCATGAGCACCAACTGCGCGCGCCCCTGATCGTCGTGCGTCTCGGGCTGCACCACCGACGAAATCCCGATCCCGTGCGCGCCGAGGATGCCTGCCACCTGCGCGAGCACGCCTGGCCGGTCTTCCACCGCCAGGCGCAGGTAGTAGCGCGAGACGATCTCCGCCAGCGGCCGGCACGTCCCGTACAACCCGTGCGGAGTGAACCCATACGTGCGGTGCTGGCCCCCCAAAGCGACGGCGGCCTCCGCGAGGTCGCTGATCACCGCGCTCGCCGTCGGGTCCTGCCCCGCGCCGCGTCCGTAGAAAAGCGTCTCGCCCACCACGTCGCCGCACACGCGCACGGCGTTGAACACGCCCGACACGGACGCCAGCACGTGTGTTTTCGGGATCAGGGTCGGGTGCACGCGCACCTCCACGCCGTCCTCGGCCTTGATGATGGCCAGCAGCTTGACCCGGTAGCCGAGTTCGCCGGCAAAGCGGATGTCCGTGGCGGTCACCCGGTCGATGCCTTCCACGAAGATCTTGTCCGTTTCCACCCAGAACCCGTAGGCCAGCGAGGCGAGGATGACGGCCTTGTGCGCGGCGTCCCAGCCGTTGATGTCCAGCGTCGGGTCGGCCTCCGCGTAGCCGTGCGCCTGCGCCTCGGCGAGCGCGTCGGCGAAGTCCAGCCCGGCGTCGGTCATGCGGGTAAGGATGTAATTGCTCGTTCCGTTGATGATGCCGTGGAGGCTGACGAGGTGGTTGGCGATGAGCGCCTCGCGGATCGTCTTGATGATCGGGATGCCCCCGGCCGTCGAGGCCTCGAAAAACACGGGCACCTTCCGCTCGGCGGCGCGGGCGAAGATTTCCCTGCCGTGCTCGGCCAGCAGCGCCTTGTTGCCGGTGACGACCACCTTGCCCGCGTCGATGGCGGCGTTAATGAGCGCCAGGGGTTCGTCGATGCCGCCCATCAGTTCGACGACGATCTCCACGCCCGGATCGTCGATGAGGTCCTGCCAGCGGGTGGTCAGTTCGGCGGGCGGCGGGCCGGCGACGCGAGGCTTGTGCACGTCGCGCACGACCGCGCGGCGGATGACGAGTTCCGCGCCGATACGTTCGGTGAGCAAGGCGCGGTTTTGCGCGACGTGTTTGTACACCCCCGCCCCGACCGTGCCGAGGCCCGCGATCCCGATGCCGACTTGACGCATGTTCATTTATTGGGCGAGATGGAAGCAATGGGCAAGCCGGACCAACGCAGAAAGTTCCGGGTGATTTTGCAATGGTTCTTTGGCCGCCACCCGTCTGCCTGGGCGGCTATCTCGTTCTCCATTTACTTCGCCTCCTTCGCGGCGGTGGATCAAATCTGGAAGTTCTGCTTTCCGCACGCACCCGCCAGAGGTTTTGCCGACTTGATCGGCGACGCTGCGCTTTTTACGGTGGTACTCTGGTGTTTGGTTCCGAGCAGGCCGAAACGAAGCGTCGCTCCTAGTCCCGGGCACAAACCCGTCAGCGAGCCTGCAAGGCAGGGAGAATTGTAAATTCCTTCTCCAGCGTTCCTCCCGGCGTGATTTCCTGGATGCCCAGCTTTTGCTCGAAGGGGACTTGTCGGTGTGCGTCCGGCATGCCCCAGCACGGCTCTACGCAGATGTAATCGTGTCCGTCGCTCCAGAGCGTGACGAAGGGGGCTTGGGCGTAGCGCAGTTCCGTGCGTCGGCCGCCGCGCGCGTCGTCCACCACAAAGGTCGGGTCCGGCACTTCCACGAGTTCCAGCAGGTAGGAGTCGACCAGCCGGGATTTGTCGAAGGGCATCGGCCCGCCGGGGTGCGGGACGTCCACGGTCTCGCCCGATAGGAAATTGCCCGGCGCGAGGTGCCGCCGGTACAACCCGGGCGGCAGGAGAACCTGCGCCTCCACCAGCGAGCCGAGCGCGAAGCCCGGGTGCAGCCCGAAGGAAACGTGCGTGCTGACCTCCGGTTCGCCGCTCTCGAAGCGGAACCGCGTCCGCCACGCGCCGTCCGGTTCGAGGGTGTACGTCAGGCGCATCGTCACGCGGTAGGGGTACTCGTGCGCCTCGTAACCATCCGGCGTCATGGTGTACGTCAGCCCGCCCGCCGCGAACTCCGGCTCCGCGAAGGTCTTCGTCCGCAGGAACGAGTGCGTGCCGCCGCGGATTTCGTGGCCGCGGTAGGAGGTCTGCCCGTTCAGTAGCCGGTGGATGTAGTATCCCATCACCGGACAATGCCCGACCCACGCGGACGGCGGGGGCGAGACCACGCCGTCCTGCCAGAGGAACCCCGTCCACACGCCGTCTGCGCCGCGCCGGGCGAGGCTGATGGGCTGCGCGCCGAGCCGGTCGACGGTCAGACGCGCGCCGGTGGCATCGTCGGTCAACACGTCGAGGGTGTGGCCGTCGCGCTCGACGGTTTCGTGGTGGCAGCTCATGGCAGGAGATTGGGGCGGCAACGCGCACGCGGCAAGCGGGATATTTTGCCCTCCGTTGCGGATTGAAACGATGCGCCGACCTGCTATCGTGTGGCAGCAACGCATGAACACCCGCCGTCTCTCCCAGACCGTGGCCCTGCTTGGCCTGTCCACGCTGCTCGGTGCCTCCGCCGCCCGGGCCTGCAAATACTGCTGGGCCGCCGAGCAAGCCGGAGCGGACTACGCGCAGCAAACCATGCTGCCGTCGGGCCAACCGGACACGCAGTCGGGGGCGTTCCCGCTCGACGGCACGATCAGCCAGTTCAAGCCGGCCGCCGCGCCGACCGCGCTCGCCACGCCGCCCCCGGCGGGCAGCGTCGTCACGGATGCGGCGGGTCTACGGGTGGCCGTGAAGGCTCCGGCCGCGCCGGCCCCTGCTCCCGTGCAGGTTGCCATTGCCAAACCGTCCCCTGTCCCTGTGCAGACTGTTGCCGCCGCGCCAGTTCCTCCGAAGTCCGGCCACTACGCTGATGCCGGGTTGCTCGGCCTCGCGGCGGCGGGCGGCGTGTTCTGCTGGCGTACCCGTCGGAAAACGGATTCCGCACGTTGATTTTTCGCCGACGACCGTCAACCCCGGCAGAACCGCCGGCGGAGGGCGACTCCTTTTCCCTCGCCGTCCTCAATCCCGGTGGACGGGACCCGGAGCAGCATTTTCCCGCCGGGGCGGGGCAGCCTGATGCCCCCGGAAGTCCGCACCCGCCGGTCAACCATCATGCCTATGCGGCGTGCACGGGTGGATCGTTCCACGCTCGCCGCGACAAGGCGCTGGCCACGGACCGACCGGTCTTGCTCCTGCTGCGGCAGGATCTGGGGCCTGCGCTGCGCTGTTTGCGTTGGTTGAAAAAGGCTGGCCGCACGGTGGCGGTCACGTTCAAGGAAGCTGGCTCCGCGCAGGTGGCCGGGCGGTTGGCGCAGGGCTTGAACCTGCGGTGTCTCGTCGCGATTGCCGCGCAGGCGGACGGGTGCCTGGCGTCCACCCCGTGGCTCGTGG
This sequence comes from uncultured Chthoniobacterales bacterium, assembly GCA_964245035.1. Classification (GTDB taxonomy): domain Bacteria; phylum Verrucomicrobiota; class Verrucomicrobiia; order Chthoniobacterales; family SZAS-18; genus CAHJWO01. Next base: position 8,551 of record CAXTMD010000024.1, read on the forward strand.
ATTTCTTCGCGGCGCTGCGGCCCAAGCCTGCGGCGGAGGCCCTCCTCAACGGACACGATGACACCGTGCGGTTTCTGCCGACGCCGTACCCGGTGGACGATCCGCGCTGGAACTTTTCCGTCCCGCCCGCGCAACGCCGGGGGATCTTTGTCGGCACGCGGGAGTTTGGCGTCCCTTCCCGCCAGCATGGGCGCGCCGTGCTCGCTGCCCGCACGCTCCACGAAAGAACGGGCGAACCGGTGACCGTGCTCAACCCCGAAGGCCGCCAAGGGGCAAAGACCCTCGCGGCGCTCGGGTTCTCGCCGAAGGAAAACGCGCCTTTGCGGATCGTGCGCGGGCCGCTGCCTTACACGGATTACCTGCGGCTGATGGCGCGGCACAAACTCGTGTTTCAACTCGACCGCAGCGGCGTGCCCGGGCAGGTGGCCGGCGATGCGCTGCTCTGCCGCGTGCCGTGCGTCGGCGGCGACGGAGCGGTCGAGCAGACCGTGTTTTCCGCGCTCGCCGGGCACGACAAGGAACCCGCGGCCCTCGTCGAACTCACCGCCGGCCTGCTCGGTGACCGCGAGCGCTACGACCAGACCTGGCGCGACGCCCAGGCGCGGGCGCTGGAGACGGTGTCCTTCCGGGCTGTAGCGACGGAACTGGCGGCGTACTACTGGACGCTCCGGGCAACTGCCGCGTACCGGGGTCGGTGAGACGATCCACGCCGCAGGCGTTCGTCCCAACAGGGTCCTGATGGCTCTCCGAGCCGTCCCCAGATTGGCTTGGATGACCGTCGTGCGCGCGACGCGCCTCGCCGGAAAATCTAGGGAGCGGCTCGGAGAGCCATCCCTACCTAGTGAGACGATGCCGCTGGCGCGGCTTGCGCACGTCACCCGCGCGTTTTGCCGCGCCACGCGAGACTCTGCGCGTTGAGTCGCTGCACCTCTGCGTCGCCGCCGGACAGCATCCCGTGCGCAAGCTGGATCGCCTGCCGGAGTTGCACCGCGTCGAGCTGGCTTTCCGCCGAACGCCCCCGGCCGCGCTCCAGGTGATCGTACCAACAGCCGCCGAACACTCCGTCGAGGATCACCCGCGCAAAACAGTGGTCAAGCCGCAGCGTCCAGTGTCCCGCCTTGGCCACGCGCGGCAGTTCGGCGCGCACCAGGTGGCGGTATTCCTCCAGGAGCGCGGCGGCCGTTTGCTCGCTTTTCTGCACGCCGGGAGCATAGCATGGCCGCCCGCACGCGTAACGCTTCCCGATGCCCACAACGATCTGGATTCTGGCCGATCAGGTCTCGCCCGAAAACGCCGCCTTGCTCGCGGCCGACAAGGCGGACAGCGTCGTGCTCATCGTCGAATCCAAGGCGCGTGGGGAGGTCGTCCGCTACCACCAGCAAAAACTCGTCCTCGTGTACGCCGGCATGCGCCACTTCGCCGCCGAACTGGAGGCGGCCGGCTGGCGGGTGGATTATTACCGGTTCGAGGACACGCCCGACTTCCTCGCCGGCCTGACGCAGCACGTCGCCAAGCACCATCCCGACGAAATCCGTCTCGCCGCGCCCAACGACTTCGCCATGACCGCGGCGCTGCCGAAGTTCGAGCGGCGGCTCGGCGTGCCGGTGCGCGCGGTGCCGACGCGGCAGTTCCTCCTCGAACGCGACGACTTCGCCGTGTGGGCCGGCGACAAGGCGCACCTCACGATGGAAGACCCCTACCGGCGCATGCGGCGGCGCACCGGTTGGCTGATGCCGAAAAACAGCCCCGTCGGCGGCCAGTGGAACTACGACCCGCTCAACCGCCAAACCTACCACCAGTACGCCGCCAGCGGCCAGACGCAGTCCACCGTGCCCGTCCGTGAGGAGCCAGACGCCATCACACGCGAGGTGATCGCAGGCGTGGAACGCCTGTTCGCCGACCACCCCGGCCGGGCGCGCGACTTCTGGTTTCCCGTGGACCGTGCGGCGGCCTTGCGCTGGCTGGACCGGTTCGTCGAGGAACGGCTGGGAAACTTCGGCCCCTACGAGGACGTGAGCGCGCAGGGTCACCCGGTGTTGTACCACTCGGTGCTCTCGCCCGCGCTCAACCTCGGGCTGCTGACGCCGCGCGAGTGCGTCGAGCGCGTGCTCGCCGCGTACGAGGCGGGCCGCGCGCCGATTAACTCAGTGGAGGGTTACGTGCGCCAGGTGCTCGGGTGGCGCGAGTTCATCAACGGCGCGTACTGGCACCGCGGCCCCGGCTACCGGGACGAAAATTTCTTTGCGGCCGAGCGCCCCCTACCTGCGTGGTTCTACACCGGCGAGACGGAGATGAACTGCCTGCGCCAAGCCATCACGCAGGCGGTCGAACTCGGCTGGATGCATCACATCCAGCGGTTGATGATCGTGGGCAACTTCCTGCTGATCGCCGGGATCGCGCCGCGGGCCGCGCTCGACTGGTACTTGGAAATGACGGTGGATGCCTACGACTGGGTGATGGTGCCCAACGTGCTCGGCATCATCCTCCACGCCGACGGCGGCTACGTGGGCACCAAGCCGTACGCGGCGGGGGCTGGCTACATCCACAAAATGAGCAATTACTGCGAGGGCTGCCGCTACTCGCCGCTCAAGAAAACCGGGCCGGACGCGTGTCCGTTCAACGCGCTGTACTGGGACTTTCACGGCCGCAACGCGGACGCCCTGCGCGACAACCCGCGGGTGGGCCGGGTCGTGGAAGCCTGGGAACGACGCCGCGAGTTGGAACGCCAAGCCGTGCAGCGGTCGGCGACGCGGTTCTTAGACGGTTTAGGGTAATCTCCCTTGTGCGAATCGCGCTGCACCTAGGAGAACTCTGCCGCGTCAGCAGCCTAACCCAGTAGGTTTACCCGACTACGACGCTTCTAATCCCCTTCCCCGCGCATCGCTGGGGCGTAGAGCAGGCTGTTGAGCCAGAGCCGCGTGGTGGCGCGCCAGAACATCCGGTAGCTCGGACCGTTGGCGGTGAGGATCACGTGCCCATCGCCGAGCGGTTCCTCGACCACGGCTGCCGTGCCGTGCAGCAGCCGCTCCGTGTTGTCGGGCCACTCGAAGCCCGCCAGCCGCAGGTTCCCCTCTGCCGGGAAGGTCAGCACGTTGGCCCCGCGCCGGGTCGGCGCGAGGAACTGATCCGTGTCCACCAGCACCGGCAGCGTGTCGCGGTCGTAGCCGTAGGTCAGGAAATGGTCGCGGTTGACGGTCGCCCGGAAGATCGCCCCCGGCACCGCGAGCGGAATCTTGCGCCGGTCGAACCCACCCGGCTTTGGCTTGTTAGCGTCTTCCTTGCCGCCCTCCGCCTCGGCCGGCGGCTTGTCGGCCTCGCTCTTTTTGTCGGGGTCGGTGGCTTTGCTGGGTGGCGCGGCCTGCTTGCCTTCCGCCTTCTCATCCTTGTCGTCGCCCTTGGCGGCGGGCTTCTCCTTGTCCTGATCCTTGTCGTCGTCGGTGTCATCGTCCTGCTTGGCGAGGGTGTCCGCGCCGACGACCCGCGCGCCGCTAAGATTGACCTTTTTGTCCGCCGCGAACCCCGCCGCGCCGCCCACGCACACCAGCGTGCCGCCGTCCTTGCACCAGTCCTTGAGCTTGTCGACGCCCTCCTTGCCGAAGGCCGCCTCGTATCGCTTGGCACTGCCGTCGGGCAGGAC
>CAXTMD010000024.1:12197-20031 GCA_964245035.1 uncultured Chthoniobacterales bacterium
GAAGTCCGCCATCCGCTCGTCCTTGAACGCGTCCACGCTCATCGGCACGAACTCCACGCCCATGTCCTTGCCCAGCAGATAGGAAATCTCCGCATACGAGGTCTGCGATGCCTGGTCGCCGGCGATCAGCGCAACTTTGGGCACCTTCAGAGAAACAACTTCCTCCGAGCCGGGTCCGACGCTGCCTTTGTCCACGTAGGCGGTGTCGGCCGTGGTGACGGCCACGCCGCATTCCTTGGCTAGCGCCGCGACCCGCTCGTGCAGGCTCGCGGGGTTGCGCTCCACGCGCGCCAGCAGCGTGCCGCGGGGATAGTCCCTGCCGCCCGCGCGCAGCGGCTCGGTGGAAGTGGCCAGCCGGTATCCTTCCTGCAACAGACGGAACGCCAGGCGGTACGCGCCCTCTCTTTCCGGCGTCCAGAGGTAGGCGGTCACCGCCTTTGTTCCTGGCACAGACCCGAACTCCTGCATGGATTTACCGGTCGTTCTCGGCCCCGCATTGAGGACGGGATCGTCGTACGCCACCACGCCGTCCGGTTGTGCGCGCCGCACCGACGACGTGTTCTCGCCGGACACGGGAGGCGCTTCCGCGCTGTAAGCCGCCTCCACCCCGAAGGCGAGCGGCACGCACCAGGCCGTGATGTCGTAGAACTCCGGCTGCTCCAGAGCTTCCCGCCGGCCCCGCTTGAGGTTGCGCGCCTGCCGCTCCAACTGGCGTTTGACGAACCCCGGGTCGAGCGGCGCGTCCGGCGAAAGGAGCGTACGCGCGATGTGTCCTTGCGGCTGGGCAAGGTCGATCACGTAACTGCCTGCTGGGAACTCACGCGAGGCGGGTGCCGAGGCCGGACCACCGGCGGCGAAATAGTCGTGGGAGTTGGCCAGCGTCAGTTTGTCCGCCGTACGCCGCACCTCGACACCCTGGCGCAGCAGGTTGGCGACGCACTCGGCCGTCCTACCGGGATCGTCTCCCGGCGCGATGACCACCGTGCGCAAGCCATCCTTGCCCGCCCGCCCCTCGGTGATAGCATCGCCGAAGAATTTGTAATAATCCTTCAGCCGCTCCTCGCGGTGCGCGGCGCTCGTTTCCAGCGTGGCGAGGCTGGCGGTGAAGTGCTTGGCGATGGCGAGGCGCAGCGTCTCGATGGTGCCGTCGTCGCGCTTCCAGTTGAAGCCGCGCTTGCCGCCGCCGTCACTTTCGTAGGTCATCCCTGTGGACCCGTGCAGGCTCGGCCAACTGTCCCAGTAGCCCGGATAGTACAGGTCGAACACGTCTCGGTTGTAATAGAGCCAGTGGAAGCGGTTGAAGGCCGCCGCGTTGCCCTGCCCCAGCAGGCTCTGCCAGTGTTCGGTCTCGTCGTGGGGCAGCGCCGCGTTGACCGGCAGCGCGGGCGGCGGGAAGAAGAAGTTTTTCGTCTCGCCGTGGTGGTCGGCGTTGACCTGCGGGTGCCACGCGAGGAACGCCGCCATCGCCGCGCGGCTCTCGATCTGCGAAGCGGGCAGCAGGTCGCGGTTGAGGTCGAAACCGTAGTGGTTAAACCGCCCGTAGATCGCCCACGGCTGGTGGTGCTCGTAGGCGAACGCCTCCGGCCGTCCGAGGCCCTCCGCGTTGTACCACGCCGTGAACCGCTCGTGGCCGTCAGGGTTCTGCGCCGGGTTGATGAGCACGACGCATTGCCGGAGCACGTCGGCGAGCTTCGCGTCGTCGCTGGCGCAGAGTTGGTAGAGCACCTGCATCCCTGCCTCGAAGGCCGAGGACTCGTCGCCGTGGATGGAATAGCTCAGCCAGACGATCATCGGCGAGCGCGCCGCGATGGCGTCGGCGTCGGCCTGCGGACACGTCCGCGGGTCAGCCAGTTTGGCGACATCGGCTTTGATGTCGTCGAGCCGGGCGAGGTTCTCCGGCGTGGAAACGGCCAGCAGGTAGAGCGGGCGATGCTCGGGCGTCTGGCCGAGGGTCATGATCCGCAGCCGGTCGGTGTGCGGGGCGAGTTCGCGCAGGAAGCGTTCGTAGTTGGCGTACGTCGTGTGAAACTCGCCCGGCTCGTAGCCCAGCAGCACCGCGGGCCGCGGCACATCCGGCCGGTAGGGTCCGCGCTCGTAGAAGTCGAAGGGCACCTCGTCGGCCTTGAGGTCGGGCGTGCGCGTTTGCGCGTGCAGGCCGGCGGGACCGGCGAGCAGGAACAGCAGGAGAAAGGTGGCGCGGCGGAAAAGGTGGCCCATGCCGCGACGATAGCACAAGGACGGGAACGTGTTGTTTCAACACAGAGGACACGGAGGAGCACAGAGGCCGGAGGAGGGTAGAAAGGAAGAAGGGTCCAGAAACTTTCTTCCCTTCTTGGTCTTTCCTCCTCCGGCCTCTGTGCTCCTCCGTGTCCTCTGTGTTCCATCAAACACGCTACCTCCAGGACGGGCGCGCGACCCGGGAAGCCACCCGCAACTCGCCCGTTGATTCCGCCCCGGTTGCCAGCTAGTTAAATCCCGTGGCCAAACCCCCGACCATCCGCAGCCTCGCCGCGCTGGCCGGCGTCTCCAAGGCGACGGTGTCCCTGGCCCTGCGCGACAACCCGCGCATCCGCCTGTCCGAGCGCCAGCGCATCCAGGGACTCGCCGCCGAGGCCGGCTACGCGCCCAACGCCGTCATGGCGCACCTGCTCACCCAACTGCGCTCCGGCAAGACCACCGCCTACCAGAGCACGCTCGGGCTCGTCTACGCCACCCGCCCCCCGGGCGAACTCAACGAGCTGACCACCTTTCGCGAGTGGTTCCACTCCTGCCGCACCCGCGCCAAGCAGCTCGGCTACGGCCTCGACGAGTTCATGCTCTTCGAGCCCGGCATGACGCCCGAGCGCCTCGTGCGCATCCTCGACGCGCGGTCCATCCGTGGACTGGTGGTCGTCGGCCCCTTCCGGCGCAGCGTCATCCCGGCCGAACTCGACCCGATCTGGCAACGCTCGGCCACGGTGGTCATCGGCGTGCGGCCGGTGCGGCCCCCGCTTTCCTGCGCGGCCAACGACCAGTTTTCCACCTCCAAAAACGCCGTCCTCGCCCTGCGCGAACTCGGCTACGACCGTCCCGGCCTGTGCATCTCCTTCGAGGTGGACGCCCACGTCGAGGACCGCTTCCAGGGCGGCTTCAGCGCCGCGCAGCGCACCCTCCCCAAGCGCGGCCGCGTGCCGGTGTTCGCCTACCGGGCCGGCGGCAAGGAACGTTTCCTGCGTTGGATCGAGCGTTTCCGGCCCGACGCCATCATCACCCTGCACCACGAGGTGCGCGACTGGCTCCAGGCGGCGGGGTTGCATGTTCCGCAGGATGTCGGTCTCGTGCACCTCGACCGGGTGGCTGACCTCCAGGACTGGGCCGGCATGCGCCAAAACCACGAGAGCGTCGGCTTCGCGGCCATCGACACCGTCATCGGCCAGCTCCACCGCAACGAGATCGGCGTTCCGCCCTTCCAGAAGTGCACGTTCACGAACTCCACTTGGCTGCTCGGCGCGACGGTGCGGCGGCTGCCCGGAGCATCGGAAGTTTCTGTCGGCAAGGCGTGGCGTTCGCCAACTCCGGCTCCGGAGCCGATGGGTTAACTGTCCACGCTCGGCGGCGTGGCGTGCCGGCCGAACCGCTTTAGAATAGGCTTCCCCATGAAAATTTCCAAGCTTTCCCTCCTGGCGGCGCTGTTCTGCGCCACGCTGGCGCACGCCAAGGACCCATCGCCCACGGCCAAGGACGACGCCACCCAGAGCGCGTACGGCGGCGGCTGGAACGAAGCTGGCGGCGGGTCGGGCTTCGGGGACTGGAAGTTCCAGGAAACCCACGGTCCGAACGATTCCTACGCCGGTCACTTCCTCGCCGACACTTCCAACAACCCCGAACTTGCCCCCATCGCCACGGGCGGCAAGGCGTTCGGCCTCTATGCGAACGGCTCCGAGTTCGAGACGGCTGCGGCGTTCCGTCCGTTCGCGAGCGCACTGAAGGTCGGTGCGACCTTTTCCTTCCAGATGGTCAACGCAGCCATCGAGCAGAAGGGCGCGCAGGACAACCCCGGGGCGGGTGCCGTCGGCCTGACCCTGCGCAACGGCACCGCGGCCGACGGCCCCGACGACTACAACAAGGGCGCGAGGTTCGAGATCATCAACCTCAAGGGTCAGGGGAACTACCAAATCTACGACGGCGACACCGGCCACGACAGCGGTGTGGCGTTCTCGGACAAGGGCATCGCCGTGAAGGTGACGCTGACGGGCGCCGACACGTACGACCTCGAAATCACGCGCCTGGCTGATAACAAAGCCTCCAAGCTTTCCGGCCGGCGGCTCGGCGGGTCCGGCACGATCGACTCATTCTGCATCTTCGACCGCAACGGTGAAAAGGCCGACGGCTTCTTCAACAACCTGCTGGTCAGCGGCCCGGGCAAGTGACCGGAGGCAGGTGGCGGGTTGCAGATAATTCACCAGCGTGTGCCCTCTTCTTCTGTCATCCTGAGGCGAGTGCAACGAGCCGAAGGACCTCGCCGGAAGGTACAGGCGTGCGGCTCATTGGAGCTGGAGCAAAGGACCGGTGTTGGGTCGGGTCTAAAACGAAGGTGAAGCGAGTACCCCGCGGCGAGGTCCTTCGGCTCGCAGAACTCGCCTCAGGATGACAGAAGTTTTTTGTGGCGCGCCCCGTCAAGGCTGTTCATAAAACTACCCTCCCCCATGGACAAAACCCGTCTCAGCCTGCCGCAGATCTGGAACATGAGTTTCGGATTTCTGGGCATCCAGTTCGGCTTCGGCCTCCAGTTGGCCAACATGAGCGCCATCTACACCAAACTGGGCGCGGAACCCTCGAAGATCCCGATCCTCTGGCTGGCCGGACCCATGACCGGGTTGCTCGTGCAGCCCCTCATCGGCTCGATGAGCGACCGGACGTGGAACTGGCTCGGGCGGCGGCGGCCGTACTTCCTGACGGGCGCGGTGCTTTCGAGCGTCGCGCTGTTCTTCATGCCCGACGCGCCGGCGCTGTGGGTGGCGGCGGCGATGCTCTGGGTGCTGGACGCGTCGATCAACGTCTCCATGGAGCCGTTCCGGGCGTTCGTCGCCGACAAGCTGCGCGCCGACCAGCGCACGACGGGCTTCGTGACCCAGAGCTTTTTCATCGGCGTCGGCGCGGCGGTCGCCAACGCCCTGCCGGCGCTCTTCGAGCATTACGGCGTTCACGGCAACGCTCCCAATGGCGTGCCGCTGACCGTGCAGTACGCCTTCAAACTCGGCGCGGTGGTGTTCCTGCTGGCGGTGCTGTGGACCGTCTTCACCTCGCCCGAGTATCCGCCGGATGATTTGGAGGAATTCCGCCGGCGGCGGAGCGAACACCAAAGCTTTCACCTCAACACCCGTTTTCTCACGGTTGGTGCAACGGCCGGGGCGTTGCTCGGCATCAGCCGCGGCGCACTGGTCGATGGCCATCTGACGGTCTGGCACGTGCTCGCCGGGTTGTTGGTCGGCGGGGCCATCGGCGCGGTGTTGAGCGGGCCGGAAGTTTCGGGGGCGTTGCGCGAGATGCCCCGGACGATGAAGCGGCTGGCCGTCGTGCAGTTCTTTACGTGGATGGGCTTGTTCTGCATGTGGATGTTCTTCAGCCTCGCCACGGCGCAGCAGGTCTTCGGCACGACCGATCCCAAGTCACCCGCGTTTGACCAGGGCACGGCGTTCGGCGGGCAGACGTTCGCGTGGTACTCCATCGTGTGCTTCCTGGTGGCGTTTGCGCTGCCGCCGCTGGCGCGCGTGACCAACCGGCGCGTGGTGCATTCGTACGCGCTGACGGCCGGCGGCCTGAGCCTGCTCGCCACCGGGTTCATCCACGACCGATTCGGGTGGCAGTGCACGATGGTCGGCGTCGGTCTCGCCTGGGCTTCGATCCTGTCGATGCCCTATGCCATCCTCTCGGGCGCGCTGCCCGCCGCGCGGATGGGCGTGTACATGGGCATCTTTAACTTCTTCATCGTCATCCCGGAAATCCTCGCCTCCCTCGCGCTCGAACCGGTGGTGAAAAACCTCTTCGGCAACGACCCCGTGAAAGTCGTGATGCTGGGCGGCGGCAGCCTGCTGCTGGCCGCGATCCTGACCCAGTTCGTGCACGAACCCGCCGAGGCCAGCATGCGCGCGGTGGAGCGGACGGTGGAGCGCGAACTCAACCCGCACGTCACGACCCCGGAGGTCCCTTCGACGTGAGTCTGCCCCTGCGTTTTTGCACCACCCTCGGTTTGTCGGCCGCGCTGCTGCTGGCGGGATGCGACCAGGCCTCCCAGCCACTGGAGCGGAGCACGCCTTCGCCGTCACCCTCGCCGTCCGCCACCCCGGTTGCGGTGGTCTCGCCGTCCCGGCCGGGTGACCGCGTCACGGTTCACTATCACCGCCGCGACGGCCGCTACGACGGCGCGGAAATCTGGACCTGGGACGCCGCCGGCAAACATACCCCGGCGCAAAATTCCCTGTCTCCGAACGGCCGCGACGATTTCGGTGCGGTTTACGCGTTCGACCGCGCCAGCTACGGCGATTCGGAGCGTGTCGGCTTCATCACGCGCCTCGGCCGCAACTGGGACCACAAGGACGGCGGCGACAAGTTCTGGAACCCGGCGCTGGGCAACGACGTGTGGCTGCTGGAGGGCAGGAACGACGTTTTCACGGCGCGACCCGCCACGCGGAAGGTTGAAAGCGCCACGGTCGACGGACCCGCCATGGTCACGGTTGTTTTGACCGACGCCGCCCCCGCGCCCGCGGCCGTGTCGATCCTCGACGCGCAGGGCACCGCGCACGCCGTCCGGTTGGCGGAGTCGACGAGCGCGGCCGATCCGTCCAGGTTGGTCGTGGCACCGCAGGATGGGCTCGATCTCAGCCGGGGCCAGTACCGCGTGCAGGTGGATGGCTTCGGCCCGGCCGTGCCGCTCGTGCCCCGCGGCATCCTCGACGACCGCAACCTGTTTTTCGACGGCTCCGCCAAGCTCGGGGCCAGCTACACCCCGCAGACGACCGCCTTCGACCTTTTCGCGCCGACAGCCACCTCCGTCCGGCTGGTGCTCTACGACGAGGCCACCGGCGGCAAAGGCCGCACCGAGCGGACCCTCGCGCCACGGTCGAAAGGCGTGTGGACGGGGGTCGTTTCGGGTGATCTGCAAGGAAAGTTCTACACCTATCTCGTCGACGAACCCGGTCTGAACCCGCCGCGCGAGGTGCTGGACCCCTACGCGACCGACGCCGTGGCCAGCAGCACGCGCGCGCGGATCACCCCGCCCCTGCCGCCCGTGCACGCGGGTCCGCGCACGGCCTCGCCGACGGACATGGTCGTCTACGAGACCCACGTGCGCGACTTCACGGTCGACCCCAACTCGGGCGTGCAGAACCGCGGCCGTTACCTCGGCTTCACCGAAACCGGCACGCACCTGCCCGACGACCCGGCGATCCGCACCGCCCTCGACCACCTGAGCGAACTCGGCGTGACCCACGTCGAACTGCTGCCCGTACAGGATTTCGCCGACGACGAGGCACACCCGCGCTACAACTGGGGCTACATCCCGACGGCGTACTTCTCGCCCGAGGGCATGTACGCCACCCGCCCCGACGACGACAGCCGCACGCGCGAGTTCCGGGCGCTCGTCGACGCACTCCACGCGCGCGGCATCGGCGTCATCATGGACGTGGTCTACAACCACACGGCCCCCCGCGCCGCGGGGGCGAGCCCCCCGCCGGGCGAAAACAACCCGCCCCGCCCCCCCCGCCCAACCGGGGCCCCAACCCCACACTTCCCCCCCCCCGCCCACTGACTTGTGCCACCAACTCCACTGGCAATCTGAGGTTCAACATTGGGGATG
>CAXTMD010000025.1:0-19824 GCA_964245035.1 uncultured Chthoniobacterales bacterium
CCCTGCCCCGGGCGCGGATCGCGTCGGGCGTGGTGTGGGACTCGCGCGCGACGGCGGCCTGCGCGCCCGGGGCAGGGTCGACCGACTTTCCGCCGGGGGCCACGGGAGAATCCTCGCGGTCCATCTGTTCGATGACGCTGTCGGTCGTGTTCATGCCATCGGCGAGCCGGTGGCGGAACGCGGCGGGATCATCGGCCGGTTCCTGCGCTGCGAGCGGGGTCACCCCATACAGGGCGGCGGCGAGGACGAGGCGGGAAAGGAGACGTTTCATGGACGGCTATCCCCCCTGCACGGGCGGCATGATCGACAGGCTGTCGCCCTGCCGTAGGGTTTGTTCGCGGCCGACGTACTCCAGCCCGACGGCCAGCAGCAGATGCTTGTCCCAGCGCGCCATCGCCGGGTGGTCTGCGTACAGCCGCGCCAGCGCGTCGCCGACCGTCGCGCCGTCGGGCAGTTCGAGCGTGCGCCGAGCGTCGCCGGCCAGGTCGCGCAAGCGGGAAAAAAACTGGACTTCGATGGTCATCGTCTGAGGCCGGGGAGACACAGTCGCCGGGCAGACTACGCGGATTTCCGCGGTTTTGCATTTGGCGTTTTGCATTACCTTGGCGGCGGATGAGCGTTGCCACCGCCGCCGCACCCCCGGAGGTCTCCGCGGCGGTCCACCGCCACCTGCATGCCGCGTGGCGACGGCTCTGGGTGCAGGGCTTCGTGGCGTGGTACGGGTACGCGCTCGTGTGGGCAGCCGGGTCGGTGCTGGTGGGCGGGCTCATGCGCCTTCTGTCGAACCGACCGGTTTGGGACGGGTGGTTCCTCCAGTTTTTGTGGTGGGTGCCGCTCTTGTTCGCGCTGGGAGAAACCTTGCGGGAGGAGGGCACGGGCAGGTCGCTCGCGCGGACGGCGCGGCGGCTCGACCGGCTCGCGGCGACGCACGACCGGTTCCACACCGCGCTCACGCTGGCCGGACGTCCGCCGGACGGGCGGACCGCGTTCGAGAAAATGGCCTTGGCGGAATGCGCGCGGTTCGTGGCGGCGTTTGACTTCCGCCCGGTGATTCCGCTCCGCTTCCCGTGGCAAGGGTGGTTCGTGCCCGCGCCGCTGATCGCCTACGCTTCGCTCGCGTTGTACGGCGCGCTCGGTATCGGCCAGCCGCCGCATGACCCGGCGCTTGACGCCGCCGTGACGCGCCGAGCCGACGCGCTGGAAGCCATCGCCGACCGGCTGCGGCAGAACCCGAACAAAACCCCGCCCCAACTCGACAAGATCGCCGACGAGATGAAGCGGAGCGCCGCGCGGCTCAAGGAGAGCCAACACCAGACCGACGCCGAGCGTCAGAAAAGCGCGCTGAAGGAAATTTCATCCCTCGAAGCGATGCTCGACGCCATGAAGCAGGCCAAGCAGGACGGCAAGATTTCCCCCGGCGAGTTGTCTGCGCTCGCCGCCGCGCTGGCCGCCCACGAAGCGTCGCGCGACGCCGCCGAATCGCTCAAGAACGGTCGCCTCGAACAAGCCGCCGGCCAGCTGGAGCAGCTTCTCCAACGGTTGAAGGAACAGGGCGACGCCTCGCAGACGCTCCAGCAGCTCGCACAATCCATGCAGGAGCAGGCCGCCAAGCTCACTGATTCCGAGAAAAACGAGGTCGCCCGCCAGATGGAACAGGCCGCACAAGGGGCGCAGTCCGGCCAGGGACAACTCAGCCAACCCATGCTCCAGCGGCTGGCGGACCTGTTGCGCCGTGCCGGCCAGAACGGCTCGCCGTCGTCGCCGCAGGCCGCCAACGGCAAGGGCGGGCCGCCGATGACCGAAAAGCAGCTCCAGGACCTCATCAATTCTCTGGAGAACATGAAGGAGGGCCTGCGGCCGGGCGAGGGGGAGGGTGACGAAAAAACGGCGGGCCAACTCCAGGACAGCCAGGGCGGAGGACCGTCCATGCTGGCCACGGTCGAGTCGTTCGGCCAGAAGGCTTCCGGCAACCCGTCTGCGGGCGACAAGCCTTCCGGGATGCCCGGCGGCGAGCACGACAGCGGCCACCCCGACCAGCTCTATGGCGACAAATCCACCGACGCCGCCAAGGCGGGCAACGCCAAGCGGCTCGAAGGTCTCCTGGGCGAGGGCGAATCGCTCCAGGAACTCACCGCGGCCGGCGGTGGCGGCCCGGCCCGCGCAGGGCGGCGCTACAAGGAACTCTACGAGGCCATGGCCCCCGCCGCGCAGGAATCTGTCGAACAGGAAAACATCCCGCTCGGGTCGCGCCAGTACATCCGGCGCTACTTCGAGAACATCCGCCCGCAGGAATGAGCGTCCATGACTGACCCCGCCGCGCAGACCGAACAGTTCCGCACCCAGTTCGCGCGCATCCGCGACGAACTCGGCCGCATGATCGTCGGCCAGGGCGAGATCATCGAGGCCGTGCTCGTGGCGTTCTTCGCCGCGGGCCACGTGCTGCTGGAGGGCGTCCCGGGCCTGGGCAAGACGATGCTCGTGCGCACGCTCTCCGAGGCGGTGAACGCGAGGTTTTCGCGCGTACAGTTCACGCCGGACCTGATGCCCTCGGACATCATCGGCACCAACATCATCCGCGAGGACGAGCACGGCCGGAAGAGTTTCCAGTTCCAGCCCGGTCCGGTGTTCGCCAACATCCTGCTGGCCGACGAGATCAACCGCGCCACGCCCAAGACCCAGAGCGCGCTGCTCGAAGCCATGCAGGAGCGCCACGTCACGATCGCGGGCGACACGCACCGCCTGGACGAACCCTTCATGGTGCTGGCCACGCAGAACCCGCTGGAAATGGAAGGCACCTACCCGCTGCCCGAGGCGCAGTTGGACCGCTTCCTGTTCAAGCTGAAGGTGACCTACCCGACGGCCGACGACCTGCACGCCATCCTCGACCGCACGACGCAGACCGACGCGCCGCGCATCGAAAAAGTCCTCGCCGGCCCGGAGGTGTTGGCGATGCGTGGCGTCGTGCGCGAGGTGCCGCTGACGCGCGAGGTGCAGGGGCACGCCATCGCGCTCGTGCTGGCCACCCACCCCGAGAACGCCGGGGCCGCGCCGCTGGCCAAGCACTTCGTGCGCTACGGCGCGAGCCCGCGCGGGGTGCAGGCGCTGATCCTGGCGGCGAAGATCTACGCCCTGCTCAACGGCCGCTTCCACGTTTCGCGGGCGGACATCGACCGGGCGGCGCTGCCGGCGCTGCGGCACCGCATCATCCTGAACTTCGAGGGGGAGGCCGAGGGGACGACCAGCGAGCAGGTCTTGGACGAAATCCTCGCCCGGAGTTCTCGTGCATGAACCGGCGCGACTTCGACGGACCGCCACGCAGGGCGGCTAGCAAGCCCACGCACCGCTACGCGTGGCTCTGGGAGGAACTGGAAGCCGACGCGTCTTTCGTCCTGCGCGGAATGTTCGGCGGTAAAGCCCTCTATCTCGATGGCCGGATGCAGCTGGTCTTCTTCACCAAGGAGGAACCCTGGTGCGGTGTGCTGGTGTGCACCGACCGGCCGTCTCACGCCTCGTTGCGGGCGGAGTTCCCGGAATTGTCGCCGCATCCGGTGCTCCCCAAGTGGCTCTACCTGCCGGAAGCTGCCGACGGCTTTGAGCGCACGGGGCAGCGGTTGGCGGCCCTGGTCTTGCGCCGCGACGCGCGGATCGGAGTCGAGAGCACGTCGCGCCGGCGCCGGAATTGGCCTTGAACCGGCATCCCCGCCCCGGTGTCACTTGCTCCGGGGGAGTTCCTGAGGTATTGCGTTGGCCCCGCAATGTCGATGATTCTCCGGCCCCTGTTGAAGAAGGTGTTCAGCCTGCGCGAGCGCCCGGAAACCGAGACGGTCAAGCCGTTCCTCGACCACCTGGAAGACCTGCGCGGGATGCTCTTCAAGATGGCCGCCGTGCTCGGGGTGACCATGATGCTGTGCTTCGCCTTCCGCGCGAGGCTCATGGGCGTCGTCGAGCTGCCCTTGTTCGTCATCCCCAACTTCGACATGCACATGCTGCGTGGCCTGGCGCCGGGCGACTCGATGACGATCTCGCTGCACCTGGCGTTCTACGCGGGGGTCATCATCTCCTTTCCCCTGCTGGCGTACTTTCTGGCCGACTTCGTCCTGCCCGCGCTGACCCAGAAAGAGAAGGCACTCGTGCTGCCCGGCGTCGGCGTGGCCTTCGCGCTGTTCCTAGCTGGGGTGCTGTTTTGCTTCAAGGTCGTGCTGCCCATGACGCTGCGCTGGCTCTGGAACGACCAGTACTACATGGGCATGAGCCCGGACTGGACGGTGAGCGCGTACGTCAGCTTTGCCACGCAGTTCGTGGTGATCTTCGGGCTGACGTTCGACCTGCCGGTGGTGGTCGTCGCCCTCGTGAAGATCGGCGTGCTCAACGCGGGCATCCTGCGCCGCACGCGGGCGTACGCGGTCGCGGTCATCCTGATCTTCGCGGCGTTCGTCGCGCCGTCGGCGGACCCGGTCACGATGGGGGTGTTCGCCGGGCCGATGTTCGCGCTCTACGAACTCTGCATCTGGATCGCGTGGTGGATGGAGCGCGCCGAGCGCCGCCGCGCCGCGGCCGAGGGCGGCCGCTAAGTTATTTGTGCCGGTCCCGGTAGTACGCCGCCAGGCCGTCGGCCACGGCGTCAGCGTACTCGCGCACCAAGCTCTTGCGCTGAGCCCCGCCGAAATCCCTCGTGCCTTCGTAGTCGCCAGCCTGCACGCGGGCGAAGACTTCCGGGCTGTTCATCACGTAGGGTTCGGCGTAGACGACCGGGCAGCCGTAGAGGCGGTTGGCGAGGAGGTTGCGCGCCCACACGTAGGGACTCGCGCCGACACGGAGCGCGTTGGGCCCGGTGTACCCGTACGGCGGCAGACCGGTGGCGGCGGCCAGCGCGGCGGCGACGGGTTCGGCGGCGGCGAGTTCTTCGGGTGCCGTGCGTTCGAGCAGGCGCAGGAGCATCTCGAAGCGCACGTCGTCGCGGGCGAGTTCGTCGGGTTCGTAGCAGCCGTTGACCAGGAGGTGGAGATGGTTCTTGGAGACGAGCTTGGGATGGGTCGGGTCGCCCCACGCCTCGGCGTTGAAGTGCAGGCAGAGCACGAGGTCGGGCCGCAGTTCGTCGTTGACCCGCCGGGCGCGGGCGCGGATGTCGGCGCGGGTGAAGAGAACCTCCGCGTTCCAGAGGATCGAATTGGCGCGGTTGGGATCAAAGGGGCCGTCGTAGATCTTGGGCGGGTTGCGCACGCCGCGCTCGGCGAGTTCCTGCTGGGCGTATTCCACGAGGTCGGAGGGGCGCAGCGGCGTGGTGGGTTCGGTCTCGGCGCGCACGAGGTCGGCGCGTTCAGCCCCGAGGGCGCGCAGGCGCTCGGCGAGAAGGCGCGCGGTCTGGAGGGTCAGCTCGCCCTCCATGACCGGCGCGCTGTCGTCGATCTGGAACCAGCGGGCCTCCAGCCGCGCCCAGCGTCCGCCGAGGTGGCCGGGGTCGAGCGCGACCCGCAGGCCGGTGAGCGGCTTGTCAGCCGGCGGCAGCGCGCTGCGCGGACGCCAGAAGGCGGCGGGCAGTGGTTTCTTGTGGGTGTCGTCCGCGGCGAAGCGCAGGGTGTAGAGGTCGTCGAGAGGGACGCTCGTCTTGCGGAGGACGGCCGCCTGTGCGTCCACGCGGATGAACGGCTGCCAGCCGCCGTGCGGGGCGTAGAGGGAGTTCAGTTGCCGGACGAACTCCTCGCGCGTGATCGTCTCCTGGTAGGCGTCGAGGCGGCGGTAGTCCGGCTCGTCGCCGAGCGGGCTGAGGTTTTGCGCCGGCACGGCCGCCGGCCAGAGCAGGCACACGCCCGCGAGAATCCTCCAAACCCCGGTCATGGCCGGAGCATGGCGGGGCGCGAGCCCGAGGGCAAGTCTGCTTGCTGGTAGACCGACGGTCATGGTAGACTTGGCTGTATGATTTCTGACATCCGCAATGCCATTGACGCGGTGCCTTTTGTTCCCTTTACCATTCACACCACCAATGGCAGGGCATTCCGGGTGCCGACCGTGGACCACATCGCGGTGCCTCCGGCGGGCGGACGCGTCTTTATCTTTGGAGACAACGAAGGCGACTACGATGTGCTGTTGCCTTTGCACATTGCACAACTGAGCATGGAAAGCGGCAAGTCTACCTCTTCGGCTGGCACTTAATCCACCTCGCCAGGTAGGTTGCAGCCTCGCCTACTTGAAGTTCTCGGCTTAGAATGAGCCTTCCAACCCATGCTCAACATCCTGTTCCTGGGCGACATCGTCGGCGAGCCCGGCCGCCGCGCCGTCATCGAACTCCTCCCACGCCTCCGCGAACGCGAGGCCATCGACTTCGTCATCGTCAACGGGGAGAACAGCGCTAACGGCCGGGGCATTACCCCGAAGATTTCCATCGACCTGCTGCGGGCCGGGGCGGCCGTCATCACGACGGGCGACCACGTCTGGGACCAGAAGGAGATCATCAGCTACATCCCTACCGAGCCGCGCCTGCTGCGCCCGCTCAACTACCCGCCCGACACGCCGGGGCAGGGCAGCGTCGTGCTGGAGACCGCCAAGGGCAAGGTGGCTGTCGTCAACGTCCAGGGCCGCACGTTCACCTCGCCGGCGCTGGAGAACCCCTTCCGCGCGATGGACGCCGAGATCACCCGACTGCGCGAGGAGACGCCGATCATCTTCGTGGACGTGCACGCCGAGACCACGAGCGAAAAGGTTGCCATGGGTCGCTTCCTCGACGGCCGGGTCAGCGCGGTGGTGGGCACGCACACGCACGTCCAGACGGCGGATGAACAGGTGTTCCCGGGCGGCACGGCGTTTTTGTGCGACGCGGGGTTCTGCGGGCCGTCGGAGTCGTGTTTGGGCCGCGACATCCAGGCGATCATCGGGCGGTTTTGGACGAGCATGCCGGTGTCGTTCCCCATCGCCAAAGGCGAGGTGCGGCTGCACGGGGCCATCGTGGAGATCGACCCGGCGACCGGCCGCGCGCAGAGCATCCGGCGGCTGGCGGAGCGTTATGAACCAACGGTAGCACCCTTGCGTTCTTCTCCTGGAACTATGTCTATCCCAGCGACTGCAACAACCAACGCACCGGCCTCACAAGCGGGATAAACTGGACGGTTCCGCGGCAATGCCGCATTCTACAGAGATGGAAATGGAAGCTTTCAGTCGCACCTTGCGTGCGTTTGTCCGACGTGTCCCCTTCCAGCCATTCACCGTGGAACTAACCAGTGGTGACCGGTTTCAAGTGGCACATCCGGAAGCCCTCGCTTTCAATGACGGGGTGGCTGTCCACATCAGCACAGGCGACATCCCGCGCCTCTTTGATCACCAAAGTGTCAGTCAGTTCATCGGGATGGTGGATGCGCAGCCAAATCAAGTCACCTGAACCCGCTGCCGCGCCCCTGCGGCTGCGGCACGTGGACAGCCTGCGCGCCGTCGCGGCCCTGGCGGTGGTCTGGACCCATTTCGCGGAGACGTTGCAGCGCGTCTCGACCGGTGCCCCGCCCGGCCTCGGGTTTCTTTTCGCGTTCCCGCCGTCCATCAACCTCGGCCGGGTGGGGGTGATGATCTTCTTCGCCATCAGCGGGTTCGTCATCTGCCGTTCCTTCAACGGCTCGCGCGTGGGCGGCGCGCGGCGTTTCCTTGTCCGGCGCTTTTGCCGGCTCTACCCGGCGTTTTGGGCGTCGATGGTCGGCGGGGCGCTGGTCTGGCGGCTCCTGGGCAACCATTTCACGCCGTCCTTGCTGGCCGCCAATGCGACGATGCTGCCCGCCGTCTTCGGTCAACCGGACCTGATCGGGGTGTACTGGACGCTGGAAGTCGAACTGCTGTTCTACGCCCTCTGCTTGGGGCTCTACCTGTTGGATGGCTTGGGTTCGCTCAAGACCCTCGGTGGGCTGGCGGTGGCGGCGGCGCTCCTGCCGCGGGTCGTCCACAAGGCCGCGCTGCCGTTTGGCTCGCACTACCACCTGCCTGACATCACGACCTCCTGGTGCATCAGCCTGGCCGTCATGTTCTGGGGGGCGGCGTTCCGACTCGTCTACGACGCGACGGGCGGATTTCGCCGCCGGCCGTTTGCCCGGTGGGATGTTTGGCTGGTCGCGCTGCTCATCCCGCTGCTGGCCGACCTGTTCGACCCGGACTTCAAGCGCATGCTGGTGGACGGTCGCACCGATGCTTTGCTCCACGAGGCGGGGTTCGTGTTTTCCATGGCGGTGTTCGCCCTCTGGATCGCCGTTGGGCGGATCGATTTTCAACCGCTGACGTACCTGGGTGTCGTCAGCTATTCGCTGTACCTGTTTCATCCCGTCGTGCTGTACGTCGTCCTGCGCGGGGTCGAGATTGCCCAGCGAGGCGGGTGGCTGGCACCGGGGCCGTTGTGGGTCCTGCTGGGGATTTGCGGCGCGCTGACGGTTGGCTTGTGCGCACTGACCTACCGTTGGGTAGAGCGACCGGCCATCGCACTCGGCAAACGCTGGGCCGCCCGGGAGAAAACCGCTTTGCTTGAAGGTGTGCGGGAGGTTTCCGCAAAAGCGTAAATTCCTTTTGACACCTCTGCCGCATCGGTTAGTTTGCCACCGCTTTTTCGGTAAAACGGGGAAAGAGATTCCGGCCGACTTGGGTGGTGCAAAACCCGGTGGGCGTAGGGCCTCTTTCCCTTTTTTGGCCGGGTCAAGGCTGCGTCAGGAAGCCGCCCACATAGCTCAGTTGGCAGAGCACGTCCTTGGTAAGGACGAGGTCACCGGTTCGATCCCGGTTGTGGGCTCGCCTTCTTGCCCGCCCGCCGCCCGCCGCCGCAAACAAGCGACGGCAGTCCAGTTTACCGCAGAACCAACCAGAGAAACCCACCGCCGCAGCCCGCCAAGGGCCCAACGGCTTTTATCAGAACCGGAGTAACCACCTTCCGCCATGGCCAAGGATAAATTTGAGAGAACGAAACCCCACGTCAACGTCGGCACCATCGGTCACGTTGACCACGGCAAGACCACGCTGACGGCCGCCATCACGACGGTGTTGTCCAAGTCGGGCAAGGCGAAGGCCATGGCCTACGACAGCATCGACGCCGCTCCCGAAGAGAAGGAGCGCGGCATCACGATCAACACCGCCCACGTCGAGTACGAGAGCGACAAGCGCCACTACGCGCACGTCGACTGCCCCGGCCACGCCGACTACGTCAAGAACATGATCACCGGCGCGGCCCAGATGGACGGCGGCATCCTCGTCGTCTCCGCGGCCGACGGCCCCATGCCCCAGACCCGTGAGCACATCCTGTTGGCCCGTCAGGTCGGCGTGCCCGCGCTCGTCGTCTTCCTGAACAAGGTGGACATGGTCGATGACCCCGAATTGCTCGACCTCGTCGAGATGGAAGTGCGCGACTTGCTCACCCAGTACGAGTTCCCCGGCGACACGATCCCGATCGTCAAGGGTTCCGCGCTGAAGGGCCTCAACGGCGACGCCGATGGCGAGAAGCAGATCATGGATCTGGTCAACGCCATCGACGAATACATCCCGGTGCCCGAGCGCCCGATTGACCAGCCCTTCCTGATGCCGGTCGAAGACGTGTTCAACATCGAAGGTCGCGGCACCGTCGCGACGGGTCGAGTCGAGCGCGGCATCCTCAAGAAGATGGAGGAAGTCGAAATCGTCGGCATCAAGGACACGCAGAAGACGACCTGCACGGACATCGAAATGTTCCGCAAGCTCCTCGACGAGGCGCGTGCGGGTGACAACGTCGGCGTGCTGCTGCGCGGCGTGAAGAAGGAAAACATTGAGCGTGGTCAGGTCATCTCCAAGCCGGGTTCGATCAAGCCGCACCGCAAGTTCAAGGCCGAAGTCTACGTGCTGAGCAAGGAGGAAGGTGGCCGTCACACGGCGTTCTTCTCCAACTACCGCCCACAGTTTTACTTCCGCACCACGGACGTGACCGGTGCCGTCAAGCTGCCGGAAGGCGTCGAGATGGTCATGCCGGGCGACAACGTCAGCCTCGAAGTCGAGTTGCTGACGCCCATCGCCATGGAGAAGACCATCCGCTTCGCCATCCGCGAGGGTTCCAAGACCGTCGGCGCAGGCCGCGTGTCCGAGATCCTCGACTAAGTTGTCGTAACCATTCACCGGCGGCGTGCACCTTCGAGGGCGCGCCGCCAATCCCCAGAGGTCAGTAGCTCAATTGGTAGAGTAGCGGTCTCCAAAACCGTTGGTTCAGGGTTCGAGTCCCTGCTGGCCTGGGTGAGCTTCCGAGCGGAGCCACCTTCAAAACATTTTCCCGAGAGATGAACAAAGCGAAGTTGTTCTTTGAAGAGGTCCGCAGCGAACTGCGCAAGGCAAGCTGGCCGTGGGACCCCAAGGAACGTGGATTCAAGAAGTACAAGGAACTGAGCGACAACACGACGGTCGTGGTCATCGCCATGCTCCTGTTGGGCGGCTACGTGTCCCTGTGGGATCTCGTGCTCAACTTCTTCTCCGGTTTGCTCATCCGCTGACGCTTTTTCTGTATGGCCGCCCTCGATCCCAAGAACCAGTGGTACGTCGTCCACGTGCTCTCCGGCCAGGAGAACAAGGTGCGCGACAGTCTGGAGCGCCGCATCAAAACCGACGAGATGGGCGACGTGATCTTCAAGGTGCTCATCCCGACCGAACGCGTGTCCGAGATCAAGCGCGGCAAGAAGACCGAGACCACGCGCAAGTTTTTCCCGGGTTACCTGATCGTCAACATGCACCTGCTCGACGACAACGGGAAGCTGGTGGACCGCGCGTGGTATTTCGTGCGTGACACCCCGGGCGTCATTAATTTCGCCGGACCGAAGGATCGCCCCGTGCCGATGCGTGAGTCCGAGGTCGAGAGTCTGCTCGGCCAGATGAAGGAGCGCGAGGATGGCACGGCGAAGCCGAAGGTTTCGTTCGAGGTCGGCGAGACGGTCAAGGTCGCCGATGGTCCGTTCCAGAACCAGAGCGGCGTCGTGGAAGAAATCGATCCGACCCGCGGCAAGCTGCGCGTGTCTGTGACCATCTTCGGCCGCACGGCACCCGTCGAACTCGAATACTGGCAGGTCGAACGCGGCTAGGATAGAACCCAACACTTTTTATGGCTAAGGAAATTACCGGAACGATCAAACTCCAGATTCCCGCGGGTGCGGCGAATCCGGCTCCTCCCGTCGGCCCCGCGCTGGGTCAGCAGGGCGTCAACATCATGGCGTTCTGCAAGGAGTTCAACGCTGCTACGCAGAAGCAAAGCGGCGACATCCTGCCGGTGGTCATCACCGTCTACAAAGACAAGACTTTCACCTTCATCACCAAATCGCCGCCCGCGGCCGTGTTGCTCAAGAAGGCGGCGGGCATCGCGTCCGGTTCCAAGGAGCCCAACAAGACGAAGGTGGCCAAACTGACCAAGAAGCAGGTCATGGACATCGTCAAAATCAAGATGAAGGACATGAACGCCCGCAGCGAAGAAGCGGCGTTCCGCACGCTCGCCGGCACCGCCCGGCAGGCGGGCATCGAGATCGAAGGCTAACTTTCACCCAACCCGATTCGTCAGCACTTCAACGAAGGAGAATCATTTTATGGCAAAAGACCGCAGCAAACGTTACGAGGCCGCCGCCAAATTGGTGGATGCCAACAAGCAATACCCGCTCAAGGAAGCGATCACCGCATTAAAGGGCTTCCCGGCCCCCAAGTTCGACCAGACGGTGACGCTGTCGTTCCACTTGGGCGTTGATCCCAAGCAGTCCGACCAGATGGTCCGCGGCACTTGTCCGCTTCCGCACGGTAGCGGCAAGCAGGTGCGCGTGCTCGTGTTCGCCACGGGCACGGCGGCGTCGGCGGCGCGCGACGCGGGGGCCGAGTTCGTCGGGATGGACGACATGGTCAAAAAGTGCCAGGAAGGTTTCTCGGATTTCGACGTGGCCGTCGCTACCCCGGCTGCCATGGCTGAGGTCCGCAAACTCGGTAAGGTGCTCGGGCCGCGCGGTCTGATGCCCAACCCAAAGACGGGCACCGTCACCGACGACACCGCCAAGGCGGTGCGCGAGGTCAAGGCGGGCCGCGTGGAGTTCAAGCTCGACAAAAACGGCAACGTCTCCGTGCCTGTGGGCAAGGCGTCGTTCAATCCTGACCAGCTCGCCGAGAACGGCACGGCCGTCATCGACGCGGTGACCAAGGCACGCCCCTCGTCGGCCAAGGGCAAGTTCATTCATTCCATCACGTTGGCCGCGACGATGTCGCCGGGTGTGAGCGTCGATCCTTCGGCGTTCGTGGCGACGGTTTAACTTTTACTTTCGAGCATCACCATGAGACCCGAAAAAGCTTCCATCGTCGAGGACCTCGTCAGCCGCTTCCAGAAGTCCCCGTTCCTCATCATCACTGACTACCATGGTTTGAAGGTAGATCAGTTCAGCGACCTGCGGACCAAGCTCGCCGGTGTCGGCGCGCGCTACACAGTCGTCAAGAACACGTTTCTCAACCGCGCGACGCGCGAGCTGGGTTACCCGGACATCACCGCCAGCACGAGCGGCCAGACGGCCATCGTGACCGGCGACAAGGACGTGAGTGCCGCCGCCAAGGTGTTGCGGGCGTTTGCTACGGAGTCCAAGAAGCTCGCCGTCAAGGCAGGTGTGGTGGACAGTTCGCTGTTCACCGACAAGCAGATCGACGCGCTGGCCGACCTTCCCTCCAAGGAAGTGCTCCAGGCGCAACTGCTCGGCCTGCTCCAGACTCCGGCGATCCAACTGCTGCGCACGATCAACGAGCCCGGCCGTTCCGTGGCCAGCCTGCTCCAGGCTTACGTGGACAAGCAGAACACCCCGGCCGAAGCCGCCGCGGCTTGACCAAGATTTTCGCCGCGAGTGACCCATCGCGAACGGCGGATTACCCAAACAACAACCCAATAGAAAAGGTTCCTCGTCGGATGGCGGCTGCCGTCTGAAAAGCTCCGGGGCTCCGGGCGCGACGATTACCACAGCATTACCCAAGTATGGCAGACACGAACGCATTAGTTGAACAGATCAGCGGGCTGACCCTGCTGGAGACCGCCGAACTCATCAAGGCTCTCGAAGCCAAGCTCGGCGTGAGCGCCGCGGCCCCCGTGGCCGCCGCCGCTCCGGCCGCTGGTGGTGGTGGCGCTGCCGCCGCAGCTCCCGCTGAGGAGAAGACCTCCTTCGACGTGATCCTCCAAGAGATGGGCACCAACAAGATTGGCGTCATCAAGGAAGTCCGTGCGGCCGTTGCCGGCCTGGGTCTGGCGGAAGCCAAGGCCTTGGTCGAAGGTGCTCCGAAGCCGATCAAGGAAGGCATCCCCAAGGCCGAGGCCGAGGAGATCAAAAAGAAGATCGAGGCTGCCGGCGCGAAGGTCACGATCAAATAATCCAATCTGTCAGGGGCGAGTTCGCCCCGGGCAGAAACCAGAACCGGCCGTGGGGGAAACCCTGCGGCCGGTTTTTCTTTGCCTACCCGTTTCCGTCCTGCTGAGGTATCTTCCTGTTATGCGCCGGCTCTTGCTGCCTGTTCTGGTCTGCGTGTTGTCGTGGAGTCAGACGGCACTCTCACAAACTCTCGTCGCCAGACGCCACAACCTCGGCCTCGAAGCCCAGTCGGTGGCCAATGGCGGCGCCTCGCAGGTTCTGAACAACGGCAGCGGTCTGCCGTGGACCACGGACGCCGTGACGGTGCAGTCCGTCCTGCTGGACCGGCGGGTGGCCAACAACCGCACGAATCTCAAGATCAGCGTGAAGAACTTCGGCACCGGCGTCGACAACGTGCGCGTCGAGTGGTTCTTCGTGGGCCTGCCCGTTCAGCAAGCTGCGGCGGGTAGCCACGAAATCATCTTTCACCACGACGGCCAGGACCTCGCCATCCCGGGCGGCAAGACGGCGGAGCAGGTCGTCAGTTCGCCGGAGGTGCAGGCGGTGTACGACCGCGCGACGACGGTCACAACCGCGCCGAACGGCTACCCGTACAACGGCAGCTACAGCTCGGTGCTCTCGTCGGCAAACACCCAGAAGGGCCTGACCATCCGCGGCTGGATGGTGCGCCTGGTCGCGGAGGACGGCAGCGTGATCCTCGCCAGAGGTTCCAGCCAGACCTACGAGGAAATGGCCGCCAACCCGGCCAAGCTCGCCGGCATGCTCGCGCGGCCGGGTGGTGTCAGCCAAGATGGTCGGTGAGATTTGTGTTGACTCGTCTAGGTTAATTCCTGATGATCGCGGGCTTTACGCCTCGAACGACGCGAAGAAACCTCTATGCGATTCCAAGAAAAAGCAGGAAAGGCAAGTCTCGGTGGGTTGCTTTGTGTTTTGGCATCTTTGGTGGTCCTAGCTCCGGCGGCTCCGGCTGCGGTGCTGGCTTCGTATCCGTTCACCAACAACTCGCTCGCCAGCACGGACACCAACGGTCGTTCCACGGCCTCGGCGATCACGATTGGCGGTGGTTTGACCGACGCCACGCGTTTCACGAACAATGGCAACCCCGATCAGGCTCTGGTGGTCAACACCGACGAGACCGGCGGCACCTCTTTCCCCACCGCAGCCACCGCTGGGGATTACTTCTCGCTCACCCTCACCGCCGACAACGGCTTGCGGTTCAACTTCACGAACTTCACCGTGGACTTGGCCACCAACGCCACGACGTTCTCCTCCAGCATCCGGCTCCAGGCGAGCACGGACAACGGCGCGACGTTCACCAACGTCGATACGGTGAATGGATTCACCTCGGCAACCGCGGGGGCCTACACGACGGAAACCTTCAGCTTGACCGCCGCCAACGCCAACCCTGCCATCGCGGCAGGAGGCCCGGTGCTCCTGCGTGTGCTGGTGTTCGACACCGACAACACCACGGGCAACTACACAGCGTTCGACAACATCACGCTCAACGGCACGCTCACGGCGGCCGTTCCCGAGCCGGGCACCGTGGCGTTGCTGACCTGCGGCGCAGCCGCGGCGGGTGGCCTGATCCTGCGGCGTCGCAAGCGGTAGCTCGGAAAAGCGGCACTGTGGCGCCGCAATCCAGAGCTATTTGCGCTCGGCGAGCGCCTGCTCGCGGCGGTGCGCGGCGAGGGCGTGGGTGTGGCGGTCCTCGTCAGTTTCCAGCGTCAGCGGCGGCACGGGCGCAGGGCGGCCTTGATCGTCAAGGTGCACGAACGTCAGCCAGCACTCATTCGTGTGCCGGCGCAGGCCGGTGGCGATCTCCTCGGCGTACACGTCGGCGGTGATCGACATGGACGTGCGCCCGACGTGCACCACCCGCGCACGGACCTCGACGAGTTCGCCGATGCGGATGGGTTCCTTGAACAACACCCGGTCGATGCTCAGCGTCGTGGCCTGCCCGCCGCAATGCCGGATGGCGCTCAGCGCCGCGCAACGGTCCACCATGCTCATGATGACCCCGCCAAACACGGACGAATGCTTTAGGCCGTTAGCTTGGTGCGGCATCATCAGATCGGCGACGACCGCCTCGGAGCCCCGCGGAGTTTTCTGGATCATGCGGTAGCGTCGCTCGACCGGACTTCGGAGTAAATGCCTTCGATCTGTGCCGCGTACTTCTTGAGGATTTCGCGGCGCTTGAGCTTCTGCGTGGGCGTCAGTTCGCCTCCGTCGGTGGTCCACTCCGCACCGAGCAGGGCAAAGTTCTTGATGCGTGCGTACTGGGCAAGGTCTTGGTTGACGCGTGCGAGTTCGTCCGTAATCAGGGCGCGTACGGCGGGCAGGGCCGCCAGTTCCGCGTCGAAGGCCGGCACCACGACGCCCGCGCCTTCGTGCTGCGTGTCCCAGAGCGCGAGGCGTTCGCGCACCACC
Source organism: uncultured Chthoniobacterales bacterium (assembly GCA_964245035.1). Taxonomy (GTDB): domain Bacteria; phylum Verrucomicrobiota; class Verrucomicrobiia; order Chthoniobacterales; family SZAS-18; genus CAHJWO01. The sequence goes on from CAXTMD010000025.1 coordinate 15,765, forward strand.
GCGAAGTTCGGCACGATCAGCGCGCCGGGAAATTTGCGGTACTCGCCCACGACCATCGCCTGCGCGACGAGCGGGGACTCCTTGAGTTTGTTCTCGATGGGCTGCGGCGCGATGTACTTGCCACCGCTCGTCTTGAAGATTTCCTTCTTGCGGTCAGTGATGCGCAAGAAACGCAGGCCATCCAATCCCTCGACAAATTCGCCCACATCGCCCGTGTGGAGGAAACCCTCCGCGTCCACCGCCTCGGCGGTCAGGTCAGGACGGTGGTAGTAGCCCAGCATGACGTTCGGCCCGCGGTAGAGGATCTCACCGTCGGAAGCCAGCCGGATTTCGCCGCCCGCGATGACCGCGCCGACCGTGCCGATGCGGTGGTGGCCGGGCTGCACATGGTTAGTCGTGATCACCGGTGCGGCCTCCGTCGGGCCATAGCCCTCGTAGACCCGCACCCCGGCGTTCCAGAAGACCCGGGCCATCTTGGGGTTAAGCGCGGCCGAGCCGCACACGATGCTGTCCACCCGCGCGCCGAGCGCCTCGCGCCACTTGGAGAAGACGAGCTTGTCCGCGAGCTTAAGCTGCATGCGCTCGGAGAGCGTGGATTTCTCCGGGTTCTCCGGGTCGATGCGCTCTGCGAGGTCCAACGCCCAGAAAAAAAGTTGGCGCCGGCGGCCCTTGAGCGCGTTGCCGCGCGCGATGATACGCTCGTAGATTTTTTCGAGGACACGCGGCACGACGGCGAAAAAGTTCGGGTGCACCTCGCGCATGTTATCGCCGACGCGTTCCAGGCTCTCGGCGTAGTAGACGGACATGCCGAGGTAGAAATAGGCGTTGGTCAGCGTGCGCTCGAAGATGTGGCACAGCGGCAGAAACGAGATGGCCCGTTCGTTCGGCGTGCCGCCGATGAGCGGCACGATGGCCATGGCGTTGCTCACGAGGTTGGCGTGCGAGAGCATGACGCCTTTGGGTCGGCCGGTCGTGCCGCTCGTGTAGATGAGCGTTGCCAAATCCTCGGGGCGCACGGCGGCGGCGAGGGCGTCGATCTCGTGCGCGAAAGCCGGGTCGGCGAGCAATCGCCGCGCGCCGTCGTTGCGCAAGGCGGTCCACGCCGGGGCGTCGGTGAGTTCGGCCGAGCGCTGGTAGAGATACACGTTTTCCAGCGTGGGCAGTTCTGCGCGGAGGGCAGCGATCTTGGCGTGCAGCGCGTCGCTGGAAACGAACAGCAGCCGCGCGCCGGAGTCGTCGAGGATGAAACGGCACTCCTCGGGCGTCAGCGTCGGGTAGATGGGCACGTGGACCGCGCCGAGTTGGAGGACGGCGAGGTCGATGATGTTCCACTCCGTGCGGTTGGTCTCGGAGATGTTGGCGATGCGGTCGCCAGGACGCACCCCAGCCGCGTGCAGGCCGGCGGCGAGCGCACGGGCCGTCTCCACGATGTGGCGCGTGGAGTACCGCTTCCAACGGCCGGCGACCTTGTGCGCGAGCGCGTCGGGCTTCGGGAAGGTCGTGAGTTGGTGTGCGATGAGGTCGAAGATGCGCGTGGGCTCAATGGGAGCCTTGGCGGGCTTGACGCGGCGGATCGGTCTGACCTTGGCGTTGCGGGCGGGCAGGGGAGAGGAGATCAACATGGCGGGGGAAAGATCAGACCGCGAAGCGGCATCCAAACCGACGGGTCCTGACGGCTCTCCGAGCCGTCCGTAGAGTTTCTGGCTGGCATACGGCGAAGGGCACGTTTAAGCGAGCCAATCTACGGACGGCTCGGAGAGCCGTCAGGACCCGTCGGTAACGAACGCCTTCGGCGGTTGCTTCCATGGTTAGTCCAGCGCGATAGGCGCGGCTAGGCACTCCGGCGGGATGCCGAACGCATCGACCAACGCCACGGCCTCGCGGCGAACCTCCGCACAGAGCGCGCCGACCTCCCGTGTCAGCGCGCGCGCACGCGCCGGCGAGAGCAGGCCGTTTTCCAGGAACCACGCACGGCCTTTCTCCAAGTGGTGCAACGCAAACAAGTCACGCAGCTTGGTGAGGATCGGGCGCAAACCCGCGTCCGGGCAAGCCGCGATGCCGGCGTTGAACCGTTCCAGCACCAGCCGCTCCACGTGCGCCTGCGCAAAGGCGAGCAGATCGTTCTGCTCGGCGGTGAACGCGGCGTAGGCCGTGTTGCGCTTGCCGGCGGTCAGCGCCCGGATGCGCGCGGCCGTCGCGAGCAGCAGTCGCTCCTCGCGCAATCGGAACAGCGCGGTTTGGGTCTCCTCCGCGCGCAGGTCGCCGCCGTGCGCGTTGCCCAAAGGCAGACGGGCGCGCAACGTCTTGAGCTTTTGCGCCAGCGCCCAGCGTGCGAGTTGACCTTTGCTGCGCCCTTTGAACGTCGCGGCGAAATCCGTCAGCCGGTTCTTGGCGACCAATTGCATGAGCACGGTGTTGTCGCCCTCGAACGTCGTGAAGATATCGCTGTCGGCCTTCAACGCGGCGAAGCGGTTGGTGGCCAGGTAACCCTCGCCGCCGCACGCCTCGCGCGCGGTCTGGAGCGTGTGGGTCGTGTTCCAGGTGGAGAACGCCTTCAGCCCGGCCGCGGTCGTCTCGACTTGCCGGAAGCTGGCGGCGTCCGTGTTCAGCAGAGTCCTGGTGAGATCCTTGAACGCGAAGTCCAGCGCGTAGGCGTTCGCCAGGAGCGGCATGAGCCGGCGCTGGTGCGCGGGATAGTCGAGGAGGATGGTCTCCGCCTGACCCTCCGTCGGGCCGAACTGCCGCCGCCGCGCGCCGTAGCGGATCGCGATGGCGAGGCCGCACTTGGCGATGGAAAGTCCGCTGTGCCCCACGCTGACGCGGCCCGCGACGAGCGTGCCCAGCGTGGTGAAAAACCGGGCGGCCGGGTTGGAGATGCTCGACGTGTAGCTGCCGTCCACCGCGATCTGCGCGAACTTATCGAGCAACTCGGCCCGCGGCACGCGGACGTGGTCGAACCACAACCGGCCATTGTCCACGCCGTTGAGGCCGAGTTTCTGGCCGTTGTCCTCGGTGCGAACGCCCGGCAGCGGGTTGCCCTGCTCGTCGCGGATCGGCACGACGAACGCGTGGACGCCGTGCGACTCGCCGCGCGTGCGCAGTTGCGCGTAGACGGTGGCGATCCGGCCGTGGACGGCGGCGTTGCCGATGTAATTCTTGCCCGAGGTGAACGTCGGTGAATGCAAGTCGAACTCGCCCGTCGCCGGGTCGTACGTGGCCGTCGTTTCGATGTCGCGCACGTTGGAGCCGTGGCCGATCTCGGTCATGGCGAAGCAACCGGGCAGGTCGACCGTCGCCGTGGCGGGCAGGTACTTCTGGTGGTGGTAGTCGGTGCCGAGCCGCAGCACGCTGCCGCCCCACAGGCCGAACTGCACGCCGAACTTGATGACCAGCGAAATGTCGTGGAAGCCGAGCGTCTCGAACGCCGCCATGAACCCCGCCAAGTCGTCGCTGCCGCCGACCGACTTCGGCAGATAGAGGAAGCCGATGCCCTGCCGCGCAATCTCGCGCGTCCACTCGAACACCTTCGCACGCAAGCCGGGCGTGTCCGTGCCGCCGTAGTAGCGGAACGACGGCTGCGCAAGGATGGCGCGCACGCGGTTCTTGACCGCGGCCTGGTCGCCATCGAGCAGGGCGCGCAACGCCGCCGGCTCGAAGGAGAGTGTCTCCGGCTCGATGGGCGGGTAGCCGCGCAACCACGGTTCGTCGATGGGTTGCTGGCCCGCCTGCGGGTTGGCGATGACGCCCGGCGCGGGGTCGCCGGGCATGGCCGCGCGCGTGGCGGCCTGGGGATTGGGGAGGGGGGAGGCGAGCGTTTTCATTCAGGCCGGCTGAAGGGTAGGGGACTCGGAGGTTTTGGAAGCGGTGGTTTTCACCGGCGCGGAGTCGCGCCGTGCGTAGAAGCCGGTGCCAGCCGCGGCGAGTTCGCGCAGGCGCGCGGCGGGTTGGAAGTGGCGCCCCGCGGAGGCGGCGAGTCCTTCCAAACGCCCGACGATCTCGGGCAGGCCGCGGCTGTCGGCGTAGCGTAGCGGACCGCCGCGGAACGGCGCCCAGCCCGTGC
>CAXTMD010000026.1:0-19819 GCA_964245035.1 uncultured Chthoniobacterales bacterium
ACGCCGAGCAGCCCGGCGTCAAGGAGCATCTGCGGAACCTGCGTGGATTTGCCCGAGCCCGTCGGTGCCTGGAGCACGAGGCGGCGGCTGGCACCGTCACGCAGGGCGGCGACGACCGCAGGTTCCAGTTCGTAGATGGGCAGGCGTTCGTCGGCGGAGAACATCAGGGCGACGTTCGTCCGAGTGCTTCCGCGTAACAATCCTCCAAATTCCTCGCCTGTGCCTCGGCATCAAAATTCTCTGCCACCGAGCGCGCTGCCGCTTCGCCCGCCGCCGCCAACTTTGCCGGGTCTGCCACGGCCGCGAGCATCGCTCGTCCGAGCGCTTCGTAGTCGCCCTCGGCCACCAGCCAGCCGCTGACGCCGTGTTCCACCGCTTCGGGGATGCCGCCGTGCGTCGTGGCGAAGACCGGCAGGCCCGTGGCCATCGCTTCGAGCAGGGAGTTCGGGACGCCTTCCTGGTTGCCGTCGCGGCCGGTCTCGCTGGGATGCAAAAACAGGTGCGAGGCGTAGAGCCAGCGGCGGAGTGCGTCCTGGGAGAGGAAGCCCGGAAATTCCACCTGGTTGGCGACGCCGAGTTCGGCGGCGAGTTGGCGCAAAGACGCTTCCAGTGGACCTTCCCCGGCGAGGGTTAGCTTGGCTTCGGGGTAAGCGCGGGTAAACACCGCGAACGCGCGCAGGGTGGTCGCCAGTCCTTTTTTCTCGATGAGCCGGCCGGCCTGGAGCACACGGAACTCCCCGGCCGGGTTTGCGCGTTGGGCGTAAGGGAATTCCGCCAGCGGGATTCCGGTGCGATTGAGACGGATTTTCTCGGGCGGACAGCCGAGTTGGACCAGAGCACCCATCAAGGAACGTGAACGCGCTAGAACGAGGTGGGCGCGTTCGCAAACTTCCCGCGCCGCGTCGCGGTGGGATCGCCGTTCCAATCCGACGAGCACGTCCGCGCCGTGGAATGAGACGATCACCGGAAAGCAGCGTGCCGGGTGACGCAACAGCGGCAGGAGGCGCACCCCGACGTTGCCGAAAAAGATGTGCAGCAGTTCACAGCGGCGTTCCGTGACCGCTGCCAGCAACCGCTTGGTCTCCCCACGGTCCAGCATCAGCGGACGCCCGAGAAGCTGCCGGTCGATGATCCGGCGCAACCATCGCCACGCTCCGCGCGGCAAGACGACAACCCTCTCAAACGCGAAGCGGTCCGCGTTTTCCCGCTTTCCGGTGAGGACCGTCAGCGAAAATGTGCGGACCGCGCATAACTGCCGGTAGATGTGCAGCATCTCCGGCTTGAGGAAGGTCGCACAGTAGCACGCTACCTCCGGGCGACCTTCCACGGCGAATCAGAACTCCACCGCGAACAGGCGCAGACCTTCCGGACGCTGATACGGATCTTCCGGTTCGCGGCGGGTCACATCCGAACCGTCACCGTATTCCTTCGGTGCGAGCGGGTTGATCATCTGCAAGGGACTGTTGGAACGCACGACGCGCGTCACGCTTCCGTCGATCCGGGAAGGCGGCGCCACCGACGTGGTCACCGTCCGGGCGTTCTGCTCGATGCGGCGCAGGCGCTGGTTCAGAGTGGTGTTATTGCGCGTGGAAACCGTGGTGGTCTGGCGAACCCTGCGGCCCGTGCGGGTGGCCGTGGTGGTGCTGGCGTCGGATTGAGCCTCGACGGCGGAAACGGCGCACAGACTGACCACGACGGTGAAGAGAAGGGCGAGCTTTTTCATAGAGGTGAACGATCCCGGCTTTGGATGGTTGTAGCGATAAGTCGGTGGTTTGTCATTGCAGTTTTCGCGCCAAGTGCCGGGGAGGGTTGTATCGCAGTGAGAAAAACCGCCCGGCGAGCCGTGTTTGCCGGGGGCGGGGTCCGGCTCTAGATTGCGCGCTGCCATGCCTCAGAGCGTCGATTTGGAAGTTCTCAACGAACTGGGCCTGCACGCGCGACCAGCCACGGAGTTCGTGCGTTGTGCCATGCGGTTCAAGGCCACAACGATCGTGCTGCGCAAGGACGGCGCGACCTACGCCGCCACAAGCATCCTTGAAGTGCTCATGGCCAACCTTGACCAGGGGGCCGTCTTCACGCTGGAAGCGGACGGACCGGAAGCGGACGAAGCCCTGCGCGAACTGGCGGCGCTGCTGGTCAAGTTCCGCGACGAGGAACAAGCCGGCTGAAACCTGTCCTCCCCGTGGATTACCTCGACAAAGCCCGCCGGGTCATCGACCTGGAGATTTCGGAGCTGCGCCGCCTGCACGAGCGGCTGGACGGTCCCGCGTTTTCCCGGGCGGTGGACTTGCTCCTGCGTTGCCTGGAAAACCGCGGCAAGATCGTCGTCGTCGGCGTCGGCAAGAGCGGGCACATCGGCGAAAAGATCGCCGCGACCTTGACCAGCACGGGCTCGACGGCCGTTGTCCTCAACAGCCTCAACGCCCTCCACGGTGATCTCGGGGTGATCTCGGATGGCGACGCGGTCCTCGCCCTGAGTGCCAGCGGCGAGACCGACGAATTGGTCAACCTGCTACCCGCGCTGCTGCGCTTCGACATCTCGCTGATCGCCCTGACCGGCCGCGCCGACAGCACGCTCGCGCTCGCCAGCCACGCGCGGCTGGACGTGAGCGTCACCCAGGAGGCGTGTCCACTCAACCTCGCGCCGACCAGCAGCACGACCGTCATGCTGGCGCTCGGCGACGCGCTGGCGATGGTGCTGCTCGAAGCACGCGGGTTCGACAAGGACGACTTTGCCAAATTCCATCCCGGCGGTCAGCTCGGGCGCAGCCTCTTGTTGAAGGCGCGCCAGATCATGCGTCCGCGCGAGAGCATGGCGCTCGTCACCCCGGACCAGAGCGTCTGCGTGGTGCTGGAGGCCATCGCCAAGGCGCGGGCCGGCGCGGCGGTCGTCGTCGACGGCGACGGACGGCTGGCGGGAATCTTCACCCACGGCGATTTCGCCCGGCACTTCCAGACCGGCCCGAGCGACCTCGGCACGCGGCCGGTGGCCGAGTTCATGACACCGCGGCCGGTCACCATCGACGGCGAGCGACTAGCCGTGGAAATCCTCCAGACCCTTGAGCACGCGCGCATTGACGATCTCGTGGTCATCGACGCGGAACGCCGGCCCATCGGGATGGTGGACACACAAGACTTGACGCGGCACAAATTGCTGTGACACTCGGTTTCCCCTTCCTTCCCCGATTTTTCCTCTTTTATGGCAGCCGCAAACGATCTCCGCAAAGGCCAGGCGATTCGCTACAACAGCGACGTGTACATCGTGCTGGAAGTCACCCACCGCACCCCGGGCAACCTGCGCGCGTTCGTCCAGGCGATCATCCGCTCCATCAAGACGGGCAAGAGCAGCGACGTGCGGTTTTCGTCCACGGAAAAGGTTGAGTTGGTCGAGGTGAACCGCGAGACGCTGGAGTTCTCGTACAAGGATCAGGACGGCTACCATTTCATCGACCCGAACACCTACGAAGACACCGTGCTCAACGAGGCGCTGATCGGCGGCGGCAAGGACTACCTGACCGAAAACCTGCCCGTGACGGTGCTCTACGCCCAGGGCAAGCCGGTGGAAGTCGAGTTGCCGAGCAGCGTGACCCTGCGCGTGACTCAGTCGGCCGAGGGTGTGCGCGGCGATAGCGCGAACAACGTGCAAAAGCCCGCGACGCTGGAAACGGGCAAGATCGTGCAGGTGCCGCTGTTCATCAAGGAGGGCGAGATGGTCAAAATCTCGACTGCCAACGGCGCGTACATGGGCCGCGCCTAAGCGTCGCTCGCGATTGTTTTTGCTTGCCTTGCGGCCGGTGGTGACGGCGCAATGCTCCGGGTCCATGGCTCGTCCCAAACGAACCAACCCTCCGAAGGCACGTCACTCGCTCAAGGCCGCCCATCCATCGCGCCGCATCCGCGCCGCGGCGGTGGCGAACGCGAGTTCTTCCTGGGCTCCCTGGACCGTACCGACCCGCTGGCTCAAGGCGGTGGCCGGCGTCCTGCTGCTGCCGGTGTGCTGGGTGGCGGGCAAGACGTTCTGGGAAGCGTTCAGCCGTGCCACGCTGCACCACGGGCATTTTTTTGCCTCCGAGGAACTGCGCTACTTCGGCTACGGCGTGGGCGTGTGGCTGGTGGTTTTTTTCCTGCTGCCGAAGATGCTGCTGGTCTACGTCTTCGGCCACGAACTGACCCACGCGCTGTGGGTGTGGGCACAGGGGGGACGGGTGAGCGCGTTCAAGGTCACGCGCGAGGGCGGCTACATCATCGCGAACCGGCGGGATTTTCTGGTCTCGCTCGCGCCGTATTTCTTCCCGCTCTACAGCATCCTGGCGATTGGTGTCTACGCCGCGGTCGGATGGTTTTACCCGTGGGTGTGGGACGATCAGAGACCGCTGTTCCTGGCGGTCGGCGTGACGTGGGCGTTTCATTTCACGTTCACTTGCTGGATGATCCCCAAGAAGCAGACGGACCTCCTGCTGCACGGGACGTTTTTCTCGCTGGTGATCATTTACCTGGCCAACTTGCTCGTGCTGGCGGTCCTGTTCGTGGTGGCCTGCCCGCAGGTGACCTGGACGGGGCTGGGACACGGGTTCGTGCGCAACGCCGAGGATTTCTCCGACTGGGCTTGCGAACAGGCCGGGGTGCACCCGGCGGAGTGGCTGCGGCCGTCACCGCCGCCGACGCGTCGGCACCACTGAAAGCACGCAACCGGCCGGCGGGCGAGGAGCGTTTCCGCTAGCGGTGAACGTCCGATCTTCCTCCCTGCGTTGGTGCTCCGCGGTTTGCGCCCTTTTCCTCGCCTGCTGCGGTGGCGACCCCGAGATTCCGCGGACGAATGTGGTCGACGTCTCCGCGCCGGATGCGAAGGCGATCTTCGACGCCTGCCTGCAAGCCCACGGCGGAGCGGCGGCGTACGCACGGCTGCACGACGTGAACGTGCGCTTCGACAGCCACTGGGCGGAGGTTGGCCCGCGGTTGCAGCCCGTCCTCTCGGATCGCGGCCACCGCGGCGGCAGCGAGGAGCGTTACCTGCCGGTCCATGGCGGCTACGTCGTGGGGCAATTGCACCACGGCAAGGCAGGCGCGAAGCACGTTTTCCACTTTCCGCCGCGTGAAACCCAGGTGTCTTACAACCCGCCCTTGCAGGACTCGGCCGTTCCGGTGGACCACGGCTTTGTCCGCTCGCTGGACCCGGAGGTAATCGCCTCGGCGGGATTGGTAATCGATGCCTACTCAATGTTCCTGTTCGGGCCGGGGTTCTTCGTGCAGCGCGGAGCGAAGTTTCAGAGGCTGACGGCGACCGGCGACGTGGAGGGGCAGGTTTGCGACGAACTTGTCACGACCCTGCGGCCGGGGATCGGTTCGGAAGAGGACAAAGTGGTGTTGTTCATCGGCCGGCAGGACCATCTGCTGCACCGGGTGCAGTTCACGCTCAACGCGCTGGAGAGCACGCGGGGCGCAGAGGTCCGCGTCGACCTGGAAGACCAGCGGCGGCTCGCGGGTGTGATGTGGCCGACGCGTTACAGCGAGCGCATTGACCGGCCGGTCAACCTCTCCGCGCACGACTGGAGTTTGCTCGGCTTCGACACCAACCGCGGCTACACGGAAGCCGACGTGGCGGCGCCGGGGTTCAAAGGGCGTGCGGCGGCTCCGGCGAAGGCGCTGCCTTGAGCCGGTGAAGTACGTGCGAGCCCACGCCGCAGGCATTCGTCCATCAGGACCTTGGACGATGCCGCTGTCGCGGCCGGACACTTGCGCGCGCCGTCCACCTCGGCGAACGGTTCCGTCCCACCATGCTTTCCATCGACGTCACCCGCATCCTCCTGGGGGTGGTGCTGCTCGCGTTCGGTCGGCGGCTGTTCTGGTTGTTCGTCGGAGCGGTGGGGTTCGTCGCCGGGGTGCGCTTCGCGGAGCACTTCTTCCCCAACGCTCCGAGCGACACCGTGATCCTGTACTCGCTGATCGCGGGTGTGGTGTGCGCGTCCATCGCGGTCGGCATCCGCAAGATTGCCCTTGGTGCGGCGGGCTTCTTCGCCGGGGGATATTTCCTCGTGCAACTCCTCAACGTCAGCGCGGGCGGCAGCGCGGTGCTGACGACCGGCCCGGGACCGCAGCAGGCCGCGCCCTGGCTGCTGTTCCTCATCGGGGGCGTGATCGGCGCGATCCTGATTAACGTCGTCTTCAACTGGACGCTCATCGTCCTTTCCTCCATCGGCGGCGCGACCCTGATCTGCGAGACGCTCGCCGCCAACGGCGAGTCCATCCAAAACGCCGCGAGCCTCTACAGCGGCGTCAAGGCGCACGGCGAGCACGCCGGCACGCTCGATCCGCACGTCGTCTCCATCGCGTTTACGGTGTTGGTGATCATCGGCGTGCTCGTGCAGGCGGGCACGCTCCGCCGCCTGCGCACGCCGCCGCCGCGGCCGGCCTACTACCCGGAGTGATCGCCGCTGGACTTCTGCCGGCCGCCTCTTAACTTGGCCGTCCCGAGTTATGAAGATTTCCCTGAATTGGCTGCGCGAGTACGTCGACTACGACGGCACGCCCGAGGCGTTGGCCGAACTCCTGACCATGTCCGGCGTCGAGGTCGAGGGCATGGAAAGCCGCGGCGGCGGGCTGGACAAGGTCGTGGTCGCGCAGGTACTCACCCGCGAGCAGCACCCCAACGCCGACCGCCTGAGTGTCTGCAAGGTGGAAGACGGTTCCGGGCAACCACCGCGCCAGATCGTCTGCGGCGCGAAGAATTTCCAGGCCGGCGACAAGGTGCCGCTCGCCCTGCCCGGCGCGACCCTGCCGGGCGACGTGACCATCAAGGTCGGCAAGCTGCGCGGCGTCGAGAGCGAGGGCATGCTGTGCAGCGCCAAGGAACTCCGCCTGGCCGACGACGCCGAGGGCCTGTTGATTCTCTCGCCCGAGGCGCCCGTCGGCATGGCGATAGGAGACCTGTTCCCGCCGGACACGATCTTTGACCTGGAGATCACCCCCAACCGCAGCGACCTGCTGAGCCACTTCGGCCTGGCGCGCGAGGTGGCGGCCCTGAGCGGCGCGACGTTGAAAAATCCCGTCGAAGCCATGGAAACCGCCCCCGGCGGCGACCCGGTGTCGCCGCTGCCGGTCGTGATCGCCGCCAACGCGCGCGAGGCCTGCCCGTTCTACACGGCGCGCGTGCTCGAAGACGTGCAGGTCGGCCCGAGCCCCAGTTGGCTGCGCACGCGGCTGGAATCCGTCGGCGTGCGCTCGATCAACAACGTGGTCGACATCACCAACTTTGTGATGCTGGAACTCGGCCAGCCGCTCCATGCGTTTGACGCCACACGGGTCGGCCTCTCGGGCGTCGGCGTGCGTCTGGCCAGCCCCGGCGAACAACTCAAGGCCCTCGACGGCCGCACCTACAAGCTTGCGCCGCATCACCTGGTCATCGCGCAGGTCAGCGATGAAAAAGGCCTCGGCGAGGAGGCGGAAGGACTCGCGGGGATCATGGGCGGCGAGGACAGCGGCACGACGGCCGAGACCAAGACCATCATTCTCGAGAGCGCGTACTTTGCGCCGGCAGGCATCCGCCGCACCGCGCGCGAACTCGGCCTGAGCAGCGAGGCGAGCTACCGGTTCGAGCGTGGGGTGGATCCCGAGGGCGTGCTCGACGCTTCCCGCCGGGCCGAGGATCTGCTCCTACAAATCTGCGGCGGCACCTCGCAAGGCATCGCGCAGACCAAGGCTTTTCACGGACACGACGGCCACGACAACGAGGCGTCGGCCCCCGTGCCGTTGCGGCTCTCGCGCGTGGAGGCGATGCTCGGCGAACCTATCACCGCGCAACGCGTCGCGGACATCCTGACCGGCTTCGGCCTGGAACCCGTCGGCGGCCTTCCCGACGAGGACGGGACGGAGGACGACGAGACCGAGTGGATCGTGCCTTCCTACCGGCTCGACCTGCGCCGCGAAGCGGACCTGATCGAGGAGATCGTGCGTGTCCACGGCCTCGACCAGGTGGAGGGCCGCATCGGCGGCTGGGTCGCGCCCTCCTCGGCCACCGATAAAGAGTACGACTTCCAGATGACCCTCAAGCGCCGGTTGGTCGGCATGGGGTTCGTCGAAACCCGGGCCGCGACCCTCGTGCGTCAGGAGCCCGCGGCTGGCGTCACGCTGAAGAACCCGCTCAACGAGGAAAACGCCGCCCTGCGCGGCACCCTGCTGCCGGGATTGCTCGCCGCCGCCGGGCGCAACGCGCGCCAGGGGGTTGCCGACCTGCGGCTGTTCGAGGTCGGGCGGGAGTTTTCGCCGGACCTGTTGTTGGGCAAACCGGAACCCACGGCGCTCGCGCTGCTGATGACCGGTGCAACCCGGGCGCGCTCGTGGCGGCACGGCGACACCGCCCGGCCGCTGGACCTGTACGACCTGCGCGCGGTCCTCGAAGGCCTGCTGGCTCCGGCCACGGTCGAGTTCAACCCCGTGGCGTCCACGCCCGAAAGCATCGCGGTGCTCTCAGCCGACGTGCTGGTCAACGGCCAGGCCATCGGCCGCGCCGGCCAAATCGCGCCCGGATTGACGAAGGACGAACTGCGCGGCGACGTGTTCATGGCAACCCTGATCCTCGGTCAGGCTGCCCTGGCCCAGTCGTCCGCGGCTGGCGCGTTCCGGCTGCCGGCGCGTTTCCCGAGCGTCACGCGCGACCTCGCCGTGGTCGTGGACCGCACCCTGAACCACGGCCGGATCGAAGCGGCCTTGCGCGGAGCACAGGAGGGGCTGCTGACCGCCGTGGAACTGTTTGACGTGTTCACCGACGACGGGGGCGAAAAGATCGCCGCCGACAAAAAGTCGCTCGCATACTCATTGACATACCGGGCCGAAGACAGGACATTGCGAGCAGAGGAAGTCAACGCCGCGCACGCCCGCTTGAAAAGCGCGCTCCAAGCCGGTTTCAACGGCATCCAGTTCCGGGAATGAGGGCGATCCGAACGCTGCCCCGGAAGTTCTTTAACAGCGACCGATTTTCCGCCGCGTCCAAGCTTTGCCATCGGCGCGGCGAACATAATTTACCCTGCGGTGTACGAGATCACAGCGTAGCATCCCGGACCGATAATTCGCAACTAAGGGGACTTGTTCGCGCGGAGTTGATGACAGGCCTTGATTGGAAGTCAGAAGCTTCGCCGTTGGTTACCCGCCGTTTCCAGAAGGGAACGGGAATGGCGCTCAACGGCACAGGTGGGGTAAAACTCTTTTGCGTATGAAAGCGATGTTGGTTCTTGAGGACGGACGCGTGTTTGCCGGGGAAAGTTTCGGTGCCGTCGGCACGCGGGTGGGGGAGGTTTGTTTTAACACCTCCATGACCGGCTACCAGGAGGTGCTCACCGATCCGTCTTACTACGGTCAGATCGTGGCGATGACGTACCCGCTCATCGGCAACTACGGCGTCAACGATCAGGACGGCGAGAGCGCCCGCGCGCAAGTCAGCGGGTTCGTGATCGAGGAACTGAGTGAATTGCCAAGCTCCTGGCGCGCGCAGGCGTCGCTGCCGGATTACCTCGCGCAGAACAACATCATCGGCCTCCAGGGCATCGACACCCGCGCGCTTACTCGCCACCTGCGCGAACGCGGCGCGATGAAAGGCTGCCTGACGACCGAGGACCTTTCCGTCGAGGAAGCCCGACGTCGCGCCAACGAGGGCGAGGGCGTGATCGGGATGGACTTCGTCAAGGCGGTGACCGCCGGGAGCGTCTATGAGTGGGACCCCGAAGACCGCGACAGCCGCCGCTGGGTGGTGGCGCGCGCGGCGGGGCAGGGGGACGAAACGGCGGCGGAGTTGCCCCCGGTCAAATACCACATCGTCGCCTACGACTACGGTTTGAAGCGCAACATCCTGCGCCGGCTGCGGCAGCATGGGTTCAAGGTGCGCGTGGTGCCAGCGTCCACGTCGGCGGCCGAGGTACTCGCCTTCAACCCGGACGGCATTTTTCTGTCGCCGGGACCGGGCGATCCTTCCGCGCTCGACTACGTGCACCGCAGCGTGCGCGAACTCATCGGCCAGCGGCCGATCTTCGGGATCTGCCTCGGCCACCAGATGCTCGGCCACGCGTTCGGCGGGCGGACGGTCAAGCTCAAGTTCGGCCACCACGGCGGCAACCAGCCCGTGCAGGACGTGCGGACCGGCCGGGTGGATATCACCGCGCAGAACCACGGGTTCGCCGTGGATTCTGACTCGCTGCCGTCGGAACTAGAGGTCACGCACATCAACCTCAACGACAACACGGTCGAGGGATTGCGGCACCGTTCGCTGCCGGTGTTCAGCGTACAGTACCATCCTGAGGCGGCCCCGGGGCCACACGACGCGCTGCACTTTTTCCAGCAGTTCGCCCGGATGATCGACGACAGCAGGTAGAGGCGAAGATCAGGCGGCTGAAGGCAGCGACTCGGAGGGTACTCGGGACCTCCGCCCGTGCTCTCCGGCCTCTTGCATTCTCTGCTAGACTTCTGCCCCCGACCTTTTTACTTCTAGCTCTCCGTCGCGCCCCCGCCCTATGCCGAAGTTGAAAATCATGATGCCCGAGATGGGCGAGGTCACCCACGAACTCTCGGACGAGGCCATCACGCTCGGCCGCGTTTCCGACAACATGATCCAGGTGGAGAACGACAGCGTGAGCAGCCGCCACGCGCAGCTCAACCTCTCGGACAACGGCCACTACCAACTCCAGGACCTCGGCTCGACCAACGGCACGCGCGTCAACGGCGCGCCGGTGTCCGACGTGATGCTCCGCCACGGGGACCGCCTGCGCTTCGGCTCGGTCGAAGCTGCCTACTACGCGGACAACGCGCCCGCTGCGGCCGAACCGCTGCCCGCTGCCGCCGAGCCGGTCGCGGAACCCGCGGCCGAGACGCACCGGCCGTCGAATTTTACCAACGCCTCGCCCTTCGAGAAAAAAGGGCGCAAGAAGGACCCGGTGGCCATGTACATCATGCTTTTCGCGGCGGTGGCGGTGCTGGCGCTGCTCGTGGCGGTGGCCATGATCTTCACCCTCCAACCACCGGTGCTGCCGCCGGCCCCGTGAGCCTCGGAACGCCACCGCTGCTGGTCTGCCGCTGCGACGGGTGGCAGGACGCCGAAGTTGCCACGCTGTCGGAAAACCTCGGCGGCGGCCCCCCTGCGCAAGGTACCCGGGTGCGCACCAGCTGGGATGAAACCCACTGGCGGGTGCAATTCGAGGTGGGTGCACGCGCACCTTGGGCCACGCTGACGCAGCGCGACGCCGCCCTGTGGACCGAGGAGGTCGTCGAGGTATTTTTCGATCCAGTGGGCGATGGGCTGAGTTACTTTGAGGTCGAGATCAACCCGCTCGGCACCGTGACCGATCTCGTGCTGCGCCGCACAGCCAGCGGCTGGCGCAAGGATTTTTCCTGGCAGGTGGAGGGTTTGGACGCGCATGCGCAGCGCACCGGATCGGGCTGGACGGCGGAACTCGCCATTCCCTTCACGGCGCTGGGAGCGGAAACAACCCCGCAGCCCGGCGACCGGTGGCGGGTGAACTTCCTGCGCATCGACCGGCCGGGCGGCCTCGGCAGCGAAGGGCGCGAACTCAGCGCTTGGTCACCGACCGGGATGGCGAACTTCCATCGCTACGAGCGGTTCGGAACGGTGGAGTTTCGCTGAACAGGTTCGTAGGGCAGGTGCCCCGCCTGCCCTGCAACGGCAAGTGTCTGACTTCCGCCCAAAAAAGTAGCGCCCCCCGCATCCGATGGATACGAGGGGCGCCTGTTCCCCCCAGAACAATCTTCTAAAATCTGTTGAACTTATAGCCCCTGCTTTTCCGGCCTGCAAGAAGAATTATAAGTTTTTTTAATTATCGGCGTTCCCTGCTTGCCTGACGCCGACAAAATGCCGCCTTTCCGCCGTGATGCAAATATTCTTTGCGCCGGGTTGTGTAACGTCTTCGTCACAAGCACCCACTCACGGCTGATCATTTCTTGAGCAGGTTGATGACGGTGCGCTCCAGCACGAGGCGCGGCTCTAGTTGGCCGGTGACGAGTTGGACGTTGGCCTGGAGGCAGCCGGCCATGCCGTCGCGCAGCTCTTCCAGTACGTACCGGTGCGCCTCGGCCGCGGCGAAGCCGAGGCCGAAGGTGTTGACCGTGCCGTCCTTTTTGCGCGGCAGGTGCGCGGTCGCCTCTTCCGGCAGGCGCGCGATGGTCTTGCTAAACTCGAACGGCGATCCCGGCCGGCCCAGGCGGTGACGTGTCTGCAGGTCTTTGACCAGCATCAGATTGCGCACCGTCGGTGCGATGGCCACGAGCAGCAGTCCGATGGCGCTTTCGCCCTGGTAAAACAGTTGGTCGATGAGCGCCAGGGCTGCGTCGAGGTCGCGCCGCGAGATCGCGTTGCCCAACTCGAAGATCACTCCCGCGCGCGACATCGGCACGAGCGTGCGCACGGTTGCGGCGTCCACCCGGCGATCCGCGCTCGCGCCGAGGTAAAGCTCGATCTTTTCGAGTTCGTTCTCGATCTGGCGGGTGTCGCCGCCGGTCAGCAGGGTGAAAAGCTCGCTGGCCTCGCCGGAAAGATCGAGGCCGCGGGCACGGGCGCGCTCCTCCACGAGCACGGCGGCTTCCTCCTCCCAGCCGCTGCGGCTGGAGTCCAGCCGGTCGAAGACCTGCGTGTCCGCCAGCTTGAGGAGGTTCTTGTAGAACGTCCGCCGCTTGTCGGTCTCGGTCGCGCTCAACAGGAAACGAATGTCCGGCGCGAGGCCGGCCTTGAGGAGTTCGAGCAGTTCTTCGAGGGCTTCGAGCACGCCGTTGGACCGGCCGGTGGGGCTGTCGGCGAGCACGTTCGCGTTCTTGAGCCAGACCAGCTTGCCGCCAAAAAACGGCAGCGTGCGCAGGGCGGCAATTGTCTCGTGGACGCGCGCCGCGCCGACGCTCGCGTTGTCGGCGGCCCCGTCGATGGTCTCCACGCCGAACTCGCCCGCGTCCGGCGGCGTGAGGCGTTCGGCTAACTCGCGGGCGGCGGCCTTGACCGCACCCTCGTCGCTGCCGAGCACGGCAAAGAGGTTTTTGGTTTTCGGTTCGCTGGTCTTGGGCATGGGATCACTGCGCCAGTCGGGCGTACTCCTTGGCGAACGTGTCGTAGTCCTTGTACTTGTCACCGTACACCTTGACCACGGCGACGGAGAACGGATCGCCGTCGAGGATCGAGTCCACGAACTTCGGAAAACGGTCCGGCGGGTTCTTGGTCATCAGGAAGCGGATCAACCTTTCCGAACTCTGGTAGAGTTGCGCCACCTCCCGGGGGTCCTGCGGGTACTCGGTCGTGGTGACGAGCCGGTCGAGCGGCAGCGTGGCCAACTGGAAACGCTGGAGCAGCCGCTGGTTGTACTGGCCCATGCGTGCGCCGGTGCTCGCGCCGCTCATCTGCTCGGCAAAGCCCTCGCCCAGCCACGTCGGCCACGGCTTGCCGGGATAGAGCCGGGCGACGACGGCGTGGGTAGTCTCGTGCGCGAGGGTCTGCGAATCGAAGATGCCGGTGCGGGCATCGCGGATGTTCAGGAAAAGCTCGTCCCCGCGGGTGAAGCTCGCCGCCCACGGCGGCGCGCCGGCCTGCGCCACGAAGGTCTTCCAGTCGTTCTCATCTTCGAAGATGAAGACGTGCGACTTGCGCGCGTAGCGTTCCGGCGGCGCGCTGAGCACCTTGGCGATGTAGGTGACGTGGAAGTCGATCTCGATGGCCACCCGCCGCGCCTCGGTGATGCGCCGGTAGTGCAGGACGAAGTGCGGCGTCTCCCCGTGGAACCACGCTGCCGGCCGGATGGCGAGCGCCTGCTGACCGACGGAGCTGATGCTTTGGTCGGAGAGCTGTGCAAACGGCGTCTCCACCCCCAGCGCATCCATCGCCTGACAGGGAAAACAAGTGATGGACAGGGCAGCGAGATGGACGACCAAGTACCGAACCTTTCTGCATCCGGGGAGTAGCCAGCCAAGAACATTGTCTCTCACTCTCGGCAGCGTAGCGGCCACCGGGTGAAGCGGCAAGGCTGCAACGTTGCACTCCGCCGCAATCGTCCCGCCGCTCGAACCATTTGGGTGTTGCTACAAAATTTTACAAAAATCGTTTACAGCTCGTGCATAAATGTGCACCATTCAGTCGTTTTGGTCGAGCCCCCCACGTACAAAGCATTTTTGGATTCTTGTCTCTGCACGGAACCCGCTGGTTCAGTGTGTACTGCTCCGCCGTGTGTGGAAGCGGTGACGATGGCAGGACTGGCGCCAAGCGAGCGCGCCGGGTGCATGGCTTAGCCTCCCCAGATCGGCCCAGGCAGCGGAGTTCTCCCCCTTCCCCACAATCTCCCCATGAAACGCAGCACCAACCGCCGTCGCAACGCATTTTGCGCGATCCACCAACGCGCCGCCCATTCGCGGCGACTTCTCTGGCTCGGCACCGCCTGTGCGGGGATGCTAACGGTCGGCGGGCTGCTCATCGTTGCTCCAAACGCCGCGGCCCAATCACCAACGACCACCCCGACTTGGACCGGGGGCTCCCCAAACTACAACAACTGGAGCGACAGCCGCAACTGGGCAAACGGCCAGTATCCCAGCGGGAGCGGCACGGACATCATTCATTTTGCCGGGTCCACGCAGCTCACGTCCAACAACGATTACGGCGCCTACACGACGTTCAACGAAATCGAATTTGATCCTGGCGCGGGTGCGTTCACGCTGACCGGCAACGCCATCAAACTGACCGCCAACGGCGGCAGCGTCGCCAAAATCGAGAACAACAGCACGAGCCTCCAGACCGTTAGCTTCAACTCGAACGGCCAGTCCATCGTCTTCGTCGGTTCCGGCGAACTGGACCCAACCGCCGGCGACCTGACCATTAACAACAACATCGTGGTGGACGGTTCGGGCACGCAGACGATCAACGTCTACGGCAACGGGCACGTCCTGACATTGAACGGCTCGTTCGGTAACGGCGCGGCCACGGCGGCGCTGGCGATCCAGGGCACCAGCACGGTGACTCTCAACGGCGCGAACACCTACACCGGCGGCACCACGGTCAACGCGGTGGCCACGCTGAACCTGAACAACGCGACCGCCCTCGGCACGGGCGCGGTGAGTCTGAACGCCTCGGGCATCGTGCTCGATAACACCAGCGGCGCGGCCATCACGTTGTCCAACAACAACGCTTTCACTCTGGGCGGCAACCTGGTTTACAGCACCTCCGCCGGTACGACCGCCAACAGCCTGAACCTGGGCACGGGCACTGTCTCCTACAACGGCGACCGCACGATCACCCTCAACGGCGCGGGCGCGCTGACCATCGGCACCCTGACGCAGACCGCGAACGGCGCAAGCACCGTCACGGTGACCAACGGCACCGGCACGGCCGCGACCTCGGTGTTCACCCTCCAAGGCTTCCGGTTGACCGCGGCCGGGGACACCACCGCGCGCACCCAGGTTCTCAGCGGCAACGGCACGACGGTGATCAACGGGCCTATCACCAATGGTGGTTCCGCTGGCGGCATCAATTACACCGGCACCGGTTCACTGACGATTTCCGGCAGCGGCAACACCTACACGGGCGGCATCAACAACAACAGCGGCACCGGCAAGCTCAACCTCAACAGTGCCACCGCGCTGGGCGTGGGCGGCACCCTCACGCTCACCAGCGGCGTGTTGGACAACACCAGCGGCGCGGCCCTGACGACCACCACGAGCAATCCGGTGGTTCTCAACGGCGACTCGGCCTTCGGTGCGTCGGGCGATACGACCGCCAACAGCCTGACCATCAACGGGACGACGGTTTCCACCAGCGGCGGCCGCACGATCACGCTCAACGGCGCGGGCGCGCTGGCCTTCACGGGGGCGTTCACGAACACCAGCAACGGCAGCTTCACGACCGTGTTCAACCTCGGCACGGGCACGGGCACGACGACTTCCGTCAGCTTCGGCGGTCTCGCTCTGAGCGCGGGCAATTCCCAGACGATCACGATCACCGGCTCCGCGCCGGTCAACATCACCGGCGCGGTGACCAACGGCACCGGCACGGGCAACGGCCTGACCTACGGCGGCTCCAGCGTGCTGACCTTGTCCGGCAACAATACCCTCACGGGCCAGACCAAAGTCACCACCGGCACGCTGACGCTCTCGGGCAACAATTCCTCGGCCTCCGGCGGCGTGAGCATCACGGGCGGCAAACTCAACGTCAACAGCGCCACGGCGCTGGGCACCGGGACGTTCAACATCGGCGGCGGCACGGTGGACAACACCAGCGGCGCGGCCGTCACCGAGACGACGAACCCTGCCGTCACCCTCGGCGGCGACTTCTCGCTGGGCAACTCCGCCGGCACGAGCGCGAACAACCTGAACCTGGGCACGGGCACGGTCACCACGACCGGCGGCCGCACGGCCACCCTCAACGGCACGGGGACGGTGAGCTTCGGCCCCTTGTACTACAACAGCACCGGCGCGCAGAATTTCGTCGTCAACAACGGCACGGGCACGAGTTCGGCGACCGCCATCGCTTTCGGCGGCCTTGCCCTGAGCAACGGCAGCTCCATCACGGACGGCTTCTCCGGCTCCGGCAATATCAACATCACCGGCGCGGTGACCAACGGCGCCGGCACAGGCAACGGCCTGACCTACACCGGCAGCGGGACCTTGACCCTGTCGGGCAACGACACGCTCACGGGCTTGACCAACGTGAACAGCGGCAACGGCACGCTGACGCTCTCGGGCAACAATTCCTCGGCCTCCGGCGGCGTGCGGATCCAGGCGGGCAAGCTCAACGTCAACAGCGCCACCGCGCTGGGCACCGGGACGTTCAACATCGGCGGCGGCACGGTGGACAACACCAGCGGCGCGGCCGTCACCGAGACGACGAACAACGCCGTCACCCTCACCGGTAGCCTCGCCTTCAGCACTTCCGCCGGCACGAGCGCGAACAACCTGAACCTAGGCACGGGAGCGGTTGCCGTCACGGGCAGCCCGACGTTCACGATGAACGGCGCGGGAGCGCTCACCTTCGGCGGCGCGTTCACGAACGGCAACACGGGCGGCCAGACGCTGACCGTCAACAACGGCACCGGCGCGACCTCCACCTCGGTGTTGAGCATCGGCGGCTACGCGCTGACCGGCGCGTCGGATGCCGCCCTCCAGATCAACACGATTAACGGCAGCGGTCTGGTGAACATCACCGGCCCGGTCACAAATGGAACCTTCGCGGGCAGCGGCCTGACCTACGGCGGCACCGGCACGCTGACCCTCTCGGGTGCCAACGCCTACACGGGCCAGACGACCCTGTCGTCCGGCTCCCTGAGCCTCACCGGCTCCACGGCCGGGTCCAACTTCTCGGTCACCGGCGGCACGATGACCGAGTCCACCTCGGGCGTGATCGCGGGCACCGGCACGACGTTCAACATCACGGGCGGCACGACCACCCTGGCGGGCCAGAACACCTACACCGGCAACACTCTTGTCCAGGCTGGCACCCTGAACATCGCCAGCGATTCGACGCTCACGGGCGGCACGCTGGTGAGCGGTCCACTGGGCACGGGCATCCTGGGATTGAACGGCTCCACCATCGCGGCCACGGGCGGGGCGCACACCATCTACAACGTCGTCGCTCCGAACAACGACAACGCCGGGACCGTGGCGGGCAATCAGGCGCTGACGTTCGGCGGAAATTTCAACCTGGGGTCCCCGCTCGGGAATCATTACACGACCCTGGGCGTGAACAACACCGCGCTGACGACCTTTGCGGGCGGGATCAACATCGCCGGCCAGCAGTTGACGCTCAACGGCACGGGCAACATCCTGGTCAACTCGGCCATCACCGGCAACGCCAACTTCTTCACCTATGGCGGCAGCGGCACGCTGACGATGTCCGGCACGAACACCTACCAGGGTCCGACTAACGTCAACGGCGGCACGGTGCTCATCAACGGCACCAACAGCGGCACCGGCACGGTGACGACCGCTTCGGGCGCGACGCTCGGCGGTTCGGGCACGATCACCGGCTCGGTGAGCGTGGTGAACGGCTCGTACCTGAAGCCCGGCGCGACCGTTGGCAACAGCACGGCCATTCTCGCGACGGGCGCATTGACCCTGGCAGGCACTTACGGCATCGACCTCCAGGGGGCGGCGGCCGGCACCGGCTATGACCAGACCAAGACCACCGGCACGGTGAACCTCACGAGCAGCACGCTGCTCTTTAACTCCGTCAACACGACGGCGTTGAGCGTGGGAGAAAAATTCTACATCCTGCTCAACGGTTCCACGACGCTGAACACTGGCATGTTCACCGGTACCACGCAGGGCAGTATCGTCAGCGATGGCTTCGGTGACACCTACTCGATCAGTTATCTCGACAACGGGGACGGTGGCACGCTGGGGAACGATGTTTCGCTGACGGTGTTGACCGCGCCCAACGGGACGCCTGTCCCCGAACCGGCGACCTGGCTGGCCGGCGGCCTGTGCGCGGGACTCCTCGCCTGGGGCCAGCGCCGCAGGCTCGGCACCTTGCTCGGGCTGGTCTGACCCGCGCCCCCGGCTTTCAGACGGTCGCCGTCGGCACTTCGCCCCGGAATGCGTCGAGTTTACCGTCGGCGGGCACCTTCAGTTTGACGGGTTTGCCCGTCGCCGCCGACTCGTAGAGCGCCTCCATGATCCGCTGATCCTGGAGGCCCTCCTCGCCGGGGGTGTAGGGCTTTTTGTTGTCCAGAACGCAGCCGGCCATGTGGTCCATCTCCAACGCGAACTGATCTTTGGGCATGAGCGTCGGATGTTCCTTGTGCTCGACCGTGCCCTCGGCGTGCGAGGCTTCGGCTTCCAGCCCCTTGTAGGGGAACGCGGGGTCCATGCCGAACCAGCCGTCTTCGGCGTTGACGCGGTAGCGCTGCGTGCGGTGCGTGCCGTAGCTGGTCACCGCGTTGCACAGGACGCCGCTCGGGAAGCGCAGTTGGAAGATCATGCTCTCCTCGACTTCCTTGAAGCGCGGGTCGTCCGTCGGCTGCCGGCTCATCGCGAAGACTTCCTCCGGCTCCTCGCCGAGCAGGAAGCGGTAAGTGTTCAGGCAATAGAGGCCCACGTCGGGCAGGGCACCGCCGCCGGCGAGTTTTTTGTTTTGCCGCCACTGGCTCGGGTCGCCTTGGTCTTGTCCGTTCGCGCCTTCGATGACCTTGACCGGACCGTACTTCTTCTCGCGGACCCACCGTTGCATCAGTCGGTTGTGGGGCTCGTACTGGATGCGGTAGGCGATCATCAGGCGCCGGTCAGCTTTGGCGCAGGCGGCAATCATCTGCTCGCACTCGGCCACGGTGTTGGCCATGGGCTTCTCGCAGAGGATGTGCTTGCCCGCCTCCGCGCCGCGGATGGTGTACTCGGCATGCATCCCGTTGGGCAGGACGATGTAAATGACCTGCACCTCCGGGTTGTCCTTCAACTGGTCGTAGGTCTTGTAGTCGTAGACGTTTTTCTCGGACAGGCCGCGCTCGCGGGCGACGGCGAGCGCCTTGTCGCGCTCGCCGCTGACGAGCGCGACGAGCTTGGCTTTCTTGCATTCGCCAAATGCCGGGATGATCTGCTCCAGCGCGAGGTGGCCGAGGCCGACCACCGCGAAGCCCACGCGTTTTTCCGGCGGCAGCGGCTCGGGCGTGGATCCGCTGGCCTGTTCGGTCTTGGCGTGGAGTTCCGGCAGTTTGAGCGGATCGGATTTTTCCTCCGCGCGGGCGGCCGCCGGCAGGAGCGAGGCGGCGACGAGGCCGCGGCCGGCGCGGGCGAGGAACGAACGGCGGGAAACCGACAAGGGGTCAGTGGGCGAGGTTGCGTCAGACATGGGAAGGGAGGTTTCCCTTCT
>CAXTMD010000027.1:0-1924 GCA_964245035.1 uncultured Chthoniobacterales bacterium
TCTTGATCCACACCATCGCCGTGCACCTGACCGAGGAAGAGGCCGGGGTGGACCCAGCCGAGGGGATGGAGGTGCCAACTCCCGGACGCTTTCAATCCCGCTCAACGGTCACAGAGGAGGCTCCGGTCCCCGCCCGGGCCTGAGCCGGTTCCTTGGAAGTGCGTGGTCGTTCTGCAAAGGCCACGCACTTTTTGGTCTGCGTCGCGAGAAGGTTGGTGGCAGGTTTTGCCATTGTCTGTTTTGCCATAGGGTTGTCGTCCGTCCCACCAGCCTGCGAGCTGCCTTGGCCGGGCTGCGAAGCTTGGCACGCAAACGAGAGACACTTTGAGAGTTTCAGCTTTACGTGGCGGTCACGAAGGCGGCCAACTCTCGCCCAAATTTAGCCGGTTCCTCGTAGAAGGGGCTGTGACCGCTCTCCTCGTAGACTGACAGCGTGCTGCGCGGATGGATCGCCTTGATCCGCTCCGACATAGCCAGGCGCACCAAATGGTCGTGGGTCCCGTGCGTCAGCAGGACGGGACCGGCGTAAGCCTGGAAGACCGGCTCAAAGTCGGGCGGGTCGATCTTGACAACCCCCTCGCCGACGGCGCGCGCCGTCATGCCGTTGACGACCAGCATCCGCTGTAGTTCGGCCCCGGTCGGCGGGTGGTGGAAGCACGCGGCGAGGAAGTCGGCCGTCGCCGCGGTGCGCTCCGCCAAATCGTGTGAAGTCGTGCTGCGCGCGAACGTGCCCGCCAGCGGCGTGAGCAGGTCCGCCGAGAGCTTGGTGACGGCATCGACCAGGTTGATCCCGGCGATGGCCGTGCCGCCGTGTTTGCGGAGGTAAGCCCCGATCACGACGCCGCCGAGCGACCAGCCCACGAGCACGGGCCGCCGCAGTTTTGCCATGGCGATCACGGCGGCCAGATCGTCCGCCCACCGGCCAGCGTCCGCATAGGCTTCCGGCGCGGCGGGTTTGTCCGAGTCCCCGTGGCCGCGCAGGTCGAAACGGACCAGGCGAAACTTCGTCAACGCCGGGTCGGCGAACTGCCGATCCCAGCTCAGCCGGCTCTGGCGCAAGCCGTGGATGAACACGATCTCGGGAGCCTGCGGATCGCCCTGGACCTGCGCCGCCAGCGTCAGGCCGTCCGGCGTCGGCACGGAGAAGGCACCGCCCGCCAGGGAGGCTTGGCCCGCCGGCGCGGCGTCGGTGTCCTGGCCTGGGGCGCGCCGGGCACCGGCCGAGACCGCCAGGGACGCCGCGACGGCGCTGAGGGCTTGCAGGAAGGAACGGCGGGTGAACGTGGAGCGATGATCGTGCGTCATGGAAGGTTGTTATTTAGTGATCACTAAATAACTCCCTCGCTCCTGCGTCAAATCGTTCCTGCCAGATTGCCGTGGCTAGCGGCCGCCACGTAGGCGGGTACGTTCCAGTAAAAGGGCCTGAAGTCGGTGATCTTGCCCTCCTTGACGGTCACGACCTGCGCCATCGGCAGGTCCATGGTTTCGCCCGTGGCCCGCACGCGGGTCACCAAGCGGCCAAAGACCACGACGGTGTCGCCCTGCTCGAAGAACTGCGGATCGCGCATGTCCACCTGGTCGAAGACCGCGTTCATGGCTCTGGCCCAGTCCTGGTAGCGCTCCGGTCCGACGTAGTCGCCGCCCCAGGGTAGGTCGGGCGACTGGTGCAGCACCACGTCGTCGGACAGGGTGGCGCGGAACTCCTCGAAGCTCGCGTCGGCGCTCTGCATGTAACGGCGTTCGGCCGCGAAGAAGCGTTCGAGCACTTGGCGTGGGGTGTCGGTGGGATCCATGGTCTTTTGTTTCAGCGTGGAAAGGCTGGCGGCAGGTTCTGCCAGCGTCCGTCCGGCCGCGGGGGGGGGGGGGGGGGCCCCCCCCCCCCCCCCCCCCCCCCCCCCCCCCCCCCCCCCCCCCCCCCCCCCCC
>CAXTMD010000027.1:1934-9505 GCA_964245035.1 uncultured Chthoniobacterales bacterium
GGGTGGCCGCGCGTCCACCCCACCAGCCGGCGAGCAGCACGGCGAGCAGACCCGTCAGGAAGATGGCGTCGTACTTGCCCGCGCCGCCGATGGAAGCCACCGGCGCGCCCAGCCCGCGCAGGCGGTGGAGGTTCAGGAGGTCCGCGCCCAGGAGCGTGCCCATGCTGCCGGCGATGTAGGCCATGCTGCCGGCGTGCCGCCGCGAGAGCAGCGTGGCGACGAGCGCCGCAAACACCGGCGGCAAAAACGGGGGCACGGCGATGCCGACGCCCGGCAGCACGCGGGCCACGCGGTGGATCACCAGGGCGACGAGGAGCGTGGCGGCGATGTTCTTGAGGCAATCGCCGCGCCGCAAAAGCAGGTACAGCGAAACCGCCAGCGGGATCAACGCCCCGCCGACGTTGAGCGCGATCACCGTGCCCGGCCACTCGCGCACAACGGGCACGACGTACTGGGTCCCGTAGTAGCTGACGATCTCGCCCGAGCGCACCCGCTCGCCGGCCAGTTGCGCCACGGGAATGTTGATCGAACTGCCGAGCAGGCTCAAGCCCAGCACGAGCAGGATGGCCCCCGCGCTGACCCCCAGGCTGGTGGAGAGGTGCCGCAGCACGCCCCCGGCGACCAGGGCGGCGGTCAGCACGAGCAGCAGACAGAGCGCGGCGAAGAACGGGAGGCTGACCGGGAGGTAGTGCATGGTTTGGAGGGGCTATCCCTCGTCCGGGAAGAACGAGAAGTAATGCTCGAAAAACGCCTCCGGCCGCACGGTCAGCGCGACCTCGTGCGGTCCTCCGGCAGCCTCTTGACCGGCCGGGGCCGGGGTCCAACGTGTCAGGCCAGCCAGGGGTTCGCTCTGGCGCTCAACCTGCACCCGTCCGCGTTCGTAGCCGCAGATGCTCTCCTCGAAGATCGTCGCCGCCGCCAGCGGATCGTGGAACGTGATCCGCCCGGTGTGCTGGAACCACATCTCCGCAAAGTCCAGCACCGGTCGCAGCCCCCGCGCCCGCTGGAAACGCCGGCGGACTTCCTCGGCGGGCAGCGTGACCTGGCTGGTCACGTCCAGCCCGACCGAGCGATGCACCGCCGGCCGCGCCGCGTAGACGATTGCCGCCGCGTCGGGGTCCACCAGCGCGTTCCACTCGCACGGCGGCAGTCCGGCCACCCGGTTGGAGAACGCCCCGCACATGAGCACGAGCCGCTTGAGCAGAGACGGGATTTCCTCGTCGGCGGCAAAGAGCGCGGCGATGTTCGTCATCGGTCCGATGCCGAGGAGCGTCACCTCGCCCGGATGCGCACGGATCGTCCGGCGCAGGAAGGCGACCGCCTCGCCCCGGGGAAAACCCGTCGCGTGCGGCCAGCGTTCGAGGGCGGCGGCCTGGGGGACCTGCGGCTGTTTTTGCGGGATCGTCAGCGGTTGCGTGCGGCCGGGGAAGATTGGCACCGCCTCTTTGCCCGCAGCCCGGCACAACGCCGACGCCAGGCGGGCGCGCTGGGTCGTGTTCCCCGTGACGGTCGTGATCCCGAGCAGTTCGCAGGCGGGGTTGGCCAGGAGGTAGGCCAGGCACACGGCGTCGTCGATGTCCGAGCCGATGTCCGTGTCGAGGAGGAGCTTTTCGGGCACAGTGGGAATCAACATCGAACCGCGGACGGCACAACCGGGGAAGTGTGCGTTTTCTGTCGACCCGCGCCGCAGGCGCTCGTCACCGACAGGTCCTGACGGCTCTCCGAGCCGTCCGAAGATTTATCTGGAGGACGTCGATTTACAGGCACGGTCATCCAAGCATTCTACGGACGGCTCGGAGAGCCGTCAGGACCCGTCGGTTTGGGTGCCGCTGTGCGGCGGATAACGGTCCGCTGCCTACATCCGTTCCGGCACGTCGATGCCCAGCAGCCCGAGCCCGGTGCGCAGGGTGCGCATCGTCACCCGGCAGAGCGTCAACCGGGTCTCGCGCGGCGTGCCGGCTTCGGCTTTCAGCACCGGACAAGCCTCGAAAAACGCGTGGAACGTGCCGGCCAGTTCGTAGAGGTAGTTGGCCAACAGGTTCGGGCGGAAGTCCTCCAGCACGGCCGGCAGCGTTTCCGCAAACTGCGCCAGCTTGCGGGCGAGGTCGCGCTCGGCGGGTTCGGTCAGCGCGAGAAGAACGTCCGGCGCGTTCGATGCCTCCGGGTCCAACTCGCCGCGACGGAAGATCGACCGGATGCGCACGTACGCGTTTTGCAGGTACGGCGCGGTGTTCCCTTGGAAGGAAAGCATCCGGTCCCAGCTGAAGATGTAGTCGGTCAGCCGGTGCTGGGAGAGTTCGGCGTACTTGACCGCCCCCAGGCCGATGACCCGCGCGATGGCCGCCTGCTCGTCGGCGGGCAGATCGGGGTTTTTCTCCGCCACGATGGCCAGGGCGCGTTCCTCGGCCTCGTCAAGGAGGTCCTTGAGCGCGACGTTGTCGCCCGAGCGGGTGCGCATGATCTTGCGGTCCTCGCCCAGGATCGAGCCGAAGGGAACGTGCGTGATCGGCACGGTGTAGCCCATCCGGCGCACGATGGCGTTGAGTTGCTCGAAGTGCAGCACCTGCGGCGCGCCGACGACCACCCAGATCGCGTCGCGGCCGAGTTCGCCGACGCGCTGCTCGTAGGTGGCGATGTCGGTCGTGGCGTAGTTGAACGCGCCGTCGCGTTTGCGGATGATGGCCGGTTTGTCGGCGAGCTTCGGGTCGTCGGGGAAGAACACCACCAACGCGCCCTCGCTGACCTGCGCCACGCCGCTTTTTTCGAGGTCAGCGACGATGCCGGGAAGCTGCGGATTGAAGTAGCTCTCGCCGAAGGTGAAGTCGAAGGCGACGCCCAGCCGGTTGTAAATCCGGTCGAGTTCGGCGCGGGAGAGATCGACGCAACGCTGCCAGATCTCGAGGTTTTCGGCATCGCCAGATTGGAGCTTGGCGAGTTCGGCGCGGCAGGCGTCGGCGACGGCGGGCGTCGTGTCGCCTCGGGCGCTGGCCTGCTGGTAGACGTTCACCAACTCCGCGAGCGGGTCGGCCGCCAGCGCGTCGGTGTTCAGGTAGTTCTTCCAGCCGTAGATCACCTTGCCGAACTGCGTGCCCCAGTCGCCGAGGTGGTTGTCGGTCACCACGTTGTGCCCGGCGAAGCGCGCCACCCGCGCCAGGCAGTCGCCGATGATCGTCGAGCGCAGGTGTCCGACGTGCATCGGTTTGGCGACGTTGGGCGAACTGAAGTCGATGACCACCTTTCGCTTCCGCTCCGGCTTGGGCAGCCCGAGAAACACGGGATCGGCGTCGAGGCCGAGGAGGTGCGCGGCGAGGAACTCCGGCTTCAGCCGAAAATTGATGAACCCTGCGCCCGCGATTTCGGGCGGCGCGCTGATCGTGGCCAGTTCGGCGTCGGCCTGGAGGGCATCCACGATCTGCGCCGCGAGCGCGCGCGGGTTGGTGCGCCGCGCCTTGGCGAGCGTCATGGCGGCGTTGGCCTGGTAGTCGCCGAAGCGCGCGTCGGCTGCCGGGGCCACGGCGGCGTCGAAGTCTGCCGGCATGTCCGGCAGCGTGGCTAGGGCGCGGCGGAGAATGGTCTGAAGCTGGGAAACGACGGTGGGCACGGGAAGCGAGGTGCTGAATGCGGGGTACGGGTGAATCTCTCAACGCAAGCGCGCAAAATTATCTGTCATCCTGAGGGGAGTGCAACGGGCCGAAGGACCTCGCCGCCGGGTACACACATATCCTTCTCATTGGCAGCCGAAGCAGAGGATTAACCGTTGTTAGGTCAACGCTGAAAGGCAGGCGAGCACCCCTGCCGAGGTCCTTCGGCTCGTTGCACTCCCCCTCAGGATGACAGACGTTTTGGGTGGCGCGCTTGGTGGGACGCCGCGCACCCCGTCAGTTCTTTCCCGGATTGCTGCGGCTCTTGAAGATGGCGAGGATTTCCTCCGCCGTCGTCGCCGCGCCGAGCGCCTCGCGCACCGCCCGGTCGTTGAGCAGCTTGGCGATGGCCGCCAGCGTGCGTAGGTGCATCTGGAACTGGTCGCGCGGCACCACGAAGAGCACCACGTTTTTCACCGGCGCGTTGTCCAGCGCGTCGAACTCGATGCCCCCCGACGACCGCCCGAACGCCGCCACGACCTCGTTGACCCGGTCGCTGGACGCGTGCGGAATGGCGATGCCAAAGCCGATGCCCGTGCTCATCGTTTCCTCGCGCTGCTTGAGCGCGCCCAGCACCGTGTCGTGGTCGTCCGGCTTGACCTTGCCCACCTTCGTGAGCAGGTCCACCAACTCCGCGATGGCCCCCCACCGCTCGGTAGACTGCATCTGGGGAAGGATTTGCTCGACGGTCAAAAGACTGGACAGGTCCATAGGCAGGCGCGGACGCGAACTAGCGGTTTGGCGACGTTAGCGGGTCCGGCTGCTTTGACAAGCGAAGAAAGCGCCTGCCCGGCGCGCTTCCCCCATGCTCCAGACCTTCGCGCTTTCCACCCAGCCCTGGGAATTTCTTGAACCCCGTGGTGGGCAGTGGTTTGCCGCGGAGGTGCCCGGTTGCATTCACCTCGATCTGCGCCGCCATGGGTTGATCCCCGACCCCTTCTACGGCTCCAACGAACTCGACCTCCAGTGGATCGAACGCGAGAACTGGACCTACCGGGTCGCGTTTGACCTCGACGCGACGTTTCTCGGGCAGGAAAACGTCGAACTCGTCGCCGACGGCCTCGACACCCTGGCCACCATCACCCTCAACGACCGGGAGGTCGCGCGCACGGAGAACATGTTCACCGGCTACCGCTTCGCCGTGAAGGAACGGCTGCGAGCCGGCCGCAACGAACTCGTCGTCGCCTTTGCCAACCCAATTGACTACGTCACGCCGCGGCGCCGGCCCGGCGACGGCGAGGGCAACGACCCTATCGGTGGCGCGTCGCACATCCGCAAGCAGCAGTGTGCGTTTGGCTGGGACTGGGGACCGCGCTTCGCCACGAGCGGCATCTACCGCGACATCCGTCTGGAAGGGTGGAGCGGCGGACGCATCGACGGCGCGCGGGTGCGCCAGATTCACCGGGCCGGCGCGGTGACGCTTGGCATTTTGCCCGCCTGCCGGCTGGCGCGTTCCGCCGGCCGCAGCGGCGGCAACGAACATTCCTCCCCGCCCGCCTTCGCGTGCCGGTTGCTCTTCCAGGGGGAAACCATCACGGCGAGCAGCGGCACGCAGCTGACCGTCGCCCGGCCGCGCCTCTGGTGGCCGCACGGTCACGGTGAACAGCCGCTCTACGACTTGGAGGTCGATCTGCTCACCGCGCCGGGCGGCACGGTCGTGGACACCTGGAAAACGCGCGTCGGCCTGCGCACCGTTGCTCTCGACCGCCAGCCGGACGAGGACGGCGAGAGCTTCCGGTTCGTCGTCAACGGCAAGCCGATCTTCGCCAAAGGGGCCAACTGGATTCCCGCGCACAGCTTCGTCGCAGCCGTGACCCGCGCCGACTACGACGAACTGCTCACCGACGCCACCGACGTGGGCATGAACATGCTCCGCGTCTGGGGCGGGGGCATCTACGAGGGCGCAGACTTCTACGATCTGTGCGACGAGAAGGGCCTGCTCGTCTGGCAGGACTTCATGTTTTCCTGTGCGCTGTACCCGGCGGACGACACCTTCCTGGCCCTGGTGCAAGCGGAGGCCGAGTACCAGGTGGGCCGGCTGGCCAACCACGCGTGCCTTGCCTTGTGGTGCGGCAACAACGAGATCGAGCAGATGGCCACCCGTCTGGCCGGGAACCCGGAGCGCGCGGCGGATTACCGCAAGCTCTTCGACGAACGGCTGCCCGCCGTCGTGGCGCGGCTCGACGGCGTGACCCCATACTGGCCCTGTTCGCCGCACGATCCGTCCGGCATCGAGGAAACCGCCCGGCGGCAAACGGGCAGCCAGTTCGTGAACAACGAAGGCGCAGGCGACGCGCACTTCTGGGACGTGTGGCACGCGCGCCGGCCGGTCAAGACGTATGAGACCAAGCGGTTCCGCTTCTGCTCGGAGTTCGGGATGCAGAGCTACAGTTCGCCGGAGGTGGCGGCGACGTTCTGCCCGCCGGAGGAGTTCAACGTGTTCTCGCCCGCGATGGAGAACCACCAGAAAAACGGCGCGGGCAACCAGATCATCCTCGACTATGTCGCGCGGCTGTACCGCTTTCCCAAGAACTACGAGGCGCTGAGCTACCTCTCACAGCTCAACCAGCTCTGGTGCATGAAGGTGGGCGTCGAGCACTTCCGGCGCTCGATGCCGCGCACGATGGGCGCGCTCTACTGGCAGCTCAACGACTGCTGGCCGGTGTTCAGTTGGAGCAGCGTGGAGTTCGGCGGCAAGTGGAAGGCGCTGCACTACGGGGCGCGGCGGTTCTTCGCACCGGCGCTGGTCAGCGCACACGTGCCCGGCGACGAGACCGTCGGCCCCATCAACCGGCTCCAGAGCACGATCCACGCGGTCGATCTCTACACGGTCTACGACGGCGTGGAGCCGGAGGTGACGGCGCATCTCGCGTGGGAATTGCGCCGCCTCGACGGCCAACGGCTGGAACACGGCGGCCGGGCGGTGACGCTGCGCTTCAACGAGAGCGTCTGCCAGGAACGGCTGGACTTTGCCGCGGCGATGGCCGGGCACGGCGCGGGGAAGATTTACCTGCACGTCCTCCTGACGGTCGACGGCCGCACGGTCTCGGAGGACACGGTGTTTTTCACCGCGCCGCGTTTCCTGAACCTGCCCCGCGCGCCGGTCGAGACGACGGTGACGGCGGTCGGTGAGGACGGTGGAGTGTTCGACCTGGAGTTCCGCTCGCCGGTGTTCCAGCACCGGGTCAAGTTCGAGTTGGGCGGACTGGCGTACCGGGCGAGCGACAATTTCTTTGACCTGCACCCCCACTGGCCGCACCGGGTGCGCGTCCGGTTGAAGGGGGGCGTGGCAGTGACCGCGGCGGAACTGCAAGCGAACATCACCACCCTCTCGCTGGCGGACAGCTACTGATCCGGTTACGGCTTCTTGTAGTTGCTCGGAAACGACGGCGTGGCCGTGGCCACGGGCGTGGGCGGCGGGGCTTGCTCGGCGACGTTCTCGATGTGCGCGACGGTGTCGCCATCGCCGCCGAGTGTGTAGGTGACGTGCATGCCCGCCGTGAGCGCGGCGAGCGTCGTCCTCTTGCCGTCGACGACGATCTCGGTGAAGGCGCTGGTCTTCAGGTCACGGTCCTGCCGGTCCTTGCCGCCCTGGTGGGAGATGCTGACCGTCCCGGCGGAGGCGTTGACGGCCGTGATGATGTTGAACTGCTGCTTGGGGACCTTCCATTCCGCCTGTTTCCACTCCTTGGGCGGTCCCGCGTACAACCACGAAGCACTGACGGCGAGCACCACGGCGGAGAGGACGAGCAGGGAGGAACGTTTCATGTTGGGGACAGAATGCGAGGCGCGCCCATGCTGGCGTCCGCGCGCGGGAAGTCAAGCCGGACGATGCTCTGCCGCGCAGCGGCATCCAAACCGACAGGTAGGGGCGGGGGGACCCCCCCGCCCCAACCGTGGGGGGTTGTTGGGGGGGTTGCCCCCCCCCCC
>CAXTMD010000027.1:9515-12622 GCA_964245035.1 uncultured Chthoniobacterales bacterium
CTGTGCCGCTCAGCGGAAGCCAAACCGACCGGTAGGGACGGCTCTCCGCGCCTGCCGTACGTGTGGGGGATGATGGGCTGCTTCGCAGCCCGACCGGAAAGCTTACTCCTCGCCGCGGCTGCGACGCGCGGCCCGGATCCCGGCGCGGTGGCGCTTGGACTGCACCATCCGGCGCTTGACCGCCCGCGGACGCGGCGCGTTCTGACGGCGGAGCTTCTCTCTGGCGTCGACCCGTGCCTGCCGTTCCTGCGCCCGTCGTTGTTCGATGGCGTCGAGCAGGCGGGTGCGTGCCAGTTCCCGGTTCGCCGACTGCGAACGCGAGTCCTGTGCCGTGACCGCCAATCCGCTCGGCCGGTGGCGCAGGGTGACCGCGGTCGAAACCTTGTTCACGTGCTGGCCGCCCGGCCCGCTGGAACGCGCGAAAGACTCGTCAAAGTCGTCCGGCTCCAATCCTAGCCGTGCCACCCGTACATGGAAATCCTCGGCCATGGCACCGCATCCTCACGTCGGGATCGTCGTCCGCAGCAGCACGGTCTCCGCGGCCGCCGGCCGCACGTCGGCCGCCGTCATCCCGGCCGGCACCAAGAAGAAGTCGCCCGGCTTGAACGTCAACCCCGCGCAGGTGGCGTCACCGTCCAAGCAGGTAAAAATCGCGAACCGGCCGCCGGTGTTTTCCAGGGCGGGGCGGGGGGCGTCGAGCGTCCACTTCTCCACGCGGAACAGCGGGCAGTCCACCAGCGTGCCGCTTTTCCCCGCGATCGGCGGCTGCGGAGCTGGCCGCACGTCGCCGAAATCCGTGGACTGCATCGATTGGTCAATGTGCAGCGCGCGCGGCTTGCCGTCGAGGCCGAGGCGGTTCCAGTCGAACACGCGGTAAGTCGTGTCGCTGTTTTGCTGGATTTCCACGATCAGGCAGCCTGCCCCGACGGCGTGGATGCGCCCGCTGGGGATGAAAAGCACGTCGCCTTCCTCCACCTCCAGGCGCTGGACGAGGTCGGCGGCGCGGCCTTCGTGCAGGGCTTCCTCGAAGTGCGCGCGGTCGGTGGGTTCGGCCAGCCCGGCGTAGAGTTCCGCGCCGGCCTCGGCGTGGGCGAGGTACCACATCTCGGTCTTGGGTTCGCCGCCGAGTTCAGCCGCCACGGCGGGCGGCGGGTGGACTTGGAGGGAGAGTTTCTCCTGCGCGTCGAGGATTTTGACGAGCAGCGGGAAACGCTCGGCCCCGGCACCGTTCTCCAGGCCGAAAACGGGTCGGCGGTGCTGCGTCCAAAGTTCGTGCAAAGTCAACCCGCGCAAGGGCCCGTCGTGCACGACGCTCTGGGCTTCCTCGCGGTCGACGACTTCCCACGACTCGCCGATGCGCGCGCCGGGCGGGAGCTTCTTGTGGTAAAGCTGTTCCAGCTTCCGGCCGCCCCAAACACGTTCCATGAAGAGCGGTTCAAAGACGAGCGGCTGTTCGAGCACGAAGGCGGCGGGAGTGGTCATGGTCGCACGGAAACCAGCGGGAAGATTCGCCCGGGCCGGGCAAGTGGCAAGTGAGGAGTTTGCGCCACGCCGCCGCGGAAATCGGGTCTGGGAGATGGGGATACGGGGTGGAAGGGAGAAGGCCGGACGCCTGAGGTGCCGCCAAAGCGGGAGTATCCTTTGCCTTTTGCCTTTTCTTCCCCTATCTCCTATCTCCTAGACCCGATCTCCGCGCCGTGAGGGCGCTTTTCATGAACCAGCCTTTTCTTACCCAGCCGGTGGCCATCGGCATCGACTTCGGCGGCACCAGCATCAAGCTCGGCCTCGTGGCGGCGGGCGGCTTGACCCAGCGCGCCGAGAGCCTGTCCACCCTCGCGTACCACGGCGCCGACGACCTCCTGGCCGCCATCCTCGGAGCCGTCGACAGCCTGCGCGCGCAAAACCCCGACGCGGTCGCCGTCGGCGCGGGCCTGCCGGGCATCGTGGACAGCCGCAACGGCGTCGTGCACCACCTCACCAACGTGCCCGGCTGGGTGAACGTCCCCCTGCGCGAACTCCTCTCCATGCACACCGGGCTGCCGGCCGTCATCGAAAACGACGCCAACGCCATGGCCTACGCCGAGTGGAAGTTTGGCGCGGGTCGGCGGCACGACAACGTGATCTGCCTGACGCTCGGCACCGGCGTCGGTGGGGGCCTGATCCTCAACGGCCAGCTTTACCGCGGCAGCCACATGGGCGCGGGCGAGGTCGGCAACATGAGCATCGACTTCCGCGGCACGACCGGACCGTACGGCAACTTCGGCGCGCTGGAGCGCTACGTCGGCAACGGACCCATCGGCGCCCGCGCCGCCGCGCGCTACGAGGCCGCCGGGCAGGCGCGCTCCATCATCGACTGCACGCCGCACCTGTTGTCCGAGGCCGCGGCGCAGGGCGACCCCATCGCGCGCGAGATCTGGGAGGAGACCGGCGTCATGCTCGGCGCGGCGCTCGCCGACATCGTCTGGCTGCTCAACCCCGATGCCATTGTGCTCGGCGGCGGCGTGGCGCAGGCGGGCGAACTGATCTTCGCCCCGGTCCGGCGCACGATCCGCGAGCGCACGAGCCCGGTCTTCTACGAACAACTCGAAATCCTCCCGGCCGAACTTGGCAACGACGCGGGCCTCATCGGCTGCGGCGCGCTGGCGGTCGACGCGCTGCCGGCCGGCGTGAGCAGCCCGAACCACCCGTGAACCCGCCCCTGCTCACCGCCGCGACCCTGCTGGCCGACGACACGGTTCGCACGGCGCTGCCGATCTACGCGCTGGCGGTGGTCGTCGGCTACTTGCTCGGGTCGATCCCGTTCGGTTACTTCGTCGGCCGGCGCTACGGCATCGACATCCGCCAGCACGGCAGCGGCAACATCGGTGCGACCAACGTCGTGCGCACCCTCGGCAAACGGCCGGGTTACACCGTGTTCGTCTGCGATCTGCTCAAAGGGGTGCTCGCCGTGCGCATCGTGCTGCCGGCCGCGCAGGCCCTGATCGCGCGCGCCATCGACCGCGGTGCGGACGTGCAGGGCATTGTCAACGTGGCTCCCGTCAGTTCGCCCGATCAGTACGCCGCCTATCTGCAAGGAGCGGCCGTTCCGGTGGGCATCGCCGCCGCGG
>CAXTMD010000027.1:12632-19774 GCA_964245035.1 uncultured Chthoniobacterales bacterium
CCGCGGCGGCAAAGGCGTAGCGACAACCGTCGGCGTGCTGCTGGGGCTCATGCCGGCGTCGCTGCTGATCTCGGCGGTGGTGTGGGTCGCTGTGTTCTACGGTCTGCGCTACGTCTCGCTGGCCTCCTTGCTGGCGGCGCTGGTGCTACCGGCGTCGGTGTGGTACTTCAAGGTGCGTCCGGCGGGGGGCAACGGCTGGCCGCTGTTCTATTTCGCGCTGTTCGCGGCGGCGCTGATCTTTTGGCGGCACCGCGCCAATATCCGCCGCCTGCTCAACGGCACCGAGGCGCGCTTCGTCCCGAGTCCGGACCCGGCGGAACCGCTGCCCTGATGCCTCCCTTTCGCCACATCGCGATCCTGGGCGCGGGGAGTTGGGGGACCGCGCTCGCCGTGTGGCTGGCCGCGCGTGGTCACGAGGTCACGCTCTGGGGGCACGATCCCGCCCACATCCGCGACCTGCGTGCGACGGGCACCAACGCCAAGTATCTCCCCGGCGTCGCGCTGTCGTCCTCTCTCCAGCTAACTGAGGATTTTGCCGCGCTCGGTCGGGCGGAACTGGTGGTGTTCGTCACGCCCTCGCGCGCCCTGCGCGAAGTGGCTGGCCAAGTGCGCGACTGGGGAGGTCTCAAGCTAGGGACCGTGCTGCTCTCGTGTACCAAAGGCATCGAGTACGGCACCGGCGCGCGTATGAGCGAAATTCTCGCCGAATGTCTGCCGGATCACCCCGTAGCCGCGCTCTCCGGCCCCAGCCACGCAGAGGAAGTCGCTCGGCAAAGTCCGGCGGCCATCGTTATTGGCTGCGGCCAACCCGAGACAGCCTCCAAATTACAGGGAACATTCAACGCTGGCACCCTCCGAGCTTATACGAACGACGATTTGGCCGGTGTCGAACTCGGTGGTGCTCTCAAAAACATCTACGCCATCGCTGCCGGGGTGAGCGATGGCCTCGGCTTCGGCGACAACGCGAAGGCAGCCCTCGTCACCCGCTGCCTCGCCGAACTCGTCCGCCTGGGCGTGAGGTTGGGCGGCCGCAAGGAAACTTTCCAAGGACTCAGCGGAATCGGCGACTTGATGGTGACTTGCTTCAGCCGCCACAGCCGCAACCGACAAGTCGGCGAGCGCCTCGGACGAGGGGAAACACTCGAGGCAGTCACCGCCTCCATGAGCATGATCGCCGAAGGCGTCCCGACCTCAGGCAGCGTCCAAAAACTGGCGGATAGGTTCCTTGTCGAAGCACCGGTGCTTGAACAAGTTCATGCCATGCTCCACAAAAAGCGCTCTCCGGCCGAGGCAATGCGCGAACTATTCTTGCGCGAACCGAAGCCGGAGAGCTAGCAATCAGAACGTGTAGACAAACTCGGTCTGGTGAGTGGAGTTGGGCGGGCCCTTCCAGTTCATCTTGACGAAACTCTGCGTGCTGTTGTCAAGGATCGCACTGCCAGCAGACTTGACGATGACGACGCTGGAAACACTGCCAGAAGCGTCGGTGGTGAATTTGACCGATGTCGAGCCTGTGATGTGGGACATCCGCGCCTGCATCGGGTATGGAGGATGAGGAGTTTTCCACCCTACAGTGCTAATCTTCGCACCACCTGGAGTTCCTGTCGCCTTGGTACCATTTGGATTGCCGCCGACCACACCCTCTACGGCAACTGGACCATGCTTGGCGTTGGCTGGAGCCGGGGTGCTTGACCTTTTTGGCGGAGCAGTTTTCGGCTTTGGCGTTTCGGGCGGAGGAGTTTGCTCCGGGTCTGCCATGTCCGGGTCTTCCGTAGGAGGCGGTGTGTCGTCCGGCGGTGGTGTGTCCTCGGGCGGCGGGGTCGGTTGATCCTCCGGCGGGGGAGTGTCCGCCACGACAAGTTCGCGCACGTCGGGATCTCCCAACTTATCCGCGAGGTCAAGTTCAACCGGCGGCTCCTTCACATCCCAACTGACGTCTCGCGTGAAGATCGCGCCAACGCCGATCACCGCGCTGTGGACCAGCAGCGAACCGATGAACATCAGAACAAAGCGGCCACGCCGAGGCGGGCGCCGCATGAACAAGGATTCAGGCATATTGATATTCTCTGATTAAAAGCCTTCTCAACTACCGTGTCCGGTAGACGAACTGGGTAACACGCGAGGCATTCGCCGGCCCACGCCAATGGGTGCGGACATAAGACTCCGTGTAGCTGTCCAGCAATGCGTTGTCCGCAGATTGCGTGACGATCACACTCGAGACTTGCCCGCTAGCATCCGTGGCGATCCGAACCGTGGTTGCCCCACTGGAACTGTGACCCACCATGGACTGAGGGTAGGGAGGATGTGGCATGAACCAAGCTTTGGTCACCGACGCCGAAACGCCGTCGGTCCCATTGGTTGCGCTGGCGACTGCGGGTCCAGAACCGGTTCCTTGCGTCGCCGTGCGGTGGTTACTACGGGTGACGGCCACAGGTTTGGATGCCACCGGCCGGCGTGACACCGGGGTCTGCACAGGTTCGGAAAAATCAGGGTCTGTCTGCGGTTCGACCGGCGATGGCGTTGACACGTCAACGGTGGGTGGCGGGGGAGTAGACGCCTCAGAGTTATCCACCAAGGCATTTGCCGGAAGCGGGGCAACGCCCGGGTCTCGGTACTCATCCCAACTCATCACCACCGAATGCTCCTGTGGCTGAGGCGGCGTCCACATCTCAGCCACGCCCACCAACCCACCATGCAAAAGCAGTGATGCTCCCAGTGTAAAGCAAACGCGGCTGCGCTTCGGAGCGGAACGTGCAAATAGCGACTCCATGTCTCCCTTTCGTGAGCTAATTACGGGTTTGTGCCGGATGCGGCGGGCGCGGGCGCGCCGACCGCATGACCTTTCTTCACCGCGAATGAAACCTTCTTCACACCCAGCGAACGCAACTGGTCAAGGACGGTGATCAGCATGTTGTAAGTGATATCCTTATCGGCGTTGATGAACACCTTCATGTTGTCCGGACCTTGTTGGGCAAAGATCGGTTGCAGCTTGGGCTGAATCTGTTCCAACGGGATCGGATCGTGCTCTTTGTCGAAGTAGTAATTGCCATGCGCGTCGATGCCGATGGTATGGAAATCCTGCTTGGTGACATTCTCGCCTTTGTGCGCGTCCGGTAAGTCGGTTTGCACCGCCTGGAGCTTGATCATGCTCATGCTCACCAGCATGAAGCTGGCGAGCAGGAAGAACATGATATCGATCAGCGGGATGATCTCAATACGGGCTTTCTTGCCTGGGCCTCCGCCTCCACCTGAACTCATATAAATTGTTCCTTTCTGGGAAAGACTTGGATCGTGCGGCTACTGATTGACCGGCGGCGCCCCAGAGGGAACGCTAGAAACCGGCACCTGCGCGTGCGTCGGCGCAGTCGGGTCGAAGGCATGGTCTTTCTTGACGGCGAACGACACTTTCGAGATCCCCATCGCCCGGATTTCGTCCAAGGCGGTGATCAAGGTGTCGTACTTGGCATCCTTGTCCACGTTGATGAACACCTTCAAATCCTGCTGCTGCTGCACGTAAAACGGCTGCAATCGGCCGGGGATTTCCGATGCCTTGATGGGCGTGGCTTGCTTGGTCTTGTCGTCGACAAAAAAGAAGTTGCCTCCCTTGTCGATGCCGATGGTCTGAAAGTCCGGGTGATCTGGTGGCTTGGGCGCGCTGTTCTTACCCGGCAGATTGTTCGGGATCGCCTGGAGCTTGATCATGCTCATGCTCACCAGCATGAAGCTGGCGAGCAGGAAGAACATGATATCGATCAGCGGGATGATCTCAATACGGGCTTTCTTATGCGGTGTGCTGGAGCTCAGGTGCATTCGCTTCCTCCCGGTTCAGGTTTTGCAGCATGACCTCAAGGTTCGTGGAAGCGGTCTCCAACTCGAACTTCAGGCGTTCCACTTTCGAGGTGAACCAGTTGTAGGGGATCAGCGTGGCCATCGCGATGGCCAGACCGCACGACGTAGCGATGAGCGCCTCGCCGATGCCGCTGGACACGGCGTCGACCTCAAGACCGTTCGCACCGACCGCTTCAAAAGAGGCCATGATGCCCGTCACCGTGCCGAGCAGACCGAGCAGCGGAGCCAAGGTGATGGTCGTGTCCATGATCATCAAGAAACGACTAGCCCTCTGAATCTCTAGACCAGAAGCGACCTGCAGCGCGCTCTGCATCGTGGTGTGATGGTGGTTCAAGCCGTGCCAGATCGTGCGCAGGCGGGGATCCTGGGACGTGCGGGCCAATTCGGAGGCCTCCTTGAGGTCACCGTTTTCGATGTAGCCGAAGCACTTTTCGAGTTTGGAACTTTCCCGCAGAGACTTCTGCCGGAACCACCAGAAAAGGCGTTCCAAAATCACCGTGACGGCGACGATGGACACCAACAAAATCGGCCACATGATCGGACCGCCCTTTTGGAACTTGTCGATGACGAAGTTGTGGTTGGTAGTTTTGGCGAGACCTTCGGCGATCAGATACGCGATCATAAGCTCAGAGTGTCATGAGGTTGAAACTGCACTGTGTTGAGGTGGCGGGTTGCCCTTAGCAAATCTCCTGCCAAACGTGGTCCCCGCAAATCCAAAGCAGCCCGCTACTCTGGTCTTCACGGCACGAACAGGTCAATCCCGAGTTGCCTATCTGCTTCCCTGCCAGTGAACCTTCGCCCGAAAACGATTT
Source organism: uncultured Chthoniobacterales bacterium (assembly GCA_964245035.1). Taxonomy (GTDB): domain Bacteria; phylum Verrucomicrobiota; class Verrucomicrobiia; order Chthoniobacterales; family SZAS-18; genus CAHJWO01. The sequence continues at coordinate 17,294 of CAXTMD010000027.1, forward strand.
TTCAATGGCAGGGTTTGGCTTTCCCGGTGCTTTTTGCAACCATGCACATATCGGACGGCACGCGGAAAAAAGGCGTGTTAAATTTGAGCCAGAGTAAAATATTTTGATGTGCAAATTTCGCCACATTTGTGAAGGCTGACTTCTCTCCCGCAGAGGGGGCGCTGGAACCCGCCGACGAGGTCCGCAAGATGTTCGGAAGGGTAGCGGCGCGCTACGATCTGGCGAACACCGTGCTGAGCGGCGGAATGGATTTTCTCTGGCGGCGGCAGGCGGCGGCGATTGTGCGCGGCTGGCAGCCCCGCCGGTTGCTTGATCTGGCGACGGGCAGCGGCGTGCTGGCGTCCTCGCTGCAACGAGCTTGTCCAACGACAAAGGTGGTCGGCGCGGATTTCAGTCTGCCCATGCTGCGACGCGCACGGGAGGCCGGCCGGTTGCAGCGGCTGGCGGTGGCGGACGCCATGCACCTGCCGTTCGGCGACGGCGTGTTTGATGCCGTGACGGTCGGGTTCGGGCTGCGCAACATGCCGTCGTACCGCGGCGCTTTGGAGGAGATGCGGCGCGTCCTGCGCCCGGGCGGGCACGTCCTGATCCTGGATTTCTCCGTGCCCTCCGGCTGGTGGCGCGGCTTGTACCGGATCTATCTCCACCGCTGTCTGCCGCGCATCGCCGCGCTGGTGTCCGGTGAGAAGGAGGCTTACGAATACCTCGCGGAGTCCATTGAGCGTTTTCCGCGGGGCGAAGGTATGCGTGCGCTGCTCACGCGCAGTGGCTACGGTTCGGCTACCGCCCAGGAACTGACAGGAGGCATCGTGTCGCTCTACACGGCGACGGTCATTCCATCCAGTTGAGGATGTTGTAATTCGCCGCGATGAGCAGCGTCGCGATTGCGCCGAGCAGGATGAGGGGAAGAACCGCCGCGACAACCACCGCGGTCACGACGACCGAACGCGGCAGCGCCGGCTGGGTGCCAGGCTTGTTCGGCTGCGACGAGGTGGCCGGGCTGGCTTCGTTCTGAAAGTCGGCGTTGTCAGCGGCCGCGCTTTTCGGGGCCGGTTTGGACGGGGTCGAGGAGGGCTCCATGCGTACAACAGCTATAATCCGGGTGGTCGTTGACGTGCAACCCGGAACTTTGTCCCGACGGTACACCAGCGTCCCAACGATCTTGCAACTACCATCACGTTCAGGACGGCGTCGGCACCGGGATATCGGATGGCGTCGCCGACGGGCCGGGGGTAGTCGTCGGCACCGGCGTCGCTGTCACGCTCGGAGGGGGCGTTGCGGTCGGTTCCGGTGCCGCCGTCGGGGCAGGTGTCACCGCTGGCTCCGGCGCCGCAGTTGCCGAGGGAGCGGGAGCGGGCGCGCTCTGCGGTAGCGTGGCCGCCGGCGGGGTGGAATCCGGGACTGGCGTGGCCACAGGCGTCGGCGGGGCGGTCGGCACCGGGACGGACGGCGGCACAGGCGTCGGCGCGACCGTCGGGGTCGGCGGTGGTTCCACCGGAGCGGGAGCGAGTTGCAGCAGGGTCTCAGCTTCCGACCGGTTGATCAGGAAGACACCGTTCTTCCCCTCGGCTTTGGCGTATGTCATCAGGTCGGCACTCCGCGCGCCGAGCGAAAGCTTGCCGCTGTTCGCCTTGTCGTCGGCGCCGGCCGAGAAGGTCAGCGTCTCCGGCGGATGGTCGAGCGCGTACGTCGGCTGCTGCGCACCGGCCACCCAGCGCGCCGCCCGCAGCTTGGACAGCGTGTTGAGCACCGCGCGCACCTTCGACGCGTCGACGGCCGCACCGCCCCCGGCCGCTTTCCATTCACCCTTGTCCCCGCGCGTCAAGGCGAGGGTGGGCGCACCGGCCGACGCGATTTCGAGCGAGGTGATTTTCTCCGGGTCAGCCTGGTAAATCTCCAGCGGCTGCCACTGCACCGGGTCGGTCCACACGGCGTCGAGGATGTTTTTGGACACCGACACGATGAAGGGTTCCTCCACCACCCGCGTGTAAACGTTGTTGCCCTCCACTTTGCCGAAGTCTACGGTGGCCACCGACCGTTCGCCCGCCGCGCTCTCAGCGGTGTTTTCGGTCGCGAACGCCGCGAGACGCACCTGCAACGCCGGCTTGTCGAGCCCGTACTTGGCGAGGTCGCCCGGCGCGGCGCTGTCGGACACGAAGTCGACGGTCTGCGCGCCGTTGAGCGCGCTGACCAGCTGGGTGACGGCGACCTTGTTGACGGGCTGGTCGTTGAGCGTCCAATCCTTGTCCTTGCGCACAAGCGTCAGCTCCGTGCCGGCGGCCGGGGCGACGTGGACCCGGTCCACGGTGTCGGCGTTGATCCGTGCCAGCGCGTGGTCGCGCAGGTCGTTGGGCTTGAGCCCCAGGAAGTTTTCCGCCGTCCTGGGTACGGTGAAGATGGCCTGCCGGACGGGTTCGCGCAGGTACACGGCGTTCTCCGGCGCGGCCGGCGTGGGCGCGGGGGCCGGCGTCGCGCCGGGCG
>CAXTMD010000028.1:0-19545 GCA_964245035.1 uncultured Chthoniobacterales bacterium
CGCGCAGCGAGCAGTCGCAGTTGCCGGCCGCATCGGCGGTGGAGACAAACATCAGCTCTTGCGCCGCGATGAACTCGCGCATCCGCCCGTCCAGGCGGTCGAGCACCTGATGTTTGTAAAACGCCTCCGCCCGCCGCCCGGTGCCGTGGGCCTGCTGGAGCGCGTGTTCGCCTGGGGAGCCGGGCCGTTCCATGTCGCGTCAACGGAGAACCCCGGCGTGCAGCCGCGCCGCGGCTTCGACTGAGTTGCGGTGCAGCCGGGCGGTGTTGGCCAGTTCGCGGTTGTACCCGCCGCCGTAGAGCACCGCTACCGGGGTCCCGCGCCGCACGAAAAGGTCGAGGACGAACGCGTCGCGCTCGTCCATGTCCTTGACCGTGAGCTGCATCTGTCCGAAGCGGTCGTTCTGGTGCGGGTCCGCACCCGAGATCCAGATCGCCAGGTCCGGCCGGAAGGATTCCACGGCCGGCGGCAGGGACTGGCGCAACGCGTCGAGAAAAGTCGCGCCGGGCACAAACCGCTCCAGCCCCACGTCGAGCGAACCGGGCACCTTGCGGCTCGGGTAGTTCGCCGCGACGTGGATCGAATACGTGAACACTCGCGGGTCCGCGCCGAGCAACGCGTGGGTGCCGTTCCCCTGGTGCGCGTCGGTGTCCACGACCATGATCCGCAGGTCCGGCCGGTCGGTCTGCAGGTCGCGCACGGCCACGGCCACATCGTTGAGCACGCAAAAGCCCTCCCCATGGTCGGCGAACGCGTGGTGCGTGCCGCCGGCCAAGTTGGCCGCCAGGCCGTCCGCCAGCGCGGCGCGCACGGCACGGCGGGTGCCCTCCACCTCGCGGGCGCACCGCGCAAAAAGCTCGGGTGAGGGCGGCAGGCCCAGCATCGTGGTTTCCTTCGAGGTCAGTTCACCCCGGGAGACGCGGTCGAGGTACTCCGGCGTGTGGACCCGCTCCAGCACTTCGCGCGCGGCGGGCGCCACCTCTTCCACCTCGTCCGCCGCCAGAGCCCCGCTTTCCCGCAGCATCTCAAACGCCATCGGGAATTTGACCATCGGAAACGGGTGTCCCTCCGGCAGCGGCAGGTAGTAGCCCGGCGAGTAGAAGCAGCGCATGATCTCTTGTCAGGAACGTCCGCCGCCCCGCGCCGGACGACTCACGGCTTGGAAGCGCCCTGCGGAGTCTCGACGGCCTCGGGCGATGCGATTGGCTCGGCCCCGGCCGCGGGATGGTGCAAGGCGTCTTGCCCGTCCTGGATCCCGGTGATGAGGCGCGAGTTGCGGTAGAAGGTCATGTAGTTCCAGGCCCATTCGGTCAGCACCGCCAGCCGGCTGCGGTAGCCGACCAGATAGACGATGTGCACCCCGGCCCAGATCAACCACGCGAAGAAGCCGCCGAAGCGCAGGTGGCCGGGTAGATCGGCGACGGCTTTGTTGCGGCCGATGGTGGCGAGATTCCCCTTGTCCCAATAAGTGAAATTCATCGGTTTGCCGCCCGCGAGAGTCTCCAGAATGTTGCGGGCGGCGTGGCGGCCTTCCTGCATGGCGGGCGGGCTGACGCCCGGCAGCGGCTTGCCCGTCTGGTGCGAGAAGTTGGCCAGGTCACCGATGACCTGCACCTCCGGGTGGCCGGGGATCGTCAGGTCCTCGTTGACGATGACACGGCCCGCCTTGTCGGTCGGTACGCCGAGCGTCTTGCCCAGAGGCGACGCGGCGTTGCCCGCCGCCCAAACCACCGTGCGCGCCGGCACAAACTGACCACCCTTCACCTCCACGCCATCCGGCGTGACCTTCGTGACGGTTAGCCCTTCGTGGATCTCCACGCCGATCTGCCCCAGTTGCTTGCGGCCGCTGGCGGAAAGGCTCTCCGGGAAGCCGCCCAAAATCCGCGGACCGCCCTCGATGATCATGATCTTGGCCTTGGCGGAGTTGATGCGGCGGAAATCGCGGGTCATTGTATGGCGGGCGATCTCGCTGATGGCACCCGCCATCTCGCAGCCCGTCGGCCCCCCGCCGACGATCACGAACGTCATGGCGGCATCACGCTCGCCCTGGTCCACGGCTTTTTCGGCGACCTCGAAGGCGGTCAGCATCCGCTTCCGGATTTCGACGGCGTCGGCCAGGTTCTTCAGGCCAGGGGCAAATTTCTCCCAGTCGTCGTGCCCGAAATAGCTGTGGCGCGACCCGGTGGCCAGGATCAGATAGTCGTAGGGGATCACCAGGTCCTCGGTGATGACCTTGCGCCCGTCGACATCCACGCGCCGCACCTCGGAGAGGATCACCTCGACGTTTTCCTGGTGGCGGAAGATTTCCCGCAGCGGCCGGGCGACGTTGGCCGTGGTCAGACCTGCCGTCGCCACCTGGTAGAGCAGCGGCTGGAAAAGGTGATGGTTGCTGCGGTCGACTAGCGTCACGTCCACCTCTTCACCCTTGAATTTCTTGACGGCTTCCAGGCCGGCGAAGCCCCCACCGACGACCACGACCTTTGGCCGGTTGGAGGGCGGCCGGCCGACCGGCGTGGTGGTGGCCGGCTTGAGGACGGGCGCGGCGGTGGCGGGAGGCGGTTCCGTGGTGACGCTGCTCATAGGAAATGATGGTGGTTCGTCGGGAGGTGCCTGATCGCCCGGAACTTCCCGCAAGGGCATGGCTCCGGCAAGCGGACGCTTGTGAAAAATTTCACAATTCACGCTTGCACCCTCCCCGGGGCAGAAACTACTTGTGAAAGGCTCCTCTGTCGCGGACCTTTCGTCTGCGGCACTCGCCGTCCTCCTTCCCATGGCCTCGCGGATCCAAGAACTCGAAGCGCCGGACACCCTGGCGCGCACGCAAGCCTCCCTCGGCAACCTGCGGGAGATCACCGAAGACAAAATCGGCGAGAAGATGACCCTGAACATGGGTCCCTCGCACCCGGCGACCCACGGCGTCTTGCGTCTCGTGCTCGAACTCGACGGCGAGATCATCACCAAGGCCACGCCGGACCTCGGCTACCTGCACCGTGGCGACGAGAAAATCGCCGAGAACATGCAGTACAACCAGTTCATTCCCTACACGGATCGGCTGGACTACCTTGCGCCGTTGGCCAACAACGTCGCCTACGCGCTTGCTGTCGAGAAGCTCATGGGCTGGGAACTGCCCCCGCGCGGCAAGGCGTTGCGGGTGATCTGCTGCGAGATCGCGCGGATCTCGGCCCACCTGCTCGGGCTGGGAGCGTTCGCCATGGACACTGGGGCGATGACCGTGTTCCTCTACACGTTCACGGAGCGCGAGAAGATCTACAACCTGATCGAGCAGCTGACCGGCGCGCGCTTCACGACGAGCTACACGCGCGTCGGTGGGCAGGTGCGCGACATGCCGGACACGTTTGCGGCGCAGTTACGCGAGTTCCTCAAGCAGTTCATTCCCAACCTCAACGAGATCGATAACCTGCTCACCCGCAACCGCATCTTCGTGGACCGCACCCGTGGGCTAGGCATCATCTCCAAGGAGCAGGCCGTTGCCTTCGGATTGTCCGGTCCGAACCTGCGCGGTTCCGGGGTCGAGCACGACCTGCGCAAGAAATCGCCTTATCTCGACTATGAGAAGTACGACTTCGAGGTGGCGATTGGCGCGACCGGTGATTGCTACGACCGCTACCTCGTCCGCCTGGAGGAAATGCGCCAGAGCGTGCGTATCCTCGAACAGGTGCTCGACCACATGCCGGACGGCCCGATCAACGTCGTGGACGGCAAAAACATCCTTCCGCCCAAACAGGCCGTATTGATGAAGATGGAGGAGTTGATCCACCACTTTATGGTCGTGACCCAAGGCATCGACGCGCCGACGGGCGAGGTGTACTTCGGCGCAGAAAACCCGAAGGGTGAACTCGGCTTCTACATCAACAGCAAGGGCGGTGGCGTGCCTCACCGGCTCAAGATCCGCGCCCCGTCCTTTGTGAATCTGAGCATCCTCCCCACCCTCCTGCCCGGCCACATGATGAGCGACGTGGTCGCCATCCTCGGCAGCCTAGATTTTGTGATGGGCGAGTGTGACCGCTGACCCGTAGTTACCAATTTTCTGAAGTAACCAAATGCAAAAACGTTTTCTCTCCCTCGCCAGCTGCGCGTTGCTGGGTCTGGCCGTGTCTCTAGGTGTCACCGCTTGCGATAAGCAGGGCAATCCGAAGATCACGGAAGCCGGCAACACGAATGTCACCCCGGCAAAGGTGGCCAAGCTCAGCAAGGGAATGAACGAGACGCAGGTCAACGCGCTCTTCGGCCCCCCGAGCACGACGGGCGAGACGAAAAACTTCGGCATCTTCTCCAAGCACACGAACACCTGGGTGGAAGGCAAAGACTCGCTGTCGGTGACCTACAAAAACAGCGAGGTCGAGGAGTTCACCAGCACGGTGGGAGCGACCACCAGCACCAGGACCAGCGACTCGGACGGTGGCACCACGACCACGACCTCGTCCACCAACACGAAGTCCGACCAATAACCCACGCTCCGCAAGCACCACTTACGCCGCATGGAAATCCCTGCCGAGCTGGAACAGAAGATCGAAGAGGTCGTCACGCACTACCCCGTTTCCAAGCGCAGCGCCGTCCTGCCGCTCCTTCACCTTTTGCAGGAGCACTTCGGCTACGTCAGCCCGGAAACGACAGATTGGGTGGCCGCTAAGCTCGAACTTCAGCCCATCAACGTGTTGGAGATCGTCACGTTCTACCCGATGTTCCGCGCTGCGCCTCCCGGCCGGCACCACATCCGGGTCTGCCGGACGCTCTCGTGCGCCATGGCCGGGTCTTACCGGCTGCTCGACGACATGTGCGAACTGGCCAAAATCAAGCGGCCCGAGCACGCCGGCCACGGCACGCCGTTTACCGTGGGTGAAGACGGCAAGTTCAGCATCGAGTTCGTCGAATGCTTGGCGAGTTGCGGGACGGCTCCCGTGTGCATGGTCAACGACGACTTCTACGAGGGCGTGACCAAGGAAGGCGCGGCCGAAATCCTGGCCAAATACCAATAAGCTTATGGTTTCTCTGCTCAAGCAACCCCACGCGCGCGAGCGCCGCATGATCTTCAAGAACGTGGACCGTCCCGGCTGGAAGACGGACATTGACACTTACTTGGAAGATGGTGGCTATGCGGACCTGCGGAAGGCTCTGACCATGTCGCAGCCCGACGTGGTCAACGAGGTCAAGGCGAGCGGCCTGCGTGGGCGCGGCGGTGCCGGGTTCCCGTGCGGCGTGAAGTGGGGTTTCATCAAGCAAGACAGCCCAAAGCCCATCTACCTGATCTGCAACGCCGACGAGTCCGAGCCAGGGACGTTCAAGGATCGCTACATCATCCACCAGGATCCGCACCAACTCGTCGAGGGGATGGTCATTTCCTGCTACGCGGTCAACGCACGACTCGCCTACATCTATATCCGTGGCGAGTACCCCGAAGGCGCAAAAATCTTGGAGCGTGCCTTGGCGGAAGCACGGGAACGAGGTTTCCTGGGCAAGAACATCCAGGGCAGTGGTTTTGACTGCGAGATCTACGTGCATCGCGGTGCGGGCGCATACATCTGCGGCGAGGAAACAGGCTTGATCGAATCTTTGGAGGGCAAACGTCCCTACCCACGTATCAAGCCGCCGTATTTCCCGGCGGTGCTCGGGTTGTACCAGTGTCCAACCATTGTGAACAACGTGGAGACGCTCTGCCATGTGAAGCACATCGTCCAAATGGGCGGTGCCGAGTACGCTAAGATCGGCCGGCCCAACAACACCGGCACGCGCATCCTCTGCGTGAGCGGTGACGTGCAAAGGCCAGGATACTTCGAGGTGGAAGTCGGTTCCCTGACGATGGGTGAACTCCTCAACGACATTTGCGGTGGCCCGAAGGAAGGGCGCAAGTTCAAGGCGATCATTCCGGGCGGCAGCAGCGCCAAGGTGTTGCGCGCCGACGAAAAGTACAAGGTCAAGGAAAAGGGCCCGGACGGGGCGATGGTCGACAAGGAAATTACCTTCGACCAGATCCCGATGGACTTTGACACCCTCGCGGCGGTCGGGTCGATGGCGGGGTCCGGCGGTGTGATCGTCATGGATGACTCGCGCGACATGGTCGAGACCCTGGCGAACATCAACGAGTTTTACGCCCACGAAAGCTGCGGGCAATGCACACCTTGCCGGGAGGGTTCGCTGTGGATGCAAAAGATCACGCGCCGGATGGTCCGTGGTGAAGGTGCCAAGCAGGACCCGGCCGTGCTCAAGAGCGTGGCCGACAACATCGCCGGTAAGACAATCTGCGCGTTCGGCGAGGCGTGCGCGTGGCCGACGCAGAGCTTCATCGGCAAGTTCCGTGAAGAGTTTGATGCCAAGGCACAGAAGAACGTGACCCCGCGCGAGGTTTCTGACGGCGTGGCGCTGCGCGAAGGCCGCCCGGTGCTGGTGCACGACCACGAGGTCGCGGCGGCCAGCGCGGGCGGTGTGCCGAAGCCGGAAGCCCCGTGGGAACTCTCCAACGACAGCAAGTCGGGCGAAGTTTAGCCCACCCGTTTTCCTCAGATTTCACCAGCTATGAGCAATCCCTCGACGACCACCGCTCCCCCACCCGTTCAAATGTTGAACGTGCAGGTGGACGGCGTCTGGCACCAATTTCCGAAAGGCACGCGTGTCATCGAAGCTTGCACGCAGGCGGGCGCGTACGTACCACGCTACTGCTATCATCCGAAGCTGTCCTCGCCCGGCAACTGTCGCATGTGTCTGATCGAAATGGGCATGCCCAAGATGGGTGCGGACCGCAAACCCGAGCTGGGGCCGGATGGCAAGCCGGTCATCAACTGGATTCCTCGTCCGCAGATTTCCTGTGCGCAGGACATCGCCGAGGGCATGGGTATCCGCACGGACTCGCCCATGGCGCAGGAATGCCGCAAAGGCGTGATGGAGTTTCTGCTCATCAACCACCCGCTTGATTGCACGATCTGCGACCAAGCCGGCGAATGCCGCTTGCAGGAGTTCAGCGTGGAGTATGGCCAATCGTCCTCCCGCTTTCTCGACGAGAAGGTGCACAAACCCAAGCACGTTGACCTCGGGCCACGCATCGTGCTCGACGACGAGCGTTGCATCCTTTGCTCACGCTGCATCCGCTTCACGAAGGAAATTGCCCACGATGATTCGCTCGGTTTTGTTGACCGCGGCAGCTATTCGACGCTGACCGCGCACCCAGAGCGCCGCTTCGACAACAACTATACACTCAACACCGTGGACATCTGCCCGGTGGGTGCGCTGACCTCGAAGGATTTCCGCTTTAAGATGCGTGTGTGGTTCCTCAAGGAGACCAAAAGCATCTGTACGAGCTGCGGGACCGGCTGCAACACGGTGATCGGCAGCCGTCAGGATGTGGTCTACCGCCAGACGCCGCGCGAGAACAATGAAGTGAACTCGGCTTGGATGTGCGACTACGGCCGACTCAACTTCCACTATCTCCACGACGAACGCCGCCTTCTCACGCCGCAGGTGCGGCAGGCCGACGGTTCCTTCCGCGACGCGGAATGGCAGGCGGCGATCAAACGTGCTGCCGCGCAGTTGCGCGAATTCAAGGGTGAGGAGATCGCCGTGGTTGCCAGCGGCCGCATGACCAACGAGGAACTTTTCCTCACCCGCCGCCTTGCCGATGGGTTGAAATGCACGCTGCTCGACATCGCCCCGCGCACTGGTGAAGGCGACGACATCCTGCTCAGCGCCGACCGTAACCCGAACACCGCCGGAGCTAAACTCCTGCGCGTGGCTGCCGACGAACCTGGCGCGAAGCTCAAGGAGATCGTCGACGGCGTCAATGCCCGCCGCATCCACGCGGTCGTCTGTCTGCACGAAGATCTCACCGAACACGGCGCGACCGCCGACGCTTTGGCGGACCTACCCTGCCTCATCGCTTCGAGCATGCTGCCCAACAAGACCACGGCGGCCGCGACGGTGGTCTTACCCGGACTCGGGTTCGCGGAGAAGCGCGGATCGATGATCAACGTCAAAGGCCGCTTGCAACGCCTCAACCGCGCCATCGTTGCCGCTGGCGACATCCGCGACGATTGGGAGGTCCTGCGCGACCTCATCCTGGCGCTGACCGGCAGCAACGGACTCTACATGGTTGAAGACATCTTCAAGGCCATGTCCAACGACACTCCCGCCCTCGCTGGGTTGAGCCTGAGCAAAATCGGCGACCTCGGCGTGCAGGTGATCCGTGAGGAGGAGAACCGCGACGTTCCCACTGCGGCGGACGAGAAGACCACCGGTTCGTTGCCCAACCCGTAATCGCTGCCGACCATGGATTGGACTTTTACCTTTGTCTCTCTCGCCAAGATCATTGGCGTCATCTTCGCGGTGATCCTGCCGTTGGTGTCCTACACGGTTTATGCCGAGCGGCGGGTCAGCGCATTGATCCAAGATCGGATCGGGCCGAACCGCACCGGCATCCCGCTGTCGCTGATTCCCGGCTTGGGCTTGAAGGATCGACAGATGCCGTTGCTGGGCGGGATGGGCCAGCCGATTGCCGACGCGGTCAAATTTCTCCTCAAAGAGGATTTCACCCCGGCGCACGTCAACAAGTTCTACTACTGGCTCGCGCCGTGCCTTGCGATGGTGCCGGCACTGCTGACCATCGCCGTCGTGCCCTTCGGTAGCTCGCTCTTCGGCTACCCGATGGTCATTGCCAACGTGAACATCGGTGTGTTGTTCGTCTTCGCCGTGGCTTCGCTTGGCGTGTATGGCATCGTTTTGGCCGGTTGGTCGTCAAACTCCAAATACCCGTTCTTGGGTGGCGTGCGTTCGACCTCGCAGATGATTTCCTACGAGCTCTCGTTGGGTCTTTCGATCATCCCTCTGTTCCTCATCATGGGTGAGTTGAACCTGCCCAAAATCGTCGAGTACCAGATCGCCCACGGATGGACCATCCTGCCGCTTACAAACTTGCGCAGTTTCGCGCCGGGTTTGTACGGGCAGGCGCATGGCCTTGGCGATTACCTTGATTGGCGTCAGATCCTGTTGTGGCCCTCGATGCTGCTCTCGTTTTTTATCTTCACCGTGTCCATCTTCGCGGAGACGAACCGTTTGCCCTTTGATTTGCCGGAGGCCGAGACGGAACTGGTCGCCGGTTACCACACGGAGTACTCCTCGATGAAGTTCGCGCTGTTCTTCCTCGGCGAATACGCGGCGATGATCACGGGTTGCTCGCTGATCGTCACGTTGTTTCTCGGCGGTTGGTATCTCCCCGGCATCCCGGACGGCAGCCACGGATGGTTCTGGGGTTTGGTGAACATCGCCGTGTTCTTTGGCAAGGTTTCTGGACTGCTGCTGTTTTTTATCTGGATTCGCTGGACCCTGCCGCGCTTTCGCTACGACCAGCTCATGAAATTGGGCTGGATCATTTTCTTTGAAGCCGCGTTGGCGAACATTATTCTGACTGCGTTCATCATCGCGTTCCTGCCGCGCTGAGCGCCCGCTACTTATTTTATGGCTATCATCGTTACCCGTCCCGAGCTTTCCGTGAAGGAGAAGCTCTATGTTCCCGCTATCCTCAAAGGCTTGGCGATCACGACCCGGCATTTCTGGCGGATGTTGACTGGCAAGACCAAGGGCACTTCCATGCAGTATCCGGAGGAAAAATGGGACAGCCACTTGCCCGAATATTACCGGGGCACGCCTGCGCTCGTGAAAGACGAGCACGGGCGCGAACGCTGTGTCGCCTGCCAGCTCTGTGAATTCATCTGCCCGCCGCGCGCGATCAAGATCAAGCCGGGCGAGATCTCGGACGGCCACAAGTTCCGCAAGGTGGAAAAGTACCCGGAGGGCTTTGACATCGACATGACCCGTTGCATCTACTGCGGCCTGTGCGAGGAAGTTTGTCCGGAGGCAGCCATCTTCCTGCAAAAGCAGTATGTCACCACGGGCGTGACTCGTGACGAGATGATCAACCACAAGGAAAAGCTGTACGAGATCGGCGGTCTGAAGACTGGCCTCGTGCACAAGTGGAACGACAAAAAGTAAGGTCCGGGCTTTTCACCCGTGCCATCGTGTTGTAAACCTCCCGCGCTATGAGTCCGCTGCTTTTCTGGATCTTCGCGCTGGTGATGCTGATCTTCGGCGTCTCCGTCATCGTCCAACCCAACCCGGTCTCCAGCGCGTTGAGCCTTGTGGTCAGCTTCATCGCGCTGGCGGCGCTCTTTGTCTCGTTGGACGCCTTCTTTATCGGGATCATCCAGATCCTCGTCTACGCCGGTGCGGTGATGGTGCTGTTCCTCTTCATCATCATGTTGCTTGATCTGCGGGCAGGCCACCGGCGCAAAGCGAGTCCGGCCGTCATCGCTGGCGGCTCGCTGATCGCCCTGCTCTTCGTCGGCGCGCTGGTGCACGTTCTCGACAACTTCGACGCGGGCAAGGTTGCCGCGCCCGAACTCTCCGGACCGGTCAACGATGTGCAGAGTGTCGGGCACACGCTGTTCACCAGTTACAATTTGCCGCTGCAAATCGTCGGCGTGCTGGTGCTGGTCGCCACGATCGGCGTCGTGGTTCTGAGCAAGCGCGAACTGGAGTAAACAAGCCGTGGTTACGCTCAACGATTACCTGCTCGTCAGCGGCCTGCTGTTTTGCGTCGGCTTTGCCGGGGTAATGCTGCGGCGCAACATCATCATCATCTTCATGTGCCTGGAGTTGATGCTTAACGCGGCGAACCTCTCGCTGGTGGCGTTCTCGCGCTTCAACCCGACGCCGCAGGGTACGCCCAACTACAACGCGCAGGTGCTCGTGTTCTTCATCATCACGGTGGCGGCGGCGGAGGTTGCGGTCGGTTTGGCGATCATCGTGGCGCTCTATCGGGCCAAGCAGACCGTGCAGGTCAACGACATCAATAAACTGCAATTCTAAAGAGCGGCGAAGCTCCGGGTTCCCTTCATGCATTTCTTTCCCTGGCTCATCCTCTTCAGTCCGCTCGTCGCGTCGCTGCTCATCCTGCTGGTCACGCGTGGTGCCCGGAATGCGAGCAGCTACCTATCCGTGGCGGCCGTGATGGTCACGTTTGTCTGCAGCTGCCTGCTGCTCGCCGCCGGGCATGATTACCACACGCACTTTCCGTGGCTCGATTTCAGCCCGTACCTGCGGATCGACTTTGGCCTGACGATTGACGGTCTGAGCCGTCCGATGATGTTCATCGTGACTTTCGTGGGCTTGCTGGTCCACGTGTACTCGCTTGGGTACATGCACGAGGACCGCGACATGGCGCGGTACTTCGGTGGGTTGTCGCTGTTCATGTTCTCGATGCTCGGCATCGTGATGGCGGACAATTTCATCATGATGTTCATCTTCTGGGAACTCGTCGGCGTGAGCAGTTTCCTGCTCATCGGCCACTGGTACGAGCGTCCGCAGGCGGCGAGCGCGGCCAACAAGGCGTTTCTGGTCAACCGCATCGGCGATTTCGGTTTCATGCTCGGGATCCTGTTGCTGTGGCGCTTTACCGGCACGGTGAACTTCCGCGAGCTTGGAGACACGCTCGGCATGGCCCGCGACGTTTCCGCCGACGGACTCCATTCCTCGCTGCCCTACCTGACCGTTGCCGCGCTGCTGATCTTCTGCGGGCCCATGGGTAAGTCGGCGCAGGTGCCGCTGCACGTCTGGCTGCCCGACGCCATGGAAGGTCCCACCCCGGTGTCGGCGTTGATCCACGCGGCGACGATGGTGGCGGCGGGCGTGTATCTGCTCGTCCGCATTGCCTTCCTGCTCGCCCTGGTGCCTTTCGCCCGCGAGGTCATCGCCTGGATCGGGATCGTCACGGCGGTGTTCGCCGCGCTGATCGCCACCCAGCAGAGCGACATCAAGCGCATCCTGGCCTACTCGACGCTGTCGCAGCTCGGGTACATGATCTGCGCGGTCGGCTGCGCGGCTGGCTACGCAGCGATGTTCCACCTGTTCACACACGCCTTTTTCAAGGCTCTCTTGTTCCTCGGTGCGGGAGCGGTCATCCACGCGATGCACCACGAGCAGAACATCTGGAAGATGGGTGGGCTGCGCACGAAGATGCCTGTCACTTTCTGGACGTTTTTGGTCGGCACCCTGGCGCTGATGGGCTGCCCGCTGTTCAGCGGCTTCTTCAGCAAGGACGAGATCATCTCCGCCATGTCGCAGCAAAGTACGGCGATCTGTTTGCTGGGATTGTTCGTGGCGTTTCTGACGGCGTTCTACATGACGCGCCTGCTGATCGTCGTGTTTCTTAACCAGACGCAGTCGCCGGTGGTGGCGCATGCCCACGAGGTTCCGGCGGTCATGTCGTGGCCGCTCGCGATTCTGGCGGTGCCGTCGATCTTCGCGGGCTACGGTTTTGTCCACGGCCCCATGTTGCAAGGGATCGCCGAAACCGGCGACCCGCTCCATTCAGGAGCCGGCTGGCTCGGCGCATTCGTGCCGTACCTAGCGATCAGTGCTTTCCTGCTGGGACTGCTGCTCAGCTTTGTAATTTACCGTGGCCGCACGAGCGACCCGCTGCACATCTCCGTCCTGCGGCGAAAGTTCTACGTGGACGAGGCTTACGGCGCGCTAGTACGCAATACGCAGGATGCGCTGGCGTCGCTCTCGGCGTGGTTCGACCGTTGGATCATCGACGGTCTCGGCGTCCGCGGACTGAGCGGCGCGACGTGGGGAACCGGCTTCGTGCTGCGGTTCCTGCAGGTGGGCAACTTGCAGGCTTACGCCATCTTTTTCGGTATTGGCGTGGTGGTGCTGGTGTACCTGGCCATTGCTTCCTGAGTTTCGGCGACAAACCATCCTGCCATGCCCCACCAAACCGCAATCATGTCTGCCAACGAGAGCCTGATGCCTCTCGTGCTGCTGATACCATTGTGCGCTGCGCTGGCGGTGCTCCTCGGCGCGCCGGCGCGCCGCACGTCGATGCTCGCGGCGTGGGCTAACCTCATCATCACTCTGCTGCTCGCAGCAAGCTACACCCGGCCCTTTCACTACACGATGTTCGAGGTGATCCCGGCTCTGGACCTCAAATTTCTTGTAGGTTTGGACGGCTTGAGCCTGATGATGGTGCTGCTGACCAGCATCGTGACGCTTAGCGCCGTGTGGGTGGCCCCGAGGATGGAGCACGATCCCGGTGCCAATGGCTTCTATTCTTGCTTGTTGTTCATCGCGGCGGGCTGCGTGGGGGCGTTTGTCTCCTTTGACCTGTTTTTCTTCTACGCGTTCCACGAACTGGCGCTGATCCCGACCTTTCTCCTGATCGGCATCTGGGGACACGGCGAGGACCGCGTGTCGGCGGCGTGGAAAATCACGATCTACCTTGCGGTGGGCAGCTTCATCTTGCTGATCGGCCTGCTGGGATTGTACGTCAACCTGCCGGTCGCCGAACGCACGTTCGATCTTACCAAGTTGGCGGCGCTCGACCATCCTTTCAGCCCGGCGACCCAGAACTGGATTTTTCCGCTCGTGCTGGTCGGCTTCGGCGTGCTGATCTCGCTGTTTCCCTTCCACACCTGGGCGCCGTCCGCCTACGCCTCCGCGCCGACCCCGGCGACGATGCTGCACGCCGGAGTGTTGAAGAAGTTCGGCCTCTACGGTTTGATCCGCATCGCGGTGCCGCTGCTGCCCGAAGGCATGCACCACTGGATGAACCTCTTCCTGGTGCTGCTGGCCGGCAACATCCTCTACGTGGGCTTTGTGACTATCGCGCAGAAACGCCTCGACCTGATGCTGGGTTACTCGAGCGTGATGCACATGGGCTATATCTTCCTAGGCATCTCCAGCCTGAACATCATCGGTCTGTCGGGGGCGGCAACGTTGATGTTCGCACATGGGTTGTCCATCGCCGTGCTGTTCGCCGTGGCCGGCGAGGTGCGCACCCGCACCGGGACGCTGCGCATGGACGAACTTGGCGGCCTCGCCAAGACGATGCCCTACCTCGCCCTCATCTTCGGACTGGGGTTGTTTGCCTCCATCGGCTTACCTGGTTTTGCCAACTTCGCCTCGGAGGTCATGGTGTTCTTCGGGGCGTTCGCGTCGGAGGCGCACTTTGTGAAGGGCGCGGCACACGCGGCGCGGACCCAGATTTTCGACCGTCACCAGATCGCCACGGTGATCGCGCTCTGGGGTGTCGTCATGTCCGCCGTGTACATGCTGCGAGCCTACCGTCGCGTGTTCATGGGTAAGCCCCGGGTCACAGAGGGCGACGCTCCCGCGGCCCCGGCGAACGCGTTTGCCGATCTTGTCGGCGGCCGCCGCTGGGCGCTCGCATTGTTGATCACCGCGTTGATGGTCGTCGGCTTCCGTCCGGACTTGCTGGTCAACACGGTCCGGCCCGCCGTAGATTACTCTCTGCCCGCCGACCCGGGCAGACCGCTTCCCGAGACTGCCGCGCAACCCGGCGCGGCTGCCGATTCTCAGGGCTGAACCCCCGCCATGCACTTTCCTCCGTACATTCTGGAAGCCGCCGTTCTCGGATTGGGCTTGCTGCTGTTGTTCTGCGAGATGTTCAGCCGCGGAGACAAGCGGTTCCTCGCGTGGATGGGCATCGCGGGCTTGCTCGTCATCCTGGCAGCCAGCTTCGCCGCACATCCGGTGTCAGAGTCGTTCTCCAACGCCGACACGGCGGTCACCTACCAGTCGTTCTACAGCCTCGACGCCCCGGCGTTGTTCTTCAAGCGGTTCGCGCTGGTGACGACGATCGTTGTCCTCGTCATGTCGATTGATTATCTGGGCGTGATCCGGAAGTTCACGCCCGGCGCGACGACCTACGGCGGGCTGGGCGAATTCCTCGCGCTGCCCGTGTTGACCTGCGCGGGCTTGATGTGGATGGCGTCGGCGGTCGACTTCGTGATGATCTTCGTATCGCTCGAACTCGTCACGATCTCCTTTTACGTTCTCGTCAGCTACACCCGGCGCAACGCTGCCTCGCTGGAAGCCGGCGTGAAATATCTTATCCTCGGCGCGCTTTCGACCGGTTTTTTCGTCTACGGCATCACGTGGATTTTCGGCATCACGGGGCAGACGAACCTCGCCGCCGTCTCCGTCGCGTTGGCGAAGATGTACCCGGTTGGATCGACGGCCAGCACCGCACCGGTAATGTTCGCGTTTTTTCTGCTGACCATCGCCTTGGGCTTTAAAATCGCCGCGGTGCCGTTCCAGATCTGGGTGCCGGACGTTTATCAAGGTGCGCCGACGCCGGTAACAGCTTTCCTGTCGGTCGGTTCCAAGGCCGCGGGCTTCGTGGTCTTCATGCGCATCCTGGAAACATTTTTCCATGCGGAAGCCATCGTTGACCGGATGGGGCTGCTGTTGGTCGTGATGGCGGCGGCTACGCTGATCTACGGCAACCTGGCCGCCTTGCCGCAGAACAACCTCAAGCGGCTCCTGGCGTATTCGAGTATTGCGCACGCGGGTTACCTGTTGATCGCGGTGGCCAGTGCTGCGGCGGTCGGTTCACCAAAGCAAGGTGCTTTCGCCGGGCTGCTGCCGGGCGACGCCGTGTCGGTCTACCTGGCCGCTTACCTGCCGATGACGCTTCTGTCGTTCATGGTGATGATCATCGTGGCCAACCATTCGGCCGGCGACGACATCGCCGACTTCAGTGGTTTGTCCAAACGCTCGCCCTTCCTGGCGTTCGCGATGCTGGTGTCGATGGCCTCGCTGGCTGGGTTGCCGTTCACGGCAGGTTTCCTCGGCAAACTGCTCGTCTTCGCCGTGGCGCTGGGACGCGGGCATTACGCGCTCGCTGTCATCGGCGTCGTGACCGTGGGCTGCGGCTTCTATTATTACCTGCGGGTCGTCCGGGCGATGTATTTCCAGCCGGTGGCCGCTGGGCAGGAAGCCACGACGCTGCTCCCGGTGAGTCCTCTGTCAAGGTTGACCATCATCGTGCTGGTGGTGACCACCCTCGTGCTCGGCGTTTATCCGTTACCCGTGCTGGGCGGTGGCTTGACGAAAGCCGCCGCAGGAACGGCATCCGAGACACACCCCTCGGCGGCAGGGTTGGTCGAGAGCCGCTAAAAGTGCGGCTAGGTTTGATCAGTCGCCTAGCTCGGCGTTCCAGTAGGCCACGTCGACGAAGTGCTTCCAGCTTTCGTCGTGCGGCCCGCCCCAACTCAGGTGAACGAACGGCCGCCATTTGGGCCGTTTGGGCTTGCGGATGAGCGCCATGTTGACCTCGTGCGGCAGTTTGTTGCCCTTGCGCGTGTTACAGCGGATGCACGAGCAGACCACGTTCTCCCATGTCATCTGCCCGCCCTTGTCGCGTGGTAGCACGTGATCAAGATTCAGGTCTTTGCGGTCGAACGTCTTGCCGCAGTACTGGCAGGTGTTGTGATCGCGCTCGAAGATGTTGTGACGCGTGAACTTGACCTCCTTCTTCGGCAGCCGGTCAAAGAACAGCAGCACGATGACGCGCGGCACCCGGATTTTCAGCGAGACACCGTGAAGCATCACGGGTTCAGGCGAACGCTCGGACAGGTCGCGCCAACTCTGGAAGTCGTGCGTCAGGAAATTGCGGTCGCCGTCCTCCGACGCGACTACCTGGGCGTGACCTTCGTACAACAGGTTGAACGCTCGCCGGGCCGTACAGATGTTCACGGCTTGCCACAGCCGGTTAAGAACGAGGACGGGACTTTCCAGAACGCTTTGCACGCGGAGCAATGAACCGTCCACCGGGGGACAATTTTCTGCCGTCAGTGTAGTTCATGCACTTTGGACTGTCAACCGGTCCCACCTGTGGTATAAATCGACGCTTCCGGCAGCATCGCCCCGATCCGCGCGCCGGGTTTTCCCCGCCCCCGTGGCTTTCGCTTTCCGCCTGACATGAACATCCCCCGTTGCCTGCGTGCGGCCATCGCCGTACGCCGGTCCCCGTTGTCCGTTGCCCGTCACCGTCGAGGGCCAGCGTGCGTCGTGGCCGGTCTTGCCGTTTTGCTCCCGCTCGCTCCTGCGGCACGTACGCAGACGCTCGATCCCCGTGCCACGCCGCAGGAGAGTGTCAACACGAGCGACCCGTCAGAAGTGTTCCTGAAAGCGTACACTTCCGTCCAGCAAGCTGACAAACTGGAGCAGGATGGCAAACGCGCCCCCGCCCTCGCCAAGTACCGCTTCGCCGCCAGCCTGCTCGAACAACTGACGCAGACCAACCCGAACTGGCAGCCGCTCATCGTCAAGTACCGCCTGCGCAACACGACCGACACCATCCGCCGACTGGAGGAAAAGGGTTCGTTGCAGGCTGCCACGCCTGCGCCCGGCATGGCGGTCCGCCCCGGCGTGGCCCCGGACGCCGACGATTTGCCTGCCCCCGACAACAACGCCGTGCCCCCAAACGGGCTGGCTGCCTCCGCGGACGCGGCGGCCCTGGATCGCACGGTGGCCGATCTCAAAGCCAAGCTCGGCAAGACCCAGAAAGACCTCAAAGCCGCGCTCGACAACCTGTCTACCGCCCAGAAGGAAAAGAAGGACGCCCTCGCCGCCGCGGAAAAGGACAAGAAAGACGCCCTCACCAAGGCCGACAAGGAGAAGGGCGACGCCCTCGCCAAAGCCGAGAAGGAGAAGAAGACACTCACCCGAGCGCGCGACGAGGCCGACGATCAGTTGAAGACGACGCGCAACGAAGCGCAGGCGACCCAGAAGAAGTTCGATCAGACGAAGACCGACCGCGACCAGATCCAGGCCGAACTCTCCAAGGCTCAGGACCGCCTCAAGGAGCTTTCCGTCAAAGGTCCCGACGCCATCCAGACGCGCAAGGAACTGCGCGACCAGGTTGCGGACCTCAAGAAACAACTCGCCCGTGCGCAGACCGACGTGGATTCTGTGGCCAAGACGCGCGAGGAGTACGACACCCGGGTCGCCGAGGGCGAAAGGAAGATCGCCGAGTTGACCAAGGAGCGGGATACCGCCGTCGCCCAGGCAGAGTCCACCCGCGACGCCCGCGAGAGGATCGAAAGCCTCACGGGGCAGAACACCGCCCTGACCCAGCAGTTGACGGATGCGGAGAAGCGCATCGCCAACCTGACCGAGGAGTCGGTCAAAAAGAAGGAGGAACTCGCCGGCATGCAGCAGGAATTGACCGGGCTGCGGGATCAACTCGCCTCCAGCCGCGACCAGAACGACCGCTCGGCGACGACGATCACCGAGCTTCGCCAGCAACTCGACGACGGCGCAAAGAAGCTCGAAGACATGAAAGCCAAGGGCATGACGGGCGACGACTTCGCGCGCATGACCAAGGAAAACGAGTTGCTGCGCGGCATTGTGCTGCGCCAGCTCAAGGACCAGTCCCGCCGGATGGCCGCGCGCAAGCTGCTCAACGACGAACTGGCCAAGCTCGACGTGCAGAACAGCACGCTCAACGCCCAGGTGGAGGAACTCGGCCGGCCCACCACGCAGCTCACCGACGAGGAGCGGGCGCTGTTCAAGGACCCGCAGGACGTGGACGCCGGCTCGACCTCCATGGCCGTGACGATTTCTTCGGTGGCTTCCAACCGCCAGGCGCCCGACGCCACCCCGCCACCCGACGCCGGTCCCGCCGCGGCGGATGCCACCGCTTCCGACCGCAACGCGCAGCCGGAGCCTCTCCCCGACGATCACCAAGCGCGCGCCGCGTCGAACCGCGGCAGCGGCGGCACGCCCAAGGTGACGCTCGGCTCCCAGCCGCTGGTCAGCGACGAGTTGCTGCCGATGGCACGCGAGGCGCAGGACGCGTTTGCCCGCGGCAAATACACGGACGCCGAGCGGACCTACGACAAGCTGCTCTCGCGCGACCCGAAGAACCCCTACCTGCTCTCCAACCAGGGCGTCGTGCTGTTCCGCCAGGACAAGCTCAAGAGCGCGGAGGTCGTGCTCCGCAAGGCGCTCGCGGTCACGCCGAAGGATGCGTTTTGCTTGGCCACGCTGGGCATCGTCTACTACCGCATGCACCGGTACGACGACGCGTTGAACTATTTGACGCAGGCCATCCAGTTGGACCCCCGCAACGCCACGGCGCACAATTACCTCGGCATCACTTCAAGCCAAAAGGGCTGGCCGGAAGCGGCGCTGGAGGAAATCCAGAAGGCGATCACGATCAATCCGAACTACGCCGACGCACACTTCAACATCGCCGTGATCTACGCCACGAACCAACCACCATCCAAGGAGCAGGCGCAGATGCACTACAAGATCGCGACTTCGCTCGGCGCGACGCCTGATCCGACGTTGGAAAAGATGATCCAGTAGCGGCGAGTATGAACAGGCCGCGAAGCGGCATCGTCCCAAGGTAGGGTTGCCTCTCCGAGGCAACCCTGGATTTTTTGCCGGGCACGGCCAGCCAGAGAACACTAGGATTGCCTCGGAGAGGCAACCCTACCATGGGACGATGCCTAGGGCGTAACAGATTACCATGATGGATAAAGTCCGTTTGGGCGTGATCGGCGCGGGCGGCATGGGCGGGCATCACG
Organism: uncultured Chthoniobacterales bacterium; assembly: GCA_964245035.1. GTDB lineage: Bacteria > Verrucomicrobiota > Verrucomicrobiia > Chthoniobacterales > SZAS-18 > CAHJWO01. The sequence goes on from CAXTMD010000028.1 coordinate 19,401, forward strand.
CCCGCGAAGTGCTCGCCGGCAAGATCGCTGGCTGCGAGTTGGGCGCGATCTGCGACGTGTCGGAAAAGACGTTGGCGGGCTTCCCCGCGCCGCTCCGCTTTGCGGATGCGGGGGCGCTCCTGGGCAGTGGGCAAGTGGACGCGGT
>CAXTMD010000029.1:0-19460 GCA_964245035.1 uncultured Chthoniobacterales bacterium
GCTGCCTGGAGAGCGCCGCCATCGACCGCATCTTCTACAACCTGGCCGCCAACGCCTGCCGCTACACGACCAACAACCGGTTGGAAATGGTGGTTTTCCCCATCCCTGAGCCCCCGGGCGAAAATCTGCGCTTCGTGCTTTCCAACGAGGTCAGCCCCGCCGATGCCGCGCACCTGCTTTCCATGGTTCAGAGCGGAGCGCCGGTCGGCCGGCAAGCGGCGCCCCAAAATTTGGCCGGTCTCTTCGAGCCGGAGGTGTCCTCGGGCGGGTCCGGCTTCGGGCTGACCGTGGTGGCCGACTTCGCGGCGGGGGCGTTCGGGCTGCGCGACCGCGCCGAGGCAGTGCGGGATCGCTACGTCGGTGCTTTTCTCGATGGCCAGACCTTCCGGGTGTGGTTTCACTGGCCGATGGCGAGCAACGAGCACCCGCAAAAACTCGACGACTACCACCAGCCGGCGCGGAGCTTGAGTGAGCCGTGAGAAGACGCTAGTTGTTCGTGCCGCCCGGTTGCGTGCGGCGTTTACAGCGCAGCCAGAGCTGGACCTCCAACACGGCGGCGCAGAAATCATCGCCCACTTTGTCCGACGCCGACACAGAACTTGGCGCTCGTGCGATGAGGGTAGGCACCCGCGTGAGTGCGTCAGCCAACAAACCCACCAGCCGGTGCAACTCCCCATTTTCCACCGCTAGCTGCCAGACGGTTTCCGTCAGTGCCTCCACCTCGGTTTCGGTCCGTTCGAGCGCCTGCTGCAATCGCACAACCTCGTCGTTCGCCACAAACCTACATCCTGCCAAAACCAACCGGGTAGGACAATGGAAAATGATGCTGCGGTGTGCTCGTACTTCGATACGCCCAGCGGCCACAAAGCGCCGATCCCCGCAGCCGCCAGAGCGGCGGGGACTTCGACCCCACACTAATTTGTTCGCCGTCGGTTGTCCGCCTGATTAATTTGGCGCGATGGAATCAGTAGAAAACCCCCTCGAACAAGCGCAGCGGCACGTCACCGAAGGAGAACAGCGTGTTGCCAAGCAACAGGCATTGATCGAGGAACTGGAGCGGGACGGCCACGAAAACATGCTTCCCGCCGCGCGGGGGTTACTGGCCCAAATGCAAAGTTTACAGCGGCTAGGCCGCGAGCACCTGCAACGCGAGGAGCAAGAAACGGCCGAGGGAAGTCGGCCGACCTAGGAAACCGCGCTCCTTGCAAGCAGAAAGGTAGCCAACTATCGTGTCAATCTGGCCTTCGGCTGTTTTTCCTTTTGCCGCGCAGCCGATGCAGCACGCCGTTGGATGCGGAACCTTGCACCTTCGGGAGTTCCTTGGTGATTCTCAGCGTAAAAACCCCTCGGGGTGATGTTTTTTTCTTACCATGCCCACCGAGCCTACCGAGACGCACGAAGCGACCCCCGATCCAACTGGTTCAAACCGACTTGGGGCGCAGCCAGCCAGGCACACGGGGTTGCCGGCGGTGTCACCCGACGGCATGGAGGAAGCCGCGGCCGACGAGATGGACCGGCCGGTGCCCCCTCACGACTACCATCATTTGCCCGTGGTCGCACTCGGCGGCTCCGCTGGCTCCATCCAGGCGCTCAAAGCGTTTTTCCAGGCACTGCCGACCGACACGGGGCTGGCCTACGTCGTCATTTTGCACCTCTCTCCGCAGCACGAGAGCACGCTGCCCGCACTGCTCCAAGGAGCCACGGCGATGCCCGTCAAAGCGGTCGAGGACAGCGACCGAGTTCGGCCCAACTGCGTGTACGTCATCCCGCCCGGCAAACACCTGACGGTCGTGGACGGCTACCTGCGGCTCACGCCGCTGGAGCCCGAACGCGGCACGCGCGTGGCCGTGGACCTGTTCTTCCGCTCGCTGGCCGACACCCACGGCCCCCAGGCGACCGCCGTCGTGCTCTCCGGGGCGGACGGCGACGGGGCCGTCGGCCTCAAGCGCATCAAGGAACGCGGCGGGCTGACCGTCGCCCAGGACCCCGAAGAAGCCGAGCACCCCTCCATGCCGCGCACCGCCATCGACACGGGCATGGTGGATTGGGTGCTGCCCGCCGCCGAGATGCCCGCGCGCCTGGTGGCCTACCACGCCGCCGCCGGGCTGTTGCGCCTGCCCGCCGAGGACGGCCCGCAACCGGCCAAGACTCCCGCTGCGCCCGGCGACGAGGACGAGGTGGCCTTGCGCGAGGTGCTGGCGCTGCTGCGCACCCGCACGCGCCGGGATTTCTCCTACTACAAGCGCGGCACCATCGTGCGGCGGGTCGCCCGGCGCATGCAGATCAACGAGGTCACGACACTGCCCGGCTATCTCTCCTTTCTGCGCACGCATCCGGGCGAGGCGGGCGCGCTGTTGCAGGACCTGCTCATCAGCGTGACCAACTTCTTCCGTGACCGCGAGGCGTTCGCGGCCCTGGAAGCGCAGGTGATCCCGGCGCTGTTCACCGGCAAAGGCCCGGACGACACCGTGCGCGTGTGGTGCCCGGCCTGCGCCACGGGCGAGGAAGCGTACTCCATGGCAATGCTGCTCACCGAGTACGCGGACACGCTGGACCGTCCGCCCGCGGTGCAGGTCTTCGGCTGTGATCTGGACGAGGCGGCCATCACGCAGGCGCGCGCCGGTCTGTACCCGGCGACGGTGGCGGCGGACGTGAGCGCGGAGCGGCTGGAACGTTTCTTTTTTCAGGACCCGCGCGGCTACCGGGTGCGGCGCGAGTTGCGCGAGCGGGTGCTCTTCGCCGACCACGATCTGTTGCGAGACGCGCCGTTTTCCCGATTGGACCTGGTGAGCTGCCGCAACCTGCTCATCTACCTCAACCCCGAGGCGCAAGCGAGGGTGTTCGAGATCCTCCATTTTGCGTTGAACATCAATGGGTGGCTGTTCCTAGGCACCTCCGAGAGTGTAAACGAGGAGCAAGGACTGTTTACCCCCACAGACAAGAAAAACCATCTTTACCTGCGCCGCACGGTGCCGCGGGTGGGTTTGCCGGTGCCCATGGGCGCGGGGACGCCGTTGCGGGCCTTGCAGGCCAATGAGCCTCCGGTGGTTCCCGACCTCGCTCGCGCTCGAAACGTGGGTGCCGTGCCCGCCCCGGCGAGAAAAGCCGCTCCGTCCGACAGCGAGGCCGCGCTGGCCGACCTGCATTTTGACCTGGTGGAAAGCTACGCGCCGCCCTCCGTTGTGGTGGACGAGCGGCACCACATCGTCCACCTCTCGGAGCATGCCGTGCGCTTCGTGCGCTTCGTGCCCGGCAAGGTGACGACGCATCTGCTGGACACGGTGCATCCCGCCCTGCGTATGGACCTGCGCGCGGCGCTCTTCCAAGTGGCGGACACCGGGAGGCTGGCGGAGGTCTTCGGCCTCCCGGTCGAACTCGAAGGCGTGCCGAAGCGGGTCGATTTGCGCGTGGCACCCGCCAAGTCCCCGACCACCGGCTATCTGCTCGTGACCTTTCTCGCGCGCGATCCGGATTCTGCCTTGGTGGAGTCGGGCGAACCCACGACGCGCCCACAGATAGAAAACGTCGTGCGCCAATTGGAGCGCCAGGAGGAAGTCCTGCGCACGCAACTGCGCGACACCTTGGAACGCTACGAGGTCAGCGAGGAGGAGCACAAGGCGGGCAACGAGGAACTCCAGGCCATTAACGAGGAGTTGCGCGCAGCCACCGAGGAACTCGAAACCAGCCGCGAGGAACTCCAGTCGCTCAACGAGGAGCTGACGACCGTCAACCTGGAACTCAAGCACAACGTGGATGAGCTGGGCCGCGCCAACAGCGACCTGCAAAACCTGATGGACGCTACGTCCATCGCCACGGTGTTCCTGGACCGGCAGCTCAAAGTCAAAAGCTACACGCCCACCGCCAACGATCTATTCTACCTGATCCCCAGCGACGTGGGCCGTCCGCTCGCCCACGTCAAGCACCGCCTCGATTATCCCGAACTCCTGACGGACGCCCAGCGGGTGCTCACCCAGTTGGCACCCACCGAGCGGGAGGTGCGCCGGGAGGAGGGCGGCTGGTTCCTGGCGCGTCTTTTGCCCTATCGCACGCTTGAAAAACAGGTGGCTGGCGTGGTGCTTACCTTCGTGGACGTGACCGAGCGCAAGCAGATCCAGGATGCTTTGCAGGAGAGTGAAACCCAGTTCCGCTCGTTCGTGGCGGCCACCTCGGACACGGTTTACAAGATGAGCGCGCAGTGGAAGGAGATGCACTTTCTCGACGGCAAGCAGTTTTTGACCGACACGCCGCAGTCGAGCCCCACCTGGCTGGAAACGTACATCCCGCTCGAGGACCAGCCGACGGTGGTCGCCGCCATTCAGGAAGCCATCGCCCACAAGCGTCCTTTCGAGTTGGAGCACCGCGTCATCCGCGTGGACGGCACCCCGGGCTGGACCTTCTCGCGCGCGATCCCACTTTTGGACGCACGGGGCGAACTCACCGGCTGGATCGGTGCCGCCAGCGACGTGACCGAACGCCGCCGCGCGGAGGAGGCTCTGTACGCCTCGCAAGAACGATTGCGCGAGAGCGAGGCGCGCTTCCGGGCGGTCGCCAACATCGTGCCCGATCTGCTCTGGAGCAGCGAGCCGGACGGCGCGATGGTCTGGTACAACGAACGCTGGCTCGAATACACCGGTCAGAGCCTGGCCGAAGCGGTCGGTTGGGGCTGGACGGAGGCCATCCACCCGGAGGACCGGGAAGCAGCCGCGCGCCACTACCACCAGGCGCTGGAGAGCGGCCGCCCGCTCCAGCAGGAGCAGCGCATCCGGCGCGCGGACGGCGCGTACCGCTCTTTTCTGATGCGGGCCGAGCCGTTGCGCGACGAAAAGGGAAAGGTGATGCACTGGTTCGGTAGCGCGACGGACATCGACGGCCTGGTGCGCGCCCGGGGCGAGGCGGAAGCCTCCAGCCACGCCAAGGACCATTTCCTAGCCGTGCTCTCCCACGAGCTGCGCACGCCGCTGATGCCCATCACGATGGCGCTGGCGACCATCAGCCGCCGCCAGGATCTTCCCGAAGCGGTCCGCAAGGTCCACGAGATGATCCGGCGCAACGTGGACATCGAGGCTCGCTTCATCGACGACATGCTCGATGTCACGCGCATCGCGCGGGGCAAGATGGAAATCATGCGCAAGGAGATGGACTTGCACGAAGTCGTCCGCCGGGCGGTGGAGGTCGCCACGCCCGACATTGAGGCGAAGGGGCAGCGGCTCACCCTCGCCTTGGAAGGAGCGGAGTGCCCCTTCCACGGCGATTTTGTGCGGCTTCAGCAGGTGTTCTGGAACCTGCTCAAAAACGCCAGCAAGTTCACCCCTCGGGGCGGGTCCATCGAAATCCGCTCCTGGGGCCAGGACGGTGCTGATCGCGTGGTGGAAGTCACCGACACGGGCATCGGCATGGAAGCCAAGGCGCTGGAACGCATCTTCGACCCTTTTGAGCAGGCCAGCGTTTCGATCACGCGCGAGTTTGGCGGGTTGGGACTGGGCTTGGCCATTGCCAAGGCGACCGTGGAAGCGCACGGCGGCACCCTGCTTGCCAGCAGCCCCGGCCCCGGTCAGGGGGCGACGTTCACGGTGAGCCTGCCGCTCGCCGCTTCCCCGGTGGCAGACGTGGGGCCTGTTGGTTAGACGCGGCGGGGAGGGCGTGCGCCCGCTCCAAACGCCGCTTTGTGGCGGGCGGTTCTTACAAGCGGATCGGCGGAAGCGGGCGATTCGGTGTTCGTTGGTATGGATGCTCCGCTCGCCACCGATAGTTTTCCGAGGCCGCTGCGAATTTTTGTGGTTGAGAACCATCCTGACACCCTGGAATACATGCAGATGTACCTGGAGATGCTCGGCCACACCGTTCAGACGGCCGACACGATGACAGGAGCGTTGGCGGCGCTGCCCGGAGCGGACTGCGACGTGCTGATTTCTGACATCGGCTTGCCCGACGGCGACGGCTGGACGCTGATGCACCGCCTGCAACTGCCTCGGCCCATCTACGCCATTGCCATGAGCGGCTTTGGCTTGGTGGTCGATCAACTCAAGAGCCAAGGGGCAGGCTTTCGTCACCATCTGCTCAAACCAATCAAGCCCGAGCAACTGGAGGCTGCCTTGGAAGAAGCAGCCCGAGAGTTACTAGCCGCGTAGTGTAAAAGCGGGCGCAACGCGTGTTCTTGTCACCGTGGCTTGCTGGTGTGCTTTGCTCTCTTCCCGTTTACCGCTCGGGCGAGGCATTTTTCGCCGAGGCGAGATATTCCAAATAACCTCCGATATTTGGCACCAGGGAGCGCCCTCCGAGGAAATTAGGGCGTCAGAGGCACGGAAGTGTGCCAAAAACTCGTCTCAAAAATCAACGTACCAAACGCGCGAGTTGAGACGGGTTAGTGACACAACTTGTTTCAGGCAAACCAATGGCCGTTGCGCCAACGTGCCAAGCTCGCGGAGCCGATATCCCAAGGCGCAAACGCGGCTGCAACACCACTACTGGATAGACGGTCCTTCCAAAAAGATTGAGCGATGAGATCAAGCAGGGCTGGAAGGTCATCGAACGATTGTATCCAAACGGTTTTTACCTTCACCGCTTCCATCATCAGGGGCTTTGTTGGACGGAGAGCACGAAGGCGCTCTGCGCGGTGCCCGAGCCGTTGAGGCGGCCTTCCAGCCGGCCGGCGTGCACCTGCAAAGTCACGTTGGCCGGCTGCGCGTTGGTCTGGGTGACCAACAGCAACTGCGAGGCGACCATGTCGGTGTGGGCGGGCTTGCCGCTCGCGCGCACGAGGTGCAGGGTCAGATCGCCCTGCGCCAGCGGCTCGGCTCCCTCAGGTGTCAGCACCGGCGTCGTCTCGTCGGCGTTCATCGCCACGGTTGGGTGCAGCGGCAGCCGCTGGGCACGTTGGGCCAGGTAGGTAAACGCCTCGCCTGGTGTGTTGGGCAGACGCACCTCCAGCCCGACTTCCTGCTGCGGGTCGGCCCCGGCAGGTGGGGCACTCAGGCGCACCTCGGCGGGCACGGTGCTGCCGCCGTAGCGCAGCTGGCCCACAAAGCGCGTGCCGGGCGGGGTGGCCGCGAGCAGGTCAGCGCGGTAGGCCGCCTCGATGGCGGCCTGCGGCGGCTTGGCGGCGGCAACGGCAGCCTGGACCTTGGCCAGGAACTGCGCGGCTTCCGGGCTGCCTTGGACCAAGACGGGCTCAGGATAGTGGGCGCGCGGCCAGCCCTGGTCGTCGGCGGGTGGCTGCAGATCAACAACCTCGTAGTTCCAGTGGTCCACCTGCCACTCGGCCGCCAGCTTGCCATATACAGGAGCGTAGGGCTGGTCCTTGGCTTGGAGCACGGCTAGGAGCTTAGGCTGAGTGGGAGAAGGTGGTTCCACCATCAAGCCAGAATAGCGAGCGGCGTAAGGCGAGCCGGCGTAAGCCTGGCTCCAGGCGGCGAGCGTGCTCAGTTCATCCACCGCGGCCTGGAAGGCGACCGCCGTCTGCGGGGTAGGGGCACCGAGCATGTCCTCGGCGGGCGCGAAGACGCAGCGCACGTTGTAGAGCCAGGCGTTGGTGCCAGGCGCGGTGTCAGGCAACGGCACGGGCGGGTCGTTCTGCAAGTCCACCAGCTTGAACTGCGCCGGCAGCGAAGCGCGCAAAAAGCGGGCGAGATCGTCGGCTTGCGGCCGGTGCGCGGCAGCGACAGGCGAGGAAGCGGTTAGTTCTGGCGGCGGAGCGTTGTGTCCGACCGGCGGAGAGGCCGCGGGTTTGCAGCCGCAGGTGGCGGCCAGGCAGGCAGCCGCGAGCAGCCACCCTGCCCGACGGCACAGTGTGAGCGTGCTCATGGCGCAGGCGCAGGGTGGTTGCTAGCGGACAGCCGACGTCGCAGCAGGTCGAAGTAGGGTCCAAAGAACGCGCTTTCGCACTCGTCCCACAGTTCGCCCACCTGGTAGGTCAGCGGGCGGCTGGCACCGGCGGCGGAGCGAGCACGGGCAATTCGCTTTAGCTTGGCCGCGCGGGCGGCAGGTGGCAACTGAGCAGCGCGGGGTGAGCGCGCTGGAGCTTGGCGTGGACGTTTGGCGGGCATGGATGGTGGGCTTGTTCGGGCGCAGCTGCCCTATCTGTGATGCTTTTTCGTGATGATGCACTCCACTGAACAAGCTGGCCTGCTGCCGACAGGGCTGAAGCGACATACCCGTTGCCACGCTCCGAGAAGGCAACCGGGGAACACGGCACTTGGCCCTGGCTCTTGGTGGCTTCGGGGAGCATCAGCAAAGCACCGATTGTTCTCTGGGCAGGCGGCTCTCCACCCGCTCCGCCAAGGCTTTGAAGCGCGGGAAGAAAGCGTGGATCGCCTCGCGTTGCTTGAAGTTCAGGCGCAGCACCAGCGCGTCGGCGCACACCGGGTGCGGGAACGACCCCAAGGCTTGCACCAGGCGCTCGTTGCTGGCGGTGCCGCAGGTGGAGTAAACGGCGTCCATGAGCCGGCAGGACGGTTCCAGCTTCTGGTGCGAACAGCCTGCTTCGGCAGGTGCTGCCGCCGCCATGCGACGCTCGCAGGCTTCCTCGAAGCCCATCTGCGCGGGCGTGGGTGGCGGCTCGTCGGCGCTGCGCCGCTGCGGCAAGGCACGCGGCGGACCGAAGCGGCCGAAGTACAGGTCGGCCCAGCCCGCATCTGTGCGGTGAGTTTGCAGGTGAGGATGAGCCAAGTGCCAGCGCCAGACATCCAGACCCACCCAGAGCAGGTGGGCGTCGTAGCATTGTGCCAGCTCCAGCGCCGCGCCCGCCAGCGCCGCCGCCTGCGCGTCCTCAGCCGCTCTCTCCTGCGCCCGGCGGGCGTGTGCCAAAGCGCGCGGTTCTGCCCGGCTGTCCAGCGGCGGTGGCAAGGGCGTGCCATCTGGAGCGAGCCCGACTAAGGCGCAGTCGGCCGGGCCGAGGCCACGGATCACCTGGGTACGTACTCCCAGGGCACTCCGCAGGGCCACGGCGCCTTCGGCCTGCGCGAGCATGGGCTCCAGGCAAGCCAGCTCAAACCACTCGGTGTGCCCGTCCGCCCGCCGGCCGGGGTCGCGCCGCCAGCTGCGGCCGTCCGGGCCGGGCTCGCCGAAGAGACGTTTGAGGTGCTTTTCCAGCCACTGGACTTCCTGGCGGCGGTCGGTGCGCAGCAAGCACGAGCGGCTCAGGTCGAAGCGATCCTTCCAGACACGCGTGTGCTGTTGGTAGCGGGCGGCAAAGGAGCCGGCCACGCCCAGCTTGAAGGCCCCGGCCAGCGGGCCGCGGCGGGCGGCGCTGACCAGGAAGTACAGGTAGCTGCCTGGCACCGGCTCAGCCCCGGCAGAGAGGAGGGTGATCTCGGGTGTTGTCATGGTAGGGAACTGGGAGCTTGTGTTTAGAGGCGCGGCCCGGATAGACGCCGGGTGAACACCGTGGCGAGCAGGCCAACAGCGCCGAGCAGCACGAGCGCCCAGGTGGCAGGCTCGGGCACGACCGAGATCGCCAAGGAGGACGGCATGCTCAGGCCCGTGATGAAGCTGGCGTTGAGCAGCGCCCCGCTGGTCGCGTCGTACTCGCGCACGCTGTTGGCGCTGTCGTCGGCCACGAAGAGGTGGTTGCCGCTGACCAAGAGGGCCGTCAGCCGGTCAGAGGTGGTGATGAAGCCCGTGTTGAGGGCCGCCCCGGTCGTGGCGTCGTACTCGCCCACCCCGCCGCTGCGGGTGACAAAGAGGTCGTTGCCGCTGACGGCCATGTAGGTGCCGACAATCAGCCCGCTGTTGCTGATGAAAGGCACGGCGACGGCGGCCCCGGTGGTGGCGTTGTAGAGGTCCACCGACTGGTTGCTGACATCTTGGAGGTACAGGCTGTCACCAGCCACAGCGAGCTGGGCGGAGAAGGTGGTGCCGGTGACCAGGGCGGCGTTGATGGCTGCGCCCGGGGCGGCGTCATACAGGCCGGTGCGGCCGTTTTGCACGTAGAGGCGGCTGCCGGCCACCGCGATGCCGGCGGTGTTGTTGAGCCCGCTGATGAAGGCGGCGTTGATGGCCGCCCCGCTCGTCGCATCGTAGCGGCCGACGGTACTGCCGCCCGCCGTGGTGACGTAGAGCGAGTTGCCGGCGGTGGCCAGGCTGTAGGGGCCGCTGCCGGCAGCGCCCAGGCCGGTGATCAGCGCGGCGTTGGTAGCGGCACCGCTGCTGGCGTCGTAGGCACCGACAGTTCCGCTGGCTTGATTGCCGATGTAGAGAGTCTGTGCCGAGGCACCGGCGGACCAGCACACAAAAACAAGGATGACGGCTAACCAAGAACGATGAGAAAAGCGGTAAGCAACGGATCTCGATGAGTTTTGGACGATAAACATGAGTCAGGGATGCGGTTTGCGGTGCCAGAATCCACATCTATTTGCTCGAAAACAACACATTTTAATTCAAATCAGGATATTTTGCCTCTTGCCCACACCTTGGCGCAGTGCCCTCTGGTGTTCGCAAGAGCCTCTACAGCCCCGACTACGACGCTTTTCTGGCGCTCCTGCTTGCCGTGAGGCAAGAGGCTGGCCTCACCCAAGTGGAACTGGCTAAGCAACTGCAAACGACCCAGAACTACGTTTCGAAAAGCGAAAGTGGTGAACGGCGCGTGGACGCACTGGAGTGGCTACGTTGGCTAGCCGCCTGTGGAGCAGACCCCGTCACATTCTTGGTGCGTTGGAACCGGCAGCTTGATCCGCCCGTGGCCTTGTCATTACCAGACCACGCGCCGCATCAGTCACGCACAATTCGACCGCCGCAGGACTAATTGAACCACGCTGTCGAACAACGTTTTTTGGGCAACCGCAAATTTGTACGGGTTGGTGGCCGTGGCATCGCCGGAGATCTTTTCCCGCCGCCCTAGCTCTGGCTGAGCGCCAGCGGTCCGACCTCTCCCCGTGCCGGGGTCGGACCTGCCGCTAGGGGCCTGCCGGCACCCGGCGAGAAGATCTCCTCATCATTCCCTTGGCAGAGGGTGGATGCCCTCAGTAAATTACCTCGGGTTTTTTCCACGATACTTGCTGCGACAAACTAGCGGCCGTCGTGCTTGAACCAACCGCCGATGCGGCTCCTGGCCGGCTCGTCCAAGGTGACGGCCATCGCCTGCCGGGCGAGTCGCAGATACTCTGCTTGCCGCGCAGGACCGTAGATCGCTGCCATCACTTGCGCTTGTTCCAAGACCCAAGCCAGCGCCAACGCACCAGTGTCGCAGCCGCGCCGTGCCGCCTCGTCGGCAAGCTGCTCCATCGCACCGAAGAAAGTGGCAGAGAGTTCGTGTCCTTCCGGCCGCAACGCCTGGCGCGAGTCAGGTGGGGGCGCTTCGCCCGGCCGGTACTTGCCCGAGAGCCGCCCGCCCGCCAGCGGCGAGTACGGCGTGTAGCCCAGCCCATGCGCCTCGCAGAGGCCCAGCAACTCCTGCTCGTCGCCGCGGTGCAGCAGGTTGTATTCGTTTTGCACCCACTCGTAGCGCGGCAGCCCCAGCCGGGCACTCGCCTCCAGTGCGGCCGTCAGTTGCGCGGCACTCAGGTTGCAGGCACCGACATGGGACACCCAGCCGCGGCCGATCACCTCGGCAAAGCCTTCCAGCGTTGCTTCGATGGGCGTGGCTGGGTCCGGGGCATGTGACAGGCAGAAGTCCACGCGCTCCACTCCCAGGCGCTCCAAGCTCTGGGCAAGCTGCGCGACGATGAGCTTGGGCGAGAGGTCCACCGTTACACCGGCATCCGACACGACGAGGCCGACCTTGGTAGCAACGTGGACAGCGGCACGCATCTCGGCGCTTTGCGCGCGCAGCCACTCGCCGACCCATCGCTCGCTGATGCCGTCTGCGTAGCCGTGGGCGGTGTCAAAGAGGTTGATGCCCAGCGCCACGGCCTCGTCCATGGCGGTCAGCGAGGCAGCGCGATCTAGGCCACGCCCGATAGGTGACGGGGCGAGCCGATGCCGCCGAAGCTGCCGCAGCCGAGCGCCACGCGAGACACAGCCACACCGGTCCTGCCGAGCATCCGGGTTCGCATGTAGCACAAACGTAAGTGGGCAACTGCTGGTAGCAAGGGGAACCATCGTGCTGTTGCCGGAGGGTGATTGCCTCTTCTCCCTTCCCGGCAGCAAGTGACAGCTAGCTCCGTCTGGTCCAACAATGCGAGCTAGTGTAGGCGGAAGCACTTAGCGGAGTGCTGACGTTGGGATCACGCCAGTGCGGCGCAGACGAGCGACTGCCAGCCTTGGTAGCACAGACTAGGGTGGACGCCTGCCAAGATGCCGTCAGCTTTTGCCGTGAGACTTGGCCACGAGCAAAGCCGCGATGGTAGCCACGTCGCGGTGGCGGCGGTACTCGGCGACTAGGCTGAGCGACCTGCCATCTGCCAACCACGCAGTTCCATTCGTCTCCAAGCAAACCTTGGGCTCTCCGTCGCACGTCAGGAACCAAAAACAGCAGGCAGGTTGCCGGAGAACATCGTCTGGTGCGGGGTGCCGCAGTCGTGCGCCTGCGTCGGGAAAACGTGCAAAGAGTTCGTCCCGCGCTTCGCAGCTCCCACCAGAAGTGTCCAAAAAACCGTTGACCCAGTGCCAGGTGCTCACGTCAAAAGTCGTTTGTTTGCAGCACGCGGCGATCACCCGGTACGTCAGCGAAGCCGGCGTGCCGGCCGGCAACGTGGCAGGCACCGCCAAGCCGAGATGGCGGCACCACTCGTCCAAGATCACGCGCGGGTTCTCGCCTGCCGCCATGCGCGGCCACACGTCGAGCGTCACGGCCCCGGCTGACTGACCATCCAACCGTTCCAGGACGTGCAGACTGCCCTGCCGGTTCAGATCAGAAACGTGCCGCCCACCATCCAGCACCGAGAGACAGTCGTAGGCGCCGCCGCCGGGATGCGTTTGGATGACGCGCAGCCGCCGGGGAGCGCGGCGCACCAACTCAGAGGCGAGTACCCACGAGGCCGCCTCGACGCCATCGGCACCCAAGCTGGGAGCAGCATCATGCACCGGGATCGGCGGTCGATCTTGATCCAGCGCGTTGACCAGCAACGCTGCCCGTACCTGGGCGGCGTGTTCTTCAGCCACGTGGACGCGCTCACGTTCCCAGCGATTGACGTACTCGTCCAAGCGGTAACACGCGGGCACGGGCTGCCGGTAGAGATGCAGGAACAGGTAGCGCCACGCAGCGTGTTCGCGGTGCTCTGGTGGTAGTGTCTCGCCGCCCCACTTGCACAGGTGGCGCTGCAGCGCGAAGCACACGGCAAAGTTAGCCTCCTCTTCGGCGTATAAACGCAGGGTCTGGACGACAGGATCGACGTAGCGGCTGAAACCACCTTGAGTCTCGCCACCGCGCTCCTCCAACCACCGGTAGCCGTCGAAGCGCAGGGAACAGATAACCATCGTTTCGTGAACATTCGGCGACAGGTGCATAGGGGCGTGAGCAGACGATGAAGCGCCGCGTCATTGAGCGAGAGCCTTCTCCGCTTCAAAGCAACACGCCAGCACCATCAAACGGCTGGTTTGTCCGTCGCCTTCTGCTTCTTCGTAGCCGGCCGCGGGCGGATCTCGTAGTGGTACTCGACGGCAAGACGCTTCGCTTCAGACAGCCACCGCGCTTTTTCGAGGGCTTGCACAATCCGCTCCTTGCCATGGTGGGCAATCAGTTCTCCCAGGATGCACAGCGCATGGACGTGCTCCTTGTGGTTGATGCGTTCCGACAAGAGGCGCTTTTTGGCAGCCGTCTTCTGCTTTGTCAGCGCCGCGATCTCTGCTTCTATCTCCCGGACCGTCCGGGGCGGCGAAGAAGGAGGCTCTTCTGTGTGGACGTGGTTTGATTCTTGAGACATAGTCACACTACCTATAGCAGTCGGCGTACCTCGGACCGCATTATCTAGAATTTGCTTGGGTGCTGCCAGTACACAGCCCGCCATTAGCAAACCCTGTTTTTTCATTATTGACTTCTCAAAAATGAAATTCAATTGTCATTGTCGTGGCAACGTTCGACTTCCAGGTAGGCACGATCCAGCGCAGCCTGGGACACACTGCCGTGCGCGAGGCGGCTTACATCACTGGGCAACTGATCGAGGATCAGCGCACGGGCATCGCCTACGATTTCACGCGCAAGAAGGGCGTGCTGCGGTTTGAGGTCATCGGACCATCCCACCTGGATGCAGGCCAGTTCGCCAACGTGTTGGAGGCTCGAGAGAAGCGTTGCAACAGCATCACCGCACGCACCATCCAGCATGCTCTGCCCGAGGAACTGCGCGGCGAGCGCGGCTGGCAAGCCTTGCGCCGCTTCGGCATCTGGGTGTGGGAGCACTTCGGCATCCCTTCTCTGATCGGCGAGCACGAACCACCACAGGATCTGTGGAGCAGCGGCAGAAACGGCCACGGGCACACCATGCCTGCCACCCGGCTGATGGACGCAGCCGGGCGGCTGGGTGCGAAGGCGCGGGCCTGGGATGTGAAAGTCACCAGCCACCTCATCATGCACGAGATGCGGGCCATGTGGGCGCGCATCCTCAACGAAGCCTTGGCTGCCGCTGGCTTCGCCGCACGGGTGGACCATCGCTCCCTGCTGGATCAAGGCAGCGGCCTGCTGCCGAAGCGCTACCTGCCGCGCGCCGAGTACATCGCCTACAAGCTGCACGGAGTGGAGTCGCGGTACGTGCGCGAAAACCGAGAGATCGAGGCTCACAACCAACTACAAAAACAAATCACCCGTTTAGAGAACCAACTTCATGCCGCCAAACATGCCCTCCGACAGCGAGCGGATCGAGCAATTGACGCTGCTCGCCGAGCAGTTGACCGCGGAAAACGCACGATTGACTGCGGAAAACGAGCAGTTGACCGAGGAAAAAGAGCAATTGCAAACGCAGCTTGCCGAATTGCAGGAGCTGCTCGCGCAATCCGAATCTCACAACACGCAATTGACGAGCATCATCGACGCGAGCGCCGAGGACCTGCAACCCTTCGGCAGCGCGTGGCTCAAGCCTTCCAGCGTGCGGGCGATCACCTACCAGCAGCAGGGCGGCATCCACATCGACGGGATCTCCATCGAGGACGCCAACCGAGCGCCGACGCCGCAGATTGCCGCGGAGATACGGAGCTTCGCTCAACGAATCAACGAGCTGAACGCTCAGCGCCGTCGCCGAGCCAAGCGGAAAGCGGAGTAGGTGACGAAGATGCACAGTTGATCACACACGCAGAAACCCACTTGGATCTCGCCGAGTTGCTGTGCGCGCATGGCTGGTCGGTGGCGGAGACCAACCGTGCCGATGGAGCAAGAGTTCTGACGTGCGCGCGGCAGCCTGCAATGCGCGTCACAATTTTGCCACCAGCGGAGGGTCAACCGTGGCAGTGGAGAGAAGCACGGACGCGGCGGGAAGGTGGCTTGGTAGAGGCACTTCAGCACCTGCTTGGTTTCTCTCGCTGGGAGGACATCCACACTGTGATCGGCGATGCACTCGCTTCTACTCAAACTGCCGATCTGCTTGGTCGTCATTTGAATTCCAGTGATGGAGCGGCCTCGTCATCCATCTCGACTGTCGCGGCCGGATTGTTTGCCCCTTTGGGGGAGCGTGGCCGGACCAAACTCGCTACGGAGTTTCGGTTGGCGCGTTGGGCCATCGACGCGTTTGCCCACGCCATTTGGGAAGACAGAAACGGCGAACCCTTCACCGCGCACGAGATGCAGGCTGGCACCGAAAATGGGCAAACCGATGCCGCCATGCTCTCCAGCGAACATGAAGGAGATGCCGCAGATCAGTATTCTTTGTGGTTCGCGCCGCCCGCCGATGGCAGCGTTCCGACCCATCTGCTGCTTGCGCCGAACCTGACTGATGCGCTCCACTGGTTCGAAGAACTTCCAGAGCATCTGCGAGGGCAAGTGGCGTTAGCTTCTACGGATGGCCCGTTGACCACACGGGGACGCGAAAAGCTGGCGGTCATCCTCGGCGAAATGCAGCGTGCTCACCCGACCTATGAGGGCCTGACGCTGGTTGATGCGTGCAGCGCTTTTCAGCCGCCGGTAGATCCTCCTCTGGCTGCCGAGTTGTTTGGCTTAGCCACAGATCATGGCATCGGGTATTTTTCGTGCAAACCGACTCAGGAGGGATTGCAGAACGACGTAGAGATGCCACGCACCGATGAAGCCGAGCCGTTTGTGCAGCAACAAGTTCCGCTTCGTAAAGGACGACGTTGATGGTACGTCACATCCCCTGTTCGTCGAATGGATCGGTATTGTTCCCAAGGCAAGCCCGCGCTCGCCTACCGGTGGAGGACCACGCCGACCTGATCGGCAGGCGCACCGCCGAGTGGCTGCCCACCCTGCGGCGATTAATCTCGTCGGGCGAGAGCGGCCAGCGTGGGAGGTAGCGCACTTGCGCCGTCGCCAGGGATGGGCGGCGCGGGCGGCGCGGGCATTCGCTTACACGTCCTCTCGCTCCAGCAGTTCCAGCCCAGCGAGGTATGCTTTGACCAGGGTCGCATCCTCGCCGTCCAGGATCAAGGGGCTGCGCTGGCAGCAGAGATGGATGGCCATGTCGGCCAGGCACTCGGCGGCGACCTCGCCCACAGGGCGCTGCTCGATGGCGGCCAAGGCGGCAAAGACGTACAGGCGATCACGCGAGAGGCGCAGGTGGATCGGGGCGGCAACAGTGGAGGCGTCCGTTTTGGCACCAATTAGTGTCAAAGCCACGGCTGGCGTGAAGTGTGCCGGGGTCAGTCCCCGTCGTGGTCAGCAGATGTTAGCGTGCCCTTGACCCGCGTGGGCGGGAATGCGGTGCTGCTGACTGGCGCAGGCGACGGCGTAGGGCCTTGGGCGGCTTGGCGGCGAGCGGCGGAGAAGCGGAGTCCTCCGTGGCAGCCGAAGAGGCCGAGCCCGGCGTGTTGGCCGCCAAGATGGGGTCGAGCAGATCGTTGAGTGCCTTCAGCGCAAACCCCCGTGGTTTGCGTCTGCCCTGCTCGTAGTCTTCCAGCGTGCGAGGATTGATGCTCCACCGCTCCGCTGCCTGTTTGGCGGTGAGGTTGAGCTTGGCTCGGGCCTGCCGGATTTTGATTGGGAGTTCCACTGCGGACAGTATTATGCGTGTGGATCAAGTCTCCTAGATTTAGCGCCTAGTTCTTGGTTCATCCGCGCGTCCGGTGCCTCACCACCTGCCGGGCTTCTTTCTGGTTGTCATGTACGGCAATGCCGTAGCGCGTCAACCACGAAAATGTGTGCAGGCAGGAATTCCAACGGAGAGCATAATTCAGGTAAGTAGTAGGCAAACCCCTATACATTATATAGAAATTGCAAGATGTGCATACCACATATGGTAGTAATGTTCATAGTTTGTGGGTGTTTCTTGCACGGAATCAAGCTCTGCAAGATTTCGCTGGACGGCGGATTTGACAGGTACTACGCTCACATTCGTGCCCATCTTAGATCTGAGCGAACTGAAGATTGATGCGATGCGCCGCCTAGAGGTGGTTCGCATGGCGGAGGAGCTACAATCTTTGGTTAACCACGTCTATCCTGGCTGCCAAGTCGTCATCATGCGGCAAGAAGGAATGACGCCGCAGTCAGCCTTTGCGCAGCTATCTGCAACCCAACAGATCGTGCAGGTACTGCTGGAAAGCGGCGGTCGTCCTATGGAACTACAAGCCATTCACAACGTCGTCACTAAGCGAGGTGGCAGCATGTCGATGGAGACTTTGGCCAGCTACCTTTCGCGCGGGAAGGACGAGATTTTTGTAAATCCTTCTAGGGGAACTTGGGGCTTGGTCGGTCCGAACTACCAACGACGAATCGGTCCAACTTCCCCCTGATTGGGAATTTTATGAACACGAGACAACCAGGCCCTGCTTCGCGCGCCAGCAAGCAGGGCGCGGAAAAGGCCGAGAGAGTGAAGTTTTCCAGGCGACTCTCTCTCGGCCTCTAGGCGACGCCAATACACGGAAGGTCCAAACCCTCTGTGTATCGGCCCATACAAACCAAAACAGACTCCGTGGCGAAATTGGCAGACGCAGCCGGCTTCCAACCGGCTTCCTGAGAGGGAGTGCGGGTCCAAATCCCGCCGGGGTCATATGGCTTGTGGCTTTGACGATACTAATTCTATGTCTGGAGGTCAACCACATTCTAGCCATACGAGTGAATGTAAACGGCTCAGAAGGAGGTGAAAACCTTGGCAACTTCAAAGAGGGATGCGAGTTACGCATCGAAAATCATGCGCAGCAAGTCAGCATCGGCGCGCGCCAAAAGCGTAGCAGCTTCTGACCTAGCGCAAGCAAAACGCAAGGGAAAGAAGTGACGTTCTGAACGTCACTTGGTGATCCAATGTCACCGCACGTTTGAGGGCTGCGGAACTTTCATGTCCGCAGCTCTTTGTCTGTATTGCGATTTCACCCGTGTATCGCCGTTGGACCCGTCGTCGGCACTGCCGTAGCTGCCGCCACTCGTCCATCAAACGGCACAGGCGCTTTACCGTTATCGGTAAAAAGGAGACGCGCCGAAGCTTGGCGGTTGTGCCGGGTTCGTGAGCATTGGTGCGAGCGTGAAAACTTTTCCGGTTCAGAGCTCAAATCGGTTCTGCCGCTCCGAGTTGTACAAACGGATCGGCTGATCGTTCATCCAATCGCCGGTCTCTCGGATAGTCTTGTCGATCTCGGCTTGAGTACGATAGTCCCCCGGCAGGTAGCTCACCGTTGGTAGGACTGGCAGTTTTAGGGGAATCGTCGTCCAACTGTTGAAATCGTATCGTCCGAAGAAGCTGATGTCGGCCATGTCTGCATGTGGAGGCTCCTGTCCCTCGAAGGTCATGGCGTATCCAAAAGGAATGAACGTCATTTCGGTGAACGTACGGTTCTTGCTCGAATCGAAAATGTTCATGGCTGAACTGACGCTGCTTTGTCGTGCGCCAGCGTCCACCGCGTAGAAAGCAAAGATGCGCAGGTTCTCCGGCAAATGGCGGCGCTCGCGGTCAAGTATAAAACGTTCTAGTTCCGGCTGGGCAGTGCGGAAGGTCGAAGAGTTGATGCTGCAAAACATGCAGGCAATTTGCTTGATGATCCGCAGCGGGAAGACGTGGAAGTTGTACCAAAGGGAGGGTGCCCGCTGGGTGGTTTGCAGAATGAACATCCCTTGCTGAACCCACTCGATGTACTTGTCCCCATACCAGCTGCCCGTGTTGTTGTTACAGCGGGGACACAGAGTGTAAGCACCGGCTCCGCGCTGGTAAATCTTACCCTTCGCTTTTCCAGGAGTGTTCTTGATTAGGTCGTCCAATGTGTGTGCCAGCACGCGACGATCATTAAACGCTTTCTCGGGTGGAACATGCTCATAGGAAAGCTTGCCGACCATGCCGCAAAGATGGCAGGTGCCTTCAACACTTCGTTTAGCCACTCGTAAGAATAACATGGGACACAATCGAAATCATTGGCATAGCCTTTCTTGACTCCCATGCGGTTTGCATAAACGCAGCGTCGGGTGGCAGACTACGACCCGACCGCCGCCCCCTCCTCGTCCATCC
>CAXTMD010000030.1:0-19135 GCA_964245035.1 uncultured Chthoniobacterales bacterium
TTGGACTCCCCGGGCGCCTTGACGCGGTACAGCGTCAGGTCGTGCAGCACCCGGATCTCCGGCCGCGAGGGGTAGCGGGAGGTCACGCCCTCGAACGCCACGTCGCCGCGCAGCCGGTTCGCCGCCGCGATCCCGGTGGGTGCCGAAGGCGTGGCCGACGCGCCGTTTTTGCCCGGCGCGCCGTCGGCGACGAGCCGCGGCGTGGAGCCGGCGGGCACCACGGGCTCGGGTTCTTCCAGGAGGAGTTCGCGCACGCGTGCGGTCGCGCCGACCGTCTTCTGGATCTGGCTGTAGAGGTCCGCGAAGCTTCCCATCGCTCCGGCGATGAATAGCGTGTAGATCGTGAATCGCGTCAGATCGCCGCTGGTGAGCTGGCCCGCTTGCAGCAGCTGACAGCCGTACCACATCACCGTCACGATGCACCCGAAGATGGCGCAGATGATGAACGCGATGAACGCCGCCCGGTAGCGCACGCCGCGCAGCACCGCCTTCAGAAAACCTTCGATGCTCGCCGTGTAGCGGCCGATCTCGTAGGGCTCGTTGGTGAACGCCTTGACATTGGCAACCCCCTGGAGGGTTTCCTCGACGACGGTGTTGCTGTCGGCGAGCTGGTCCTGGGCCTTGCGCGAGACGCCGCGCAGCTGCCGGCCGAAGAAGATAGCGGCCAGGATGATGGGCGGGAAACAGGCGAGCATCACGAGCGTCAGCCGGCCGTTCATGAAGATGATGAAAAACAGGCTGCCGAGCAGCAGCGTGGCCTGCCGCAGGAACTGCGGCGTGGCCCCGGTGAGGGTGTCCTCGATCTGGCTGAGGTCGGCGGAGATGCGGCTGGCCAGTTCGCCGACCCGGCGCTGGGCAAAGAAGGTCATCGGGAGCGCGATGAGGCGCGCGTACGTGTCGCGCCGGATGCCAACGACGGCCTTTTCGCCGACCTCGTTGAACCAGATGACCTGCACGTAGGTGAAGGCGGCCTGGAGCACGAGCTGGCAGACGAGGAGCGCCGCCACGCCGTTGAGGCTCCAGTGCGCGAGCGGACCCGACGACGCCCCGGCGAAGGCGAGCGCGGCGACGGAGTTGTTGCCGCCAATGGCCGGCGCGAGCATCCCGCGCGTGGCCGCGTTGAGCAGGCTGCCGATGAGGTAGGGAAACATCAGCCCCAGACTGGAAGAAACCAGCAGCGCGCCCATCGCGCCGAAGAACTTGCTCTTGTACGGCAGGAGGTAGCCAAAGAGGCGCGCTGCCTGCCGCAGCGTTTCGCGGTTGACGGGCACCTTGGGCGGCGCGTTGGGGTCGGTGGTCGTAGAATCAGCGGGCATGGACGGCGGCAAGGTAAGTCAGAGACCGCCCGGATGAAAGTGCCGCCACGCCATCCACCCGGCGACGGCCGCGCCGAAGACCGCCATCGCCAGCACGATCCACAACGCCAGCGCCGCCAGACACGCCTGCACCCAGCCGTGCATCGGCTGGGTCTCGCGGGCGAGTTCGGACATGCCGACAACCAGGGAATAACGTTTTTTGCGCAGGGAGTACCAACGGCCTACCCCGCGCACCATCCCGGGCACGGGTTGACCATCGTACATCACGTAAAACTCCGTGATGGGATGGGCGAAGAACCCGGCCGCGTCCAACCGCGGATGGAACACCCGCCCGTCCACACGCACCTCGAAGCCCGTCAGCAGCCACCAGAACACCGGGAACGCGCGGAACTCGACCTCGATGAGTTGATCAAAGGCAACGTAGCGGCGCATCAGGGACGTTCCAACAAGGTCCGCAACGCTCGCTGGTTTTCCTGTGCATCGAAGAAAGCCGATACTGGCGCGGTGAAATTAACGAGAATGTGGCTGGTAAGTGGTTCGGCCTCCGCGAGTCGCGCGTGCAGCCTGTACTCGTTCGCACCCGGCGGCAGCAGGTACTGCTCGATGCACTTGGCGTCGGCATCGACGATCCAGTATTCGCCGACCCCGTGCTGGGCGTAGTCCTGCAACTTGATCGTGCGGTCGTTGCGCTCGGTGGAAGGTGAAAAGATTTCCACGACGAGGTCCGGTGGTGGAAAGATCCGCATATCGCCATCCCACCCGGCACACTTTGCCCGGCTAAAAAAACAGATGTCGGGTTCGTAGTCGTTGCGGCGGCAGCGAACGAAGCATTTCTCGACCAGAATAATCCCTAGATCATGCTCCACAGCATAGATGCCAAGCAGAGCGGAGATGCAGCCGGAAGCCTGTATGTGAGACAGTCTCGCCGGAGAATGCATGATGATTCGCCCATTGATGAACTCGGCTTTGGTTCTTTCGTCAATGTCGTTGGTGAACTGCTCGCGCCGACGCTGCTCGTCTATGATGACCTGTTCTAGGTGATCAAAATGGTCGAGCAAGGCCGGTGAACCCTCGATCTCCGCCAGAGCTGCCGCGATGGTCATAGGTTCACCATTCTAATTCCCGCTTCCAGCCGGAGCAAGCCTGCGCCCACCCCTTGCATCCGGCCGCCGGCACTCTAACGTTGCCGCCATCAACGCGCCCGCTGCCACCGCCATTTCTGTTGCCGCGCCCGTCCTGCGCGCGGTGGACGTGCGCCAGTCCTTTGCCATCGGCGCGCGCAAGCTCGACGTGCTGCGCGGCATCCACCTGGAGATCACCCCGGGCGAGGCGGCGTTTCTCGTCGGTGCGTCCGGCGCGGGCAAGACGACGCTCCTGTACATCCTCGCCGGCCTGGAGCGCCCCGCGTCCGGCCGCGTGATCTTCGAGGACCAATCGATCTACGAACTCGGCCGCCGGGCGCAGGCGCGGCTGCGCAATGCGCGCATGGGGTTCATCTTTCAGGGGTACTTCCTTTTGCCGGAACTCACCGCGCTGGAAAACGTCCTTTTGCCCGCCATGATCGGCGGCACCAACGGACGCGAGCGTCGCGAACGCGCCGCCGAGAGCCTGCGCGAAGTCGGTCTCGGCGACCGGCTCCACCACCTGCCCCTGGAACTCTCCGGCGGCGAGCAGCAGCGCGTGGCCATCGCGCGGGCGCTCATCAACGACCCGAGCGTGGTCTTCGCCGACGAACCCACCGGCAACCTCGACAGCCGTGCGGGTAGCGCCGTCATGGACCTGCTCTTGAACCTCGTGCGCGAGAAGCGCAAGACGCTCCTGGTCGTCACCCACGACCTGGGCCTCGCCGCGCGGGGGGACCGCACCCTGGAGATGCGCGACGGTTTGCTCAGCGGTGCCGCCATGACTGCCGCTTGAGCAAGCCCGCTCAGCCCTTGAACAACCGGGCGATGGCCTCGACAGGTCCCGGTTTGACCATCTCCGTCCGGTACTTCGGGGCCAGTTCCTCGACTTTCTTTTGCATGGCGGCCTGAGCCTCCTTGTCCTGCTCGGGCGGCGGCGTGGTCCGCGCCGCCACGGGCACACCGATCTGGGCAAAGAAATCCTCCTGGCCGGCCGGCGCGCACAGACACAACAACCGCACGGCTTGGTCCGAGGCGTTCGTGAACGCATGGGGAGCGTCAGCGGGGATGTGCAGCGTTTCGCCGGCTTTCACCACGGACTTTTGCCCGCGGAAAGTGGCCTCGATCTCGCCGGTGAGGAGGATGAACGATTCCTCGAAATCGTGCCGGTGGGGAGGCGGACCGCCGCCGGGCGGGATGTACATGTCGATCAGACAGTAACGCCCGTTGGTGTCGTTGCCCGAGAGCAACACGGTGTAGGTGTCGCCGACTAGCCCGATGTGGGGAAGGTTCGGGTCGCTGTCGGGCCGCGCGACCACGAGAGTTCTTGATGGATCGTCGGGTGGAACGGGCGCGATGGGTTGGTTCGTGAAGGAGTGCTGGTTCATGGCACTGTCGTATCGTGCGGGCAAACCGCCCCGCGCGGCCAGTTCCAGCGCGTGGGAACCGAGCGAGTTCTTGCCCCTTGCGCCCGCGGATGAACGGGGCCACTCGTAACACACCGTTGCCCCGTTGGCGCGGTCCATCGCTCCACTTTCGCTCCATGAAAATCCACATTGACGGTCAACTCCTCGACGAAGCCGACGCCAAAATCTCCGTCTTCGACCACGGCTTGCTCTACGGCGACGGCGTGTTCGAGGGCATCCGCCTCTATCACGGGCGCGTGTTCAAGCTGGAAGAGCACATGGACCGCCTCTACGACTCGGCGCGCGTCATCTGCCTGGACATCCCCGTCAGCAAGGAGCAGATGACGACCGACCTGCTCGCCACGATCCGCGCCAACGACCTGCGCGATGGCTACGTGCGCCTCGTGGTCACTCGCGGCGTGGGCGACTTGGGCATCAACCCGCGTCTGTGCCCGAAGGCCTCGGTCATCATCATCGCCGCCAAGATCAAGCTGTACTCGGAAGAACTCTACCAGCGCGGGTTGGACATCATCACCTGCGCGACCCGGCGCATGAGCCAAGCGGCGCTGCCCCCGGCCGTCAAGAGCCTGAACTACCTCAACAACATCATGGCCAAAATCGAGGCGCACCAGGCCGGCGCCGCCGAGGCGCTGATGCTCAACGAGGCCGGCTACATCGCCGAGTGCACGGCGGACAACGTCTTCATCATCAAAAAGGGCACGCTCTACACCCCGCCGGTGAGCGCGGGCAGCCTGCGCGGCATCACACGCGGGGCGGTGCTCGACATCGCCACGGAGATCGGCGTGCCGGTCGTCGAGACCGAGCTGACCCGCTACGACGTGTTCGTGGCCGACGAATGTTTCCTCACCGGCACCGCGGCCGAACTCGTGCCGGTGGTCAAGGTGGACTCCCGCCCGGTGGGCGACGGCCAGCCCGGACCAGTGACCGCCCGCCTGCTCGATGGCTTCCGCCGGTTGACATCGACGACCGGAACGGCGATTTTTGAGCAGGAAGCGGCCCCTGTCACCGCCGGCCTCCCTACCCCGGACATGGGGATGGAGGAAGGCACCTCTGATGTCGGCGTGGTCGAGACGGCTTCCTCGCCTTATTGACCCCAAGTTTCCGATGCCCGGCTCGAACATCATCCAGTGCGACGTTTGCCAATCCAAGGAAGCCGAAGTGTTCCTGACGCAGATCGTCGGCGGCAAGATGCAGAAGGTGAATCTCTGCAAGTCCTGCTCGAAAGACCGCGGCGTGGATGACCCGACCGGGTTCGCGTTGACCGAACTCCTCTCCGGCCTCGGCACGAGCACGGAAACCGAGCAACCGCCCGTCGCCCACGGCAGCAGCGCCGCGGGCGAGACCACGACGACCGTCACGGCGGCCAAGTGCCCGGTGTGCAACTTCACGCAGGCGGACTTCAAGAAGACCGGACGGCTGGGTTGCAGCGAGTGTTACCAGGTTTTCTCCGAAAGCCTGGGCAGCCTGCTCAAGGCGATGCACAAGGGCACGCACCACACGGGCAAGATGCCCGCGACCTTGGCGCGCCGGAAGGAGGTCACCGAACGGATGAAGAGCTTGCAGGACGACCTGCAAAAGGCCGTGCGCGACGAGGACTACGAGAATGCGGCGAGCCTGCGCGACCAGATCCGGCGGCTGTCGGGTCAGATCGGGAACTGAGCGGCACCGTTTGGCACCCGGATTTCCGTAGCCCCTGCCGGGGCTGGAAATGTGGTATCATCCCTTTGGTTCTCTGCTCTCCCATGAAATTTTCCAGCCTCATCGCCTCGCCCGGGGAATGGATGCGCACCGACGGTCCGCACCACGACATCGTCATCAGCAGCCGCGTGCGGCTCGCCCGCAACCTGCGCGATCTCCCCTTTCCCGGCTGGGCCAAGAAGGCGGAGCGCATCGCCATCCTGGAGCAGTTGAAGCCCCAGGTCGAGTCGCTGGGCGACATGGACGATGCGTTCACAGAGTATCTCCAGGATCTTTCTGCGGTAGAAAAACAGGTGCTTGTCGAGCGTCACCTCATCAGCCGCGAACACGCCGCCAAGGGGATCGGCAGCGCCGTGGTCATGAACCGCCACCAGACGCTGAGCATCATGATCAACGAGGAGGATCACCTGCGCATGCAGGCGATCCGCTGCGGCTTCCAGCTAAAGAATGCCTATAAGCTCGCCAACAAGGCCGACAACGCCTTGGAAGATACGCTGGAGTTCGCGTACAGCCCGCAGTTGGGCTACCTGACCGCCTGCCCGACCAACGTCGGCACCGGGATGCGCGCCTCCGCGATGCTGCACCTGCCCGCGCTCGTGCTCGACGAGAACATCAACAAGGTCATCCAGGCCGTGAACAAGATCGGCCTCGCCGTGCGCGGCCTCTACGGCGAAGGCACGGAGGCGATGGGCAACCTCTTCCAGGTTTCCAACCAGACGACGCTCGGCGAAAAGGAGGAGGACATCATCAACCGGTTGGGCAAGGTCATCGAGCAGATCATCGAGCACGAGCGCGCCGCCCGGCAGACGCTGCTCGAGAAAAAGCGCACGATGCTCGTCGACCAGATTGGGCGTGCGTACGGCATCCTCAGCCACGCTTTCTCGATGAACAGCAAGGAGGCGCTCAACTTCCTGTCTTTGATCCGGCTGGGCGTGGACCTGGGCTTCTTCCCGGCCGACCACCGGCTGCCGGCCGACGAACTCTTCATGGAGACGCAGCCCGCGCACCTGCAAAAGAACAGCCAGCAGAAGCTCAGCGCCGAGGAGCGCGACGCCCTGCGCGCGGAAATCGTGCGCAACAAGCTGAAAAAATTTCCCGCGCCCGACCTTTCCAAGGGCATGGCGACGGACGGTTCTTCCGCTAACTGACCGCGACCGCCACCGGCTCGGCAGGTGTCAGGTCCGAGCCGGTCCAGCGTTTGCCCAGCGCGATGGCAGGCCGTTCCACCCAGCGGTAGACCGCCATGGCCACCGCGAGCGTCGGCACGCCGGCCACAAAGAAGTACAGCCAATCGGGCAGGTTCCACGCCCGGACGGCCGGATGGTCAGTGAGGAACTGGGTGATCGTCAGCACCGCGACGACGTGGAACAGGTAGAGCGAATAGCTGATTGCCCCCAGGTAGGCCAGGATCGGGTGATTCAGCCGCAACGCCGCCACCCACACGGCGAAGATCCACATCCCGACGGCCGTGGCGAAGTGGCTCGGCGGGTGGTGGCCGGCAGGCAGCATGCCGAGCACGTAGTAGCCGTTGCGTGGGTCGAGGATCACGGGCAGCACCACGGCCACGCCGAGCACCAGCCACGCGCCGCGGTGGGCGAACACGCCGCGCCGGAAGCCGTGGGTCTGGTCGTACACCGTGCGAAACAACGCTCCCCAGATCATCACCGCCAGCCCGAGGGCGTAGAGGTGCCGGCCGATGACCGGCTCGGTCGTGCCCATACGGTCGAGGATGCGCCAGTACCGGGACAGCCCCGTCAGCGCGAGGGCGACAGCCGCCAGCGTGGCCGGCCGCTCCAGCCAGCGCGTACGGTGCAGGCAGAGGCAGAGCGCGTAGAAAATCAGCTCGATGTGGAGCGTCCAATAGACGCCGATCAAGCAGGGCTGGCCGAAGAACATCGGCCCCATCGTGGCGTTGGCCGCCGTGGCCTTCCAGGTCAGGCCGTAGCCCGAGTACCACCAGTTCCAGGCGCCTCCGAGCATCGACACCCAGTAGGCCGGGTAGAGCCGGCAGAGCCGCCGGATGATGAAGCGTTTGCCCGCTCCCTCGCGCGGCCCGCCGAAGCTGCGGCAGATCACAAAGCCGCTGATGGCAAAAAAGATGATGACCCCCAACCGGCCCACGTCGATGAACTTCGGCGCGGTCTGGAGCCAACCGAGGAACGAGGGGTCCGGTCCCGTCAGCGGCTTCAGGAACTGGGCGAAGTGCAGCCACACGACCAGCAGCGCCGCGACGGCGCGCAGGCTGTCGATGTGCCGGAAGCGCACCGGGGCGGCCGCCGGGGGATGGTCTGGGAGCGGCGCCACGGTGCCCGGTGCCGTGCCGATTTGGTCAGATACCGCCGCGCTCATGGCGAAAAGGGTAAATGGCCGGGCGGTTCTGGTCAACGTGGAGGCACGTCTTACGGCGCGGCCGCTCGTCCCACAGGGTAGGGATGCCTCTCCGAGACAGTCCCCAGATTTCTCTGGAGAACGTCAGCAGACAGGCACGGTTGCCAATCCATTCTAGGGATTGCCTCGGAGAGGCATCCCTACCCTGTGGGACGAACGCCGCTGTCGCGGCGTGGGCACATGATTTGCAAGTTCCCGCGTTCAACTTCCCTGGCGGGCAAAGCTCTGCGTGGCGTCGGGAGGGGCCGCGTCCTCCGGCGGCTGTCCGGACACCGGGATCGCCGGTATTTCTGCCGGCGCGTCGGACCGCCCAGCGGTTTCGATGGTGGCCGGCCGCCCCTGCGTCGCCCGCAGCCGCGCGAGATCAAATTTCTCCCGCCGGTCGAAGAAAAACAGGCCGTTCTCTTCCTGGTACACGTCGGTCAACTGCGTGTAGCAGTACCCAAACATGTGCGGGTTCTCCAACAGGGTTCGACAGAGCCCCTCGAACCGGGCGTAAAATTCCTCCGGCGTCCGCGGACTGGCCCCGTAGCCCCACGACTGCGTGACGGCTTCCTCGCCCTCGTGCGTGCCACTCCCGGTCAGGGGCCGGGCGGCCGGGTTCCAGTGGATCCCGCCAAATTCGCTCAGGAAGAACGGCTGCCCTCCGTACGGGAGGGACCACTCCTGCCGCTTTTCCTTGGTGCCGCCTTTGTTGACGAACGGCCGGCCGCGCTCCAGCCCGGCGTGGTGCCGGGCGAACTTGGCCGGATCCTGTTCGTAGTCGTGGCTGTCGTAGATGTCCGTCTCGGCGACGCGGTGCGAGTAGCCCGAGGCGTCCAGCACCGGCCGCGAGGTGTCCATGGCCTTGGCGGCCAAGAACATCGCCCGGGTGGCGTCGTCCACCGATTCCATGTGGTCGGTCAGCGGCTCCCAGGTTTCGTTGAGTCCGCACCAGCCCACGAGCGCCGGGTGCGAATAATCACGCTCCAGCGCTTCCAGCCACTGCGCGCAAAACGTGATGTCGAACTGCTGCTGCCGGGAGCGCAGCGACCGCGCCCCCCAGTCCGCGAACTCGCCCCACACGAGGTAGCCTAACCGGTCGGCGTGGTAGAGGAAACGTTCCTCGAACACCTTCTGGTGCAGCCGCGCGCCGTTGAACCCGGCGGCCTGCGAGAGTTCGATGTCGCGCACCAGGGCTGCGTCGTCCGGGGCGGTCATGATGCCATCGGGGTAAAACCCCTGGTCGAGCACGAGCCGCTGGAAAACGGTCTCGCCGTTGAGTTTCACGGCCTGCCCGTCGATGGCCACGGCGCGCAGCCCGGCGTAGGAGTCGAACGCGTCGACGGTGCGGCCCCGGGCGTCGGCGAGTTCCAGCCGCAGGAGATACAGGTGCGGGTCACCGAGCCGCCACGAGCGGCGGCGTTCGGGTGGGATGGCGAGCGTCAGGCGCGAGGCGAGGTCGAGGTCGGCCGCCGTCTCGGCGCGGACGACCTCGCCGCGCGCGTCGGAGAGGACGGCGCGGAAGCGCAACCCGGGGCGATTGTTGGAGAGGGGTTGTTCCAGGTGAAAACAGCCGTTGGCGAGGTCGGGCGTGATCCGCGTGCGCTTGAGATAAACCTCCGGCACGGGTTCCAGCCAAACGGTTTGCCAGATCCCAGTCGTGCGGAAGTAATGGCAGCCCTGGTTGCCGTACGCCTGGGATTGTTTGCCGCGCGGCTTGGGCTCCTGCGGGGTGTCCTGCGCGCGCACGACAATCGTGATCTCCTGCCCCGCCCGCGCGGCCCCAGCCAGCGAGACGGTGAAGGGCGTGAACCCGCCGCGGTGCCGCCCGACCTGTTTGCCGTCCACCCACACGGTCGCGTCGTAGTCGACCGCGCCGAAGTGCAGCAGGACCGTCTTCCCGCGCCAAGCCGCCGGCACCGTGACGGTGCGCCGGTACCACACGGCGGCCATGAAGTCGGTCACGCCGACGCCCGAGAGCGGCGCTTCCGGGCAGAAGGGCACGGTGATCCGGCCGGCGAGCGCGGGCTTCTGGTGCAGGTTGCGCTCGAAGCCGCTGTCGCCCGCGTCGATCTCGAACTCCCACGAACCGTTGAGGCACAGCCAGTCGCGCCGCACGAACTGCGGCCGCGGGTACTCGGGACGGGGAAACACGCTAGGCGGGGTCGAGTTCATAAAGAAGGGTCCGCAGATCACGCAGATTTGCGCAGATTGGAAGAATAGGAATCGATTCGTCGGCACGCCTCTGATTGTAGGGCGGGCGCTCCGCCTGCCCTACAATCTATCACTCCACCGACACCGCCGGCGCGCCCTCGACGAGCGGGTGTGTGAAGTCGGTCTCCTTCATCACGACCTCGCGTTGGTCGAGCGCGCTGGCGTAGATCGCGTCGAGGATGCGCATGATCTCCACCCCATCGCTCGCCCCGGCGCTCGGCTCCAGGTCCTCGCGAATGCAGCGCACAAAATGCGCCTGCGCGTGCTCGAACGCCGCCGGGTACTTGAGCGGCACGGTCTTGACCATCGCACCGTTTTCCTCGCGGAAGATGCACGTCGTCGTATCCTTGTAGTCGAAGGTGACGTTGGAAAGCCCGCCCTTGGTGCCGCTCAGTTCGAGGAACACCTTCTCGCGCTCCTCGAAGTTGAGCGCCCAATTGACCTCTAGCATCAGGCTCGATCCGTTGTCGAAGCGGATCAACGCGGCGGCGAGATCCTCCACGTCGAACTCCTTCATCTGCTCGCGCGCCAGGCTCTGGCCGAGGTGCGAGTACGTGCTGGCCGACACCGTGACCGCCTTCGGGCTGCCGATGAGCCAGCGCGTCAGGTCGAGCATGTGCACTCCCAGGTCGATGAGCGGACCGCCGCCGCTCATTTTCTTCTGTCCGAACCAGCCGCCGAACTGCGGGATGCCGCGCATCCGCCGCCAGCCGGTCACCGCGTAGTAGATGTCGCCGAGCTTGCCGCTGTCGATGATCGCTTTGAAGTACTGGTGCTCCGCGCGGAAACGCTGGTTGAAATGGATCATGAACTTCTTGCCGCTCGCGCGGACCTTGGCGCGCATCTCCAGCGCCTCGGCGGCGTTGAGCGCCATGGGTTTCTCGCACAGGACGTGCAGGCCGCGGTCGAGCGCGGCGAGCGTCATGGGCTTGTGCAGGAAGTTGGGCACGGCCAGCGAAACGGCGTCGATGTCCGCGCCGTCGAGGAACTGGTCAAACTCCGTGAACGTCTGTGCCGCGCCGAACTCCGCCGCCGATTTCTTGAGCGCGGCCGCGTTCTGGTCGCAGAGCGCCTGGATCGTGACGCCGGGCACTTCCTGGTAGCGTTGCAGGTGCCAGCGTCCGATCCCGAGCCCAACGACGCCGATCTTGAGGTTGTCTGTGGCCATGTTTCGGCCGTTAGCAAAAGGGCGGCCCGGCGGAGCCGCAAGGGCAATCCACACCTTTTCCGAGATGGGAGGGCTGCCTCTCCGAGGCAGTCCAATTGTGCCCGGCGCGGCGCGCCGGGCCCACGCGGGGCCCCCCCCCCGTTTGCGGCCGGCCTCGGAGCGGCTGCCCTACCTTGGGACGGCCGCCGGCGGCGGGTTTTCCAGATCGGCCGGTTCTTCCGGAACGGCCACGGGCGGCCGCGTGCGGCGGTAGTCTCCCCGCGAAAAATACTTCTCCAGCCAGATGTACAGGCAGATGAACAGGTAGCGGCTGCCCATCTCCTTGATCTTGAGCTTGGCCACGCCCGTGCGGCGGTTGCGCCAGGTGATGGGGACCGTCGTCCAACTGAACCCACGCACGATGGCCTTCAGCGGCAGCTCTACCGTGAAGTTGAAGTGCGGGGCGATCAGCGGCCGGCAGCCTTCGATGACTTCGCGCCGGTACGCCTTGAAAGCGTTGGTCGTGTCGTTGAGCCGGATGCGGAACAGCATCCGGATGAAGAAGTTCGCCAGCCGGTTGACGCGCAGCTTGAGCCACGGGTAGTCGATGACCCCGCCCCCGCGCATGAACCGACTGCCGAACACGCAGTCGTACCCCTCGTTGAGCAGCTTCCAGTAGCGCACCGCGTCGCGGCTGTCGTCGCTCTCGTCGGCCATCATGATGACGGCGGCGTCCCCGCGCATGGAGTCGAGCCCGTGGATGATGGCGCGCCCGAAGCCGTGCGCGCCGGTGTTTTGCACGGGGGCGAGTTCGGCGATGCGCTCCTTGAGGGCGAGCAGGATCGCCCAGGTGGAGTCGCTGCTGCCATCGTCCACGACCACGATCTCGTGGGGCACCCCTTGCAGGCGCAGTTCCAGGTGGAGGTGCTCGACCGTGGAGGCGATGCAGCCCTCCTCGTCGCGCGCGGGCATGACGACCGAGAGCAGGCGCAGCGCGGGCGCGCCGGGCTCGGGCGCGGCACTCGGCGACTCGTTTTCCTGGGCGGGGAGGCGGCTCATGGGGCGAGGTTTACCCTTCGTGTCTAGTGATTTCCGTGCCCGGTGTCGATAGCAGCTTGCGGGCGGGCACGCCACGTCCTACAAAGCTCTGCGTCCACCTTTGGTCCAGACCGCTTCCTCCCGCCCTTGAACATCCTCGTCACCGGCATCTGCGGTTTCGTCGGCTCCTGCGTGGCGACAGCCCTCCGGGAAACCCGGCCGGACTGGTCGGTCTTCGGGCTGGACAATTTCGTGCGTCCCGGCAGCGAGACCAACCCGGAACGTCTGCGCGCGCTCGGGGTCGGCGTTTTCCACGGCGACGTGCGGCTGGCGAGCGACCTCGACGCGCTGCCGGCCGCGGACTGGGTGATCGACGCCGCCGCCAATCCGAGCGTGCTCGCCGGCACGGACGGCCAGTCGAGTAGCCGCCAGGTCATCGAACACAACCTTGTCGGCACAATCCACCTGCTCGAACTCTGCCGCCGGCACCGGGCCGGGTTTACGCTGCTGAGCACGAGCCGGGTGTACTCGATCCCGCCGCTGGCGGCGCTGCCGGTGGAAGCCGGCCCGAGTGGGGCGTTCCGGCTGCGGGCCGGCGCGGCGCTGCCGCCCGGGGTAACGGCGGCGGGGCTGGACGAGACGTTTTCCGTCGCGCCGCCCGTGTCGCTCTACGGGGCGACCAAGCTGGCGAGCGAGATTTTGGCGCTGGAATATGGCAGCAGTTTCGGCTTCCCGGTGTGGGTCAACCGTTGCGGGGTGCTGGCGGGCGCGGGTCAGTTCGGACGGCCCGACCAGGGGATTTTAGCGTACTGGATCAACGCGTGGCTGCGGAGTCGGCCGCTGAAGTACATCGGCTTCGGCGGAACGGGGCTGCAAGTGCGCGACGCCCTGCACCCGCGCGACCTGGCGGCGCTGGTCGTGCAGCAGATCGAGCACGGGTCGGCGGGCGAGCGGCCACGGCTGGTCAACGTGGCGGGTGGCGCGGTAAACACGTTCTCGCTGGCGGGCCTGAGCGCGTGGTGCCGGGAGCGGTTCGGTGAACACGCCGTCGCATCGGACCTGGTCGAACGGCAGTTCGACATCCCGTGGATGGTGCTGGACAGCACGCTGGCAGGAAAGGTCTGGGGATGGCAGCCGCAGATTTCGCTGGAGTCGATCCTGGACGAGATCGCTCGCCATGCGCACGAACACCCACGCTGGCTGGAAACCTCGGCGCCACGGTGAAATTTGTAGGGCAGGCGCCCCGCCTGCCGCGTTACGGGACATGGTTTGGGCACAGACGCAAACGGGGAGACGTGCAACAGGCATTCAGCTCCTCGATACGCGGCAGGCGGGGCACCTACCCTACAATCCGGAGGCGCCTCAGACACTGATTCGTTGGAGCATATAGGTCAGCGCGACGAACGCCCGCGCCGAAGTCGGCCGGGTGTTCTCATACATCGGCAGGTCGGGGATCGTCAGCAGCAGGTAGGGCCGGCCCGTCAGCCACAGCCATTCCTTGCTGCCGTCGGGGCGCAACCGGAAGCCGCGCGTCGCGTTGAAGGGACGAAAAATCTCCGCCTGCACAAACGCCGGGACTACCCGCCCGCTGCTCGAATCCGCAAACCGGCACGAAAATCCCAGCGGCTCCGCCGCCAGCTCCGGCTCGACCGAGGCCAGCGTCAGCCAGTGCGCGGACAGGTTGATCCACGGCTCCTTGGACGCCGCCGGGTCAGCCGAGAACGAGCGGATTTCAACCACTGCCGGCAAGCCATGCGCCAGGGACGCCTTCAGAAATCCGTGGACGCGCCGCGTGTGCGCGACGCCCGTTTCCTCGCCCGCGCGGTCGAGCCACTGGCCGCGGACGCCGGGCAGGTGGCTGTCGCGCAGGAAGTCGTTGGCGAGGTTGGCGAGGTCGTCGTTGGTGATCCCCTGCCCCGGCTCGTAGCGCGCCCGGTTGGCGTACGTCTCGGAGGGCTTGGTGCCGTAGCGCGCCACCAGCGCCTCCAACCGTGCGTCGGCCGTCCCGCCCGGCAGCGCGCCAAACGCCCGCCGGCCCGCGGGATCGCCGCGCAGGAGCGAGTTTCCGACCGCGCACGGACCGCAACTCCCCTCGCCATCCTTTTGCCGCAGCACTTCGGGCGCGCCGCCGTCGCCGCTCGCCGCATGGCCGGTCAACGTACCTACGCCGGATAAACCGAGCAGCGAAAGAAAAGTACGGCGGGAAAACATTTGTCCGCAGATTACGCAGATTTCCGCAGATTTGAGAGGGCCGGCGAGGAAAGAAGCCCTTCTTTTCCCTCCCCTTCTGCCCATCTGCGGAAATCTGCGTAATCTGCGGACAAACTCTGCTTGCCGACCCCGTTTTCGTGGGTATGTTGTTCGCCCTTTGCGTTCCGACCACGTTTGGCCGTAGCGCTTTCTTCAACCAACCAACACCAACCCCAAACCGTCCGGGCGTCCGCGCCGGCCATCGCCGCGCTCCCCGTCTTTCAGGACGTTGCTTCCGACTCCATCATGCCCGCTGCTGCCATGTCCGCCATGCAGGACCTCATCACGCGATCCGTCAAGGATTTCCGTGAAGGGACCATCATCAAAGGCCACGTCCTCGAAGTTCGCCCGCGCGAAATCCTCGTCGACATCGGCTACAAGTCCGAGGGGATCATCCCCATCGGCGAGTTCGACGACCTCGACCACGTGGACGTGGGCGACGAAATCGACGTGCTGCTCGAACGCCTCGAAAACGACGAGGGCATGGTCATCCTCTCGCGCGAGAAGGCCCTCCATCGCCAGAACTGGGAGAAAATCGTCAGCGTGTTTCACGGCGACGGCCTCATCAAGGGCAAGGTCAAGAGCGTGGTCAAGGGCGGCCTCATGGTCAACATCGGCGTCGAGGCGTTCCTGCCCGGCAGCCAGATCGACATCACCCCGCCGAAGGACCTCAACGGCTTCGTCGGCAACACGTACGATTTCAAGATTGTCAAGATCAACGACGACCGCAAAAACGTCGTCCTCTCGCGCCGCGAACTCATCGAGGCCGAGCGCAACGCCAAGCGCCAGGCGTTCCTGGAAACCGTCAAGATCGGCGACGTGGTCGACGGCACGGTCAAGAACCTGACCGATTTCGGCGCGTTCATCGATCTGACCGGCATCGATGGCCTGCTGCACATCACCGACATGACCTGGGGCCGCCTCTCGCACCCGAGCGAGATGCTCAAGACCGGCCAGCCCGTGACGGTCAAGGTGCTCGACATCAACAAGGAAAAGGAGCGCGTCTCCCTCGGCCTCAAGCAACTCCAGAGCAACCCGTGGGACAAGATCGAGGAGCGTTTCCCCATCGGCAAGCGCGTCCGGGGCAAGATCACGAGCCTGGTGCCTTACGGTGCGTTCGTGGAACTCGAAGAAGGCGTCGAGGGCCTCATCCACGTCTCGGAGCTTTCGTGGACCAAGCGCATCGTGCGTCCGGCGGACGTGCTCAGCGTCGGCCAGGAAGTCGAGGCCGCGGTGTTGGGCGTCAACAAGGACGAGCAGAAGATCAGCCTCGGCCTGCGTCAGCTCGACACGAACCCGTGGGACGAGATCGAGAAGAAGTACCCGCCGGGCACCGTCGTGAAGGGCCAGGTCCGCAACATGACCGCCTACGGTGCGTTCGTGGAGATCGAGGAAGGCATCGACGGCATGATCCACGTGTCCGACATGAGTTGGACGCGCAAGATCAACCAGCCGAGCGAGATGCTCAAGAAGGGCGACGAGGTCGAAGCCGCGGTCATCGACATCGACAAGCAGAACCAGCGCATCAGCCTGGGCATGAAGCAACTCGACGGCGACCCGTGGAAGGACATCGATCAGAAGTACAAGATCGGCGACCTCGTCACGGGCAAGGTCACGAAGCTCGCGAGCTTCGGGGCGTTCGTGCAGCTCAAGGACGACATCGACGGGTTGGTCCACATCTCGCAGTTGAGCGAGGACCACGTGTCGAAGGTCAAGGACATCCTCAAGGTCGGCCAGGAGGTCGAGGCGCGCGTGATCAAGGTGGACAAGGTCGAGCGCCGCATCGGGCTCTCGGTCAAGGCCGCCAACTACAGCGAGGAAGACCTCAAGCGCGAGAGCGAGGCGTTCGACAACCTGCGTCCCGGCGAGGACATGGTCGGGTTGGAACAGGCGTTCCAGGCCGCGCAGGAGGAATACCGCCCCGGCGACTCGAAGAAGAAGTAATCCTTCTCCAAACCGGAAGGTTCTAGAAAACCGGCAGGCTTTGCAGCCTGCCGGTTTTTTGCTTTTGCGCTCGCTTATTTTGCCTGTGTCCTGGGCAAGCAAACCGTCCCCTGCTCCCGGAGAAGATCCGCGCCAGCTTGTGCTCGTTTCGCTCGACCTAAACTCAGGCAGAGGTTGCGCAACTCTGAGAC
Organism: uncultured Chthoniobacterales bacterium; assembly: GCA_964245035.1. Lineage (GTDB taxonomy): Bacteria > Verrucomicrobiota > Verrucomicrobiia > Chthoniobacterales > SZAS-18 > CAHJWO01. The sequence continues at coordinate 16,717 of CAXTMD010000030.1, forward strand.
GATCCGCAGGCGGCGGGTGATCTCCGCGCTCGTCGGCGGGGCGACTTTCTCTTTCATCGGAGTTTTTCCACGTCGGCGAGGTCCTGCGCGCTGCCACGTAGGGTCTTTAACCGAACTAGACTTTCCCGGTCCACGGTCCGCAACACGGTCCCTTCCCAATCGAGGGTTTCCGTGGTGATCTCGCTTTCGAGTTCCGGTGCCAGGGAGAGCACGTCGAGCATCAGCACATCTTCGCTCCCGACCACGACCTTTGACAACCGTTCGATGCGGACCTTTCCGCCGGCGAACTGCATCGGCGCGGCCTTCAGCGTAAACCCGAACTTGCGTCCACACTGTAAAATTTGCTCCCCGCTGCCTTCCAGGGCGAGCAGGTCGATGTCGAGCGTAGCCCGCGGGTAGCCGTGTACCGCCAGAGCCAAAGCGCCGCAAAGAGCGTAGAGGATATTCTCTGCGTGGAGTCCATCTGTGAGTACCCGCAGTTCCTCGTGGATGGAAAACACGACGAGACTACCTTGCACACGTCGCTCACAGGAGGCAAGCGCGTGCCGTTGACATTCCTCATGCGCCGACGGACACTGTTCGCAATCAAACTTTCCGGCTTTATGGAGAAACCTCAAATCACCGCCTACCTCAAAACTTACTGCGGCTGGAGCGCCGGCGTCCGTGCCATTCTTCAGAAGCACGATCTGCCTTACACCGAAAAGGACATCATCCAGAACCCGGCGTTCCGTTGGGAGATGGAGCAAAAGAGCGGCCAGCCGCTTTCGCCTTGCGTCGAGATCAACGGCACGATGCTGCCCGATGTGAGCGGCGATGACGTCGAACGCTACCTGCTCGAAAACAACCTCGCCGGTGAGAGCAACGCGTCGGTGGCCGTTCCTACGAACGCTCCCTGCACGGATGACCAGCACGCCGCGATGGCAGCCGGCAACGCGCCTTTGGCGTTCAAGCCCAACCACTGACGCATCAAATTCACCGTCTGACGAAAAGCCTTCCCTTCGCGGGGAAGGCTTTTTCTTTGCCCCATATGAACACAGAACCCGGCCACACCGACTTCCTGCTCGTGTTCTCGACGTTCCCCGACTCGGACTGCGCACGCGACACCGCGCGTGTCCTGGTCTCCGAACGACTCGCCGCCTGCGCGAACTTGTTGCCTAGCGTGACCAGTCTCTACGTCTGGCGGGGCGAGCAGACCGAGAGCCAGGAAGTCCTCGCCTTGTTCAAGACGCAGCGCGAGGTCTACCCGGCGCTGGAAACGCGCCTGAAGTCGCTCCACCCCTACGAGGTGCCGGAGGTTGTCGCCGTGGACCTCGCCGCTGGGCTGCCGGCGTACCTGGCTTGGGTGGCCGCTGGTACGGGGTAGCGTCCTACGCCCGCTGCTTGTTCTTCAACTCCAGCTTGCGGTAGAGCGTCGCCATGCTGATACCCAGCATGCTCGCCGTCTTCTCACGCGAACCGTTGTTGTGCCGCAAGGTCTGTTCGATGTACGCGCGCTCCTCGTTGGCGATGAACTCCTCCAACCGCAAGCCAATCGGCATCTCGATGATGTTGTTCTCGCCGGCGACCCCACCTTGACGGCCCTGGATGTGCGGCGGCAGATCGACGACGCGGATCAACCCATCTTCGCACAACGCACACGCACGCTCGATGGAGTTTTCTAGTTCGCGCACGTTGCCCGGCCACGCGTAGCGGCCCAGCGTGTCGAGCGAGTCTGATTCGATCTTCTTCGGCTCCGTGCTGGTCTGGTTGGAGTTCTTTTGCAGGAAATAATTGACCAGCAGCGGAATATCCTCCACCCGCTCGCGCAACGACGGCAGGTCCATCGGGATCACCGCCAGCCGGTAAAACAAGTCTTCGCGAAACGATCCGTTGCGCATCTTGGCCTGGAGCTGCTCGTTGGAGGCCGCCACCACCCGCACGTTGATCGGCACCGTCTTGGTGTCGCCCACACGCCGAATCATCCGCTCTTGGAGCACGCGTAAAAGCTTCGTCTGGAGCGACAAGGCCATCGAGTTGACCTCGTCCAAAAAGATCGTGCCGCCCTCGGCTTCCTCGAACAGACCGATCTTATCTTGGAACGCTCCCGTGAACGCTCCCTTCTTGTGGCCAAAAAGCTCGCTTTCCAGCAGGTTCTCCGGCAGCGCCGAGCAGTTCACGGCCACGAACGGCGCGTTGGACCGCTTGCTGTTGAAGTGCAGCGCGCGGGCGACGAGTTCCTTGCCCGTGCCGCTCTCACCTTGGATCAGGATCGTGCTGTCGGTGTCGGCGACCTTGCTGATGAGGTTGAACACCTCCGTCATCGCGCGGCTGGTGCCGACAATGTTCTCGAAGCGGTAGCGGTTCTTGACCTCTTTTTTGAGGTACACGTTCTCGCGCACGGCCGACTGGTAGTCGAGCGCCCGCTGCACGGTGAACTTCA
>CAXTMD010000031.1:0-19031 GCA_964245035.1 uncultured Chthoniobacterales bacterium
ATCAGCGGCGCGAGGGAAAACACCGTGTAGTACGCCAGCGCCGCGCCGAGCGTCGGGCACTTGTCCTCGCTCCACTTGGAGGTCGTCGCCTTAAGCAGCTTCGTGGAACGCGCAAAGAGGGAAGCAGGGTTGCTCATTCGCTAGAAGAAAGAACGAACCCGAATCGCATGACGTTCGGGGTCGCGCCTTACTTTTTGATGCCTACGGAACGTTCAACGTGAAGGGCACTTCGGCGTTCTCCGTCCGCACGATCCCGCGGAGTTCATCCAATGTGAGTCGATGAACGGGCAGGCCGGAGTGGCCCGTGGCCGCAAAGTTTCCGTCGCCGGTCGTCGGCGGCGCGGAGTGACCGGTCGCTCCAGCAGGTCCAAACTGCACGACCGCACCGAAGCGCGGTGGGTTCGACGGCCGGGTTACATGCAAGACGCCGACGTGCTCGCCATCGGGGCGGACGACACAGATCCGGCTGCCGTCGTGCAAATCATCGAACCCCGGTTCCATCGCAAACAGCAGAGGAATGAGAACAGTGGAGTCCATGTAGCTGGGCAAAAGCGTCGGACCGAACGCATCGGCAAGCTAATACCTTCACTGTCATTGAAGTGATAGTTTCTAACTATGGGTGCCCCGGACGCTCTCACAAGGCAGGTAGATGCCCATGGTCGATAGCCTGATGCTATGAACGGCGTGACGTAGAAGATATTTGAGTGGAGCGCTGGTTGGTAGAGGTTGCGTGCTACCGTAAACCTTGGAAACTGCCCTTCTTCCTTCCACCGTTGGTGACGACGAGTTGATGCAAGCCATCCTTGCTTCCGAGCAAGCCGCCTTCAACGAACTTTATCTGCGCCACCGCGTTCTGCTGCGAAAGATCATCGGCCAAGTTTTGTTGAGCGACGGCGACGTGGAGGAGACGGTGCAAGACGTGTTCATGGAAATTTGGAATCGCGCGGCCAATTTCAACCCCAAAAAGGGCAAGGCATTGGGCTGGATGATCTGCATGGCGCGTCGCCGAGCCGTGGATCGGCTGCGCCGGGTTCGCCGGGCCGTGGAGTTCAGAGCCAGGTTGCAGGAGTCGGTTGAGAACGGTGCGCCGCTGGTGGCTGCGGAGTCGAGCGAAGCAGGCAGGGAAAGTCACTTGACGACGCGGGACCTGCGGCGGGCGCTCGCTGGCGTGATCGAGAGCCTGCCGTGCGAGCAGCGGACGGTGATCGATTATGTGTTCTTCAAGGAGCTGAGCCAGCGCCAGATCGCGGCGCAAACTGGCATCCCGCTCGGAACCATCAAAACCCGTCTGGAGTTGGCCATCCGCAAGTTATCCGTCAGGTCCGAGCATTTGCGCGGCGAGCTTGGACAGTTCGTTTGAGCGGACGTGCGCTGCTGCCTTGGGCGATGGTTTCGTGCGTTGGCAGCGATGCCTGACCGGATATCGCCGCGGCTTTGGCGGTTGCTAAAACCTGTTTCATCAACGATCAAAAGCGGCCCGACCAACCCTTGCGTTTCGATCTATGAACCACTTCTTCAGCGCTTGGCAGCGCCGCTCCATCGGCAACATCGTGACGTTTGCCGCCTGGGTCGGCGCGGCGGTGCTCGGCTTGGCGATCATCGCCGCGCTTGCCCGCGGCATCGCCTTTCTCCAACCGGTGCTGCTCCCCTTTGCCGTGGCGGCCGTGCTGGCGTTCCTCCTGGAGCCGGTGGTGCGCTATCTCTGTGCCAAGACGCGCTGGTCGCGCACCAGAGTCGTCTCGACCCTGTTCGCGGTCGTGATCCTGGGCGGCGTGGCCGCCGGGGTATGGATCGTGCCGCGCGTGTACGAGAGCATCAACCGCACGGTGCACGACTTCCCGACGTTTGCCCGGCAGGCGCAGGACCGGCTGGTCGCCTTCGTTGGCCGCTCGCAGGAGAAGCTCGAACAGCTGGAAAAGGACCTTCCCGCCGCCCCCGCGCCTGGTCCGCTGACGGTCGCGCCGAAGCCCGGCGAGAGCCCCGTGCCGGTCCAGCCGTCGCCGGAGGAGAAGGCCAAGCCGGCGGGCGACCTCAACGGTGACGGCAAGCTCGACGCTGGCGACCTGCGTGACTGGTTGCAGGAGCAGTTGCCCAAGTGGGGGCAAGAGGTCCCGGAACTTCTCCAGCGCGCCAGCGGCTTCCTGTTCAAGGCGCTCGGCGGCTTCCTGGGGGCCTTCGGCGTGCTGCTCAACGCCATCATCATCCCCATCTACCTGTTCTTCCTGCTGGTGGAGGGCAAGAACATCGCCAAAAAGTGGACCGATTACCTGCCCATCAAGGATTCCCAACCCAAGCAGGAAGTGGTCAGCATCATGCAGGAGATCCACGTGTACCTCACGGCGTTCTTCCGCGGCCAGTTGATCGTGTCGTCCATCGACGCCCTGCTCATCGGCACGTGCCTGGCCGTGTTTTTGCACCTGAATTTCAGCCTGTTCATCGCCTTGCTGGTGTTGGTGCTCACCTTCATTCCGTACTTGGGCATCCTGATCTGCTATGTGCCGGCGATCCTCATCGCCCTGGTGCAGTACGGCGACCTGAAGCACCCGTTTTACGTCGTGCTCATCATGTTCGGCGTGCAGACGCTGGAGAGCACGATCATCGCGCCGAAAGTCGTGGGAGAGTCCACGGGGTTGCACCCGCTGACGGTCATCATCAGCGTGTTTGCCTGGTCGGCGATTCTAGACGGACCCATCGGCGCGATCCTGGCCGTGCCGCTGACGGCGAGCCTGAAGGTGATCATGCGCCGCTTCATCTGGGAGCGCGCACGGGTCCACGGCCGGCTGCTGCCCACGGTCAAGGTGCAACCGGTGCTGCGCGCGGGTGACCGCGACCTGTTCGGCGACGGTGACCCGGACTTCGAGGCTGTGCCCGCGGCCGTGGCGCATCCCAAGGAGAAACCGCAAGCCCCGTCCCACGAACAGACCGCCACCCCGCCCGAAGGAAGAAAGGATTGATGGCCCCCATGCCCAACAAAGCAATCAGCGACTACAACAGCTCCGCCTACTACAACCTCATCGATCTCGACGTGGTCAGCGCCGATGGGCAGACGCTCGGCAACCTGCACGGCATGTGGAGCGACCATACCACGGGCAGCATCGAGTACCTGGGCGTCAAGGCGAGCTGGTTCTTCGGCAAGAACCTCGTGGTTCCCGCCGCCGGGGCGGAGGTGGAGGAAGAACAACACCGCGTCCGTGTGCCGTACACCGCTGACTGCATCAAGGGTGCGCCGCAGTTCGCCACCGAAGCCGAGATCGACGAGGACCACGAAAAGGAAATCAACCGCTACTACGCGGCGCACCAACCAGCCACCAGCCTGTCCGTTCCTGAACAAGGAGCGCCGACTTCCGAAGCGCCACCCCACGCATAGACTCATCTCCGCTTTTCTCGCCGCCGTTCTCCTTGCTCCTACCCCCGGCCATCGAAAAGGGCAGCCAGCGGCCACCCGACACCGCTGAACAACTGGCAAGAAACGGATGGCCAGCATCCGGGGACATTGCTTCGCCTGGTCTTTGCCAGTTCAGCGACGAAGGACTTTGCCGAGCCCGATCTGGAGGGGATGGTCGAGCGCTCGCGCGCGAGGAACGCTTGGCGCGGCATCACCTGCGTGTTGCTCTACCAAGGGGGAGCTTTCTTGCAAACCATCGAAGGTGAACGTTCTGCGGTGCAGGCACTCTACAAGGTCATCGAAGCGGACAGACGACATGACCACCTCCAACTCCTGGTGCGTACGCGGGTCACCAAACGCCGGTTCGCGGGGCAGGCGATGGGTTTTCACCGGCTCACGGAGCAAGACCGCAGATGCAACGGCGTCGGCAACCATAATTTTAACCCATCAGTGGTCCATAGACAACATCCTCGGAAAGCATGGGTTGCCCTACGTTTGCTGGCCCGTTTTCAAAGTAGGGAATGACACTGGATTTGGATCATCAATCCCTGCTCCAAACCGCGCTGAACAATCGTCTCGCCAAATCTGCGGCTGGTCTGCTGGCAAGTCGCAACAAAGCGCAGGCAAGCCGCCGCGGACAACGCGCGGCTCAGCCAAGCGGATGAATCACGCCTGGCGCTCATTCGCAACGTGTCCCACGACCTGCGCAACATCCTCAACGGGCTCAGCGCCGCCGTCACCGTGCTGGGCGAGGAAGTGGACGAAGCCGAACGCTTCCACATGCTGACGGTCTGCCACCGCAACTTCGCCGACATGAGCGCGCTGCTCAAAGAACTCATGGATTACTCCGTGCTGTTGACCAACCCGCACCGGGAAGTGGAATCGTTCTCGTTGCAGCTCCTGCTGGATGAGTTTGCCGCCACCTTCCGCCCGATGGCGCAGGCCCGGGGTCTGGTCTTCGGCGCCTCCATCGACACGGGGCTGACGGAGACAGCCACCGACCGTCGCAAGCTCAAGCAGATCGTCACCAACCTGCTCACCAACGCCATCAAGTACCGCAAGCGTGATGACCAGGACAATGGGGGCGAGAAGGGGAGGGTCACCTTGTTGTTCCTCGCCGTGGACGCCTCGCGCTGGAAGCTGGTGGTCGAGGACGAAGGCATCGGCATCGCCCCCGAAGACCGCACGCGCATCTTCGAGGAATTCCAGCGGGTGACTCCGCGCGAGCACGTCCAGGGCACGGGGCTGGGCTGGCTATCGTCAAGCGCTTGGTCGATCTGCTGAAAGGCAGCATCGAGGTCCAATCCGAGCTTGGCCGCGGCAGCCGCTTCGAGGTGACCTTTCCGCTGAGGGTACCCTGCTAGACGAGGTGCGCTGCCCACGAAGGTCTTTGCAGGATCGCCCACAAAGCATCTTGTGCAGGACTGCAAACGCGTGGGCTTGCCGTCGGTCATCGAAGTCTAAAAAACCGGAGGAGTCCACCCGTTTTGCCCCCCTGCCGCTCCTCGGTGGACAGCTGGGAAGGACAGAGTAGCCAGGATTTTGGGGATGCGAGCAGGAAAGCGCAGCCTGGTCTACTCCCGCCCAGTGGAAGGTCTGGGATGAGGGACGACGCGGGACTCAACAGGTGAGCCCAAAGATGCGGAGATGAGACGCTCCGGGTTCAGGTCACAGAGGCACACTCCTCCTGGCTTGACTTCTGCTTGGGAACACGCACAAACGCATCCTTCCGTGAACGTCCTCTGCCCGCAGCCCTCCCTTTTCACATCTATCTAGCCCATGTCCGCCCACGAAGCCCTTGAACACGCCGAACACACCGCCCACGCCGGAGGCGCGCACGGCCACGACTCTCCCGCCAGCAAACCGCATGGTCCGGGCAAGCTCATCGGCCTGACGATGGCTCTCATCGGCGTACTCATCGCCTTTTGCGCCGCCCTGGTCGGTGCCGAGCGCAATGAACTAACGCGCACGATGATCGAGCAAACCCAGGCACACTCCGACTACAGCTCGGCGAGCACCAAGTTCCGGCTCATCATGCTCGACTTGGAAAAGCAGCGCGGCGCGCCGGCTGGGAGCGCCGGTGGGGAAGATCGTCCGGTGCTGCGGCGGTTGCTGCATCTCTACACAGACTATTCCAAGGAGCGCAAGTTCTCCAAGGAATGGGCGGACAGCTACAATCCGTTGGTCCAAGCGCACTTCGAGGGCGCGGAGGGCTACGAGCACGCTCAACTCGTCGCCGAGATCGGCATCGTGCTGGCCTCGCTCGGCGTGCTGCTAGGCAGCCGTTCGGCTTGGCTGCTCTCGGTCGTGCTGGCGGCCGTGTGCGTCGTCCAGCTCGGGCGCACCGCCCTGCACACCCGCCACGAGGTCACGGAAGCCTCCGAGCAGGTGCACCACGGAGAAGAGGCGTACCAGGAGCTACGCAAAGCGCACGTGGGCGCCAACGAGGACGAACGCACCGTAGAGGCCCTTGATCCGGGTGGCAAGCTGCGGGCCGAGAACGAGGCGACCGCTTCGGTCAACGATGGGGAGCACGGCAAAAGCGCGGCAAACGAGCTGCGGGTGGAGCATTGAGGCGTCCAGCGGGGCAACGAAACACCCTCAGCGAACGGAGGCTAGCGCCGGAGTCTTTTCTGTTTATCATGCATTTTCGCGCCAGCCTCGTCGCTGAGTTTTGGGGGCGTGCAGGTGTTCCAGAACTCGCCTCGTCCGCCTTCCTACCCATGACTCCGCGCCTCGCCGCTTGTAGCTGCGGCCAACTCACGGCGAACGTCTGCGCCGCGCCCCTGCGCGTCTCCGTCTGTCACTGCCTGGACTGTCAGCGACGCACTGGTAGCGCCTTCGCTGCCCAGGCCCGTTTCGCCACGCATTCTGTCCACATCAGCGGCGCTTCCACCGCCTACGTCCGCGTGGGCGAGGAAGGCTGCCAGACCACTTTTCACTTCTGTCCGCATTGCAGCGCCATCGTTTACTACCAACGGGAGGGAGACCCGGATACCATCATCCCCGTCGGGGCCTTTGCCGACCCGAACTTTCCGGCCCCCACCCGCTCGGTGTGGGAGGAGGATCAGCACCTTTGGGTGGTCCTGCGCGGTGACATGGAGCATTCAGCGTAGCTCCGGCGGCACCCATCCCCCGATCGCGCGCTCCAGCGAACAGCGGCTGGCGGCAGCAGGGCCTTTCGTGTTCTTACCGCGACCACAGAAAATAAGTTGCCCGCGCTTACCCGGGGACGGCCAGTCCACTTGGGTCTACATATGGCATGTCACAAGTCATTGCAAAGCAGTGTGATGCACAACTTCGCCTCCTCGCCAGCATTGGAAATGGCTGCACCATAGAGACCGCAGCGATGCGCGAGGAGCCGCAACTCCTTCCTTGTTCGCTCTCGTCTCGTTTATGGTCGCCCTCGCTCATCCATTAGTCTGACCAAAAGTCCACTCGATCTTGCGCCACCGGCAATCGTTCAGGTTACCAGGATGGCTCACGTGGAGAGCCGACACGACAGATCGCCGCGAACATCCTGAATGGGCGATTTTCATCGCCCTCTCGAACCGTGAAGTTAAGCGCGACCGTGCGAAACGCGGGATTGTCTTGCGAGCGAATCCACGATCACCGCGATTGCCAGCACCGCTCCAGTAATCATGTAACGCAACGACGACGAGAGGTTCAGCAGCGTCAAACCACTGGCGATTGACTGGATCACGATGATCCCCAGCACCGCTGAATATGCGCTGCCACGACCGCCGAACAGGCTGGTTCCACCGATCACGGCCGCCGCAATCGCGTTCAGATTCACGTCGCCGGTCCCAGCCTGCGTGCTTGCCGAGGCGAGCCGTGCGGCACTCAACACGCCGCCGAGGGCCGCGAAGCTGGCACACAGCACAAAGGAGCTGGCGTAGATCGCGTTGACGTTGATCCCCGCTCGCCTCGCCGCCTCGCGGTTGCCACCGACCGCGTTCATCGACCGGCCCCAGCGCGTTCTCTGGAGCGCATAATCCATCGCGATCGCGAGACCGAGAAAGGCACCGAACATCAACGGAACTCCACGGCCCCGATTGAGGTATGCAACCACGATCTCCAGAAGCACCGTGATCGCCAAGGCGCGCACGAGAAGGCTGCCCACCGCGGGAGCAGAAAGGTTGGAAGCTTGCCGACGCTGACGCGTGCGCAATCCGATGATCAGAATGGCGGCACCTGGCACCAGCGCGAGGAGGTACGAAACTGCGGCAGGGATCGTCATGAGCTGTCCGAAGTCCACCGTCGTCGAACCGTAAGGCAAGTTGATCGACCCGGTGTCACCGAGCACGTACAGCTGCAACCCAAGGATTGCGAGCAGCCCGGCCAGTGTCGCGACGAAACTCGGCATACCAAACCGGTTGAAAAGCAACGCGTAGAGCACACCGATAACTGCCCCGACAGCGACGGCGATGACGATGGCAACCGACACCGGCCAATCGTGGTTGACCCAGAGCACGCCCACGAGGGCCGAAGCAAAACCACTCATCGAGCCGACCGACAAATCGATCTGTCCCACCATCAGCACACAAACGATGCCCAACGAGATCACCCCGACCGTCGAACAGTCAAACAGCAGGTTCACCAGATTGTCGGCCGACAGGAACACCGGGTTCAGGATGGTGAACACCGTCCAGATGATGATCAAGCCAGCGATGACCGGCAGCGACCCCAGTTCGCCCGAGCGCACCCGGTCGACAAAGGCGGCGACGGCACCGCCCACTCCGACGGCGTGCTTGACGCGGGTGTCGCCACGGTCGAGCAGCGACGTGGAGGGTGGCGGAGCACTTGGGGTTTCGTTGCTCATGAGTGTTGCTCCGTGGAAACGGTTTGTTCGGACTGGCGCCGGTCGGCACGGCGCGACACGGCGTTCTCGGTGGCCCCGGTGATTGCCGCCACCAACTCTGCGTTCGAGGAGTCGGGATAAAAGACGCCGTTGTTGCGGCCAAGCCGCAGCACCACGATTCGATCGGCCACCGCGCGGACATCCTCCATGTTGTGACTGATCATGATGACCGCGTGGCCGCGGTCACGCACCCGCTCGATCAGGTTCAGGACCTCGGCGGTCTGTGCCACTCCCAACGCCGCCGTCGGCTCGTCGAGCATGATCAACTGCGGATCCAACAGCAGCGAGCGGGCGATGGCCACCGTCTGGCGCTGCCCACCCGACAAGGAGGCGACCACGTCGCGCACGCTCGGGATACGGGCAGACAGTTCGTTGAGCAGCGTCCAAGCGCGTACTTCCATGGCGACCTCGTCCAAGCGCATCGGAGCCAACTCTCGCCCCAAATAGATGTTCGCGACGACATCGAGGTTTTCGCACAATGCCAAGTCTTGAAACACGGTGGCGATCCCGAGGTCAAGCGCCATTCCAGGATTGGACAGCGTGACCTGCTGGCCGCCGAAGGTGATCGTACCGGCGCTGGGCTGATGGACCCCAGCCAGGATTTTCACCAGCGTCGATTTACCGGCCCCGTTGTCGCCTACCAAGGCGACCACTTCACCGGCACGCACATCAAGCTCGATATCCGTCAGGGCTGACACCGCCCCAAAACGCTTTGAAACATCACGCAGACTCAGCACCACCTCACCGTGCTTGAACCGCGTCTCGGAGTGACTGGGCATAAAGGGGGGAAACGCCAAAGGATCGGGAGGAGGGACCCGGCACGAGCCAGGTCCCCACCCCGTACCGGGTTATTTCGTGATTCCCAAGCGCTTGCAGCCTTCGACGTAGCGGCCGGTGCTCAGCTCCTTGGCGCTCGCGAACTTCTTGTCCACGACTTCCGCCTTGAGGTTCTCCGACGTGACCAACGTCGGCTTGAAGAGCTCGGACGGCGTGTCAAAGAGCGTGGTTTCGGGCTTCGGAGCCTCGCCGCTCAGGAAGCCGACGGCCACCTTCGCCGCCGCGGCGGCGACGATCTCACTCGGCTTCAGGATCGTGTTGTACTCGTCGCCCGCGATGATCAGCTGCAATCCCGCGATGGTCGCATCGTTGCCGGTCACCGCTGGCACCGGGTTGACGCCGGCCGCCTTGAAGGCCGCGACGGCGGCACCGCCCGTGCCGTCGTTGGCGGCCACGACGCCGACGATCTGCGGCCCGAAGCGGGTGATCTGCCCGCTGACCCACTGCTGGGCCTTGGGCGGCGCCCACTCCGGCGTGTCGAACTCGGCGAGCGTCTTGTAGCCGCTGCTTTCCAGTCCTTCGTGGATGCCCTTCTTGATCAGTCCGGCCGCCGCGTCGACGGGCGAGCCGTTGACTTCGAGCACGCCGCCTTTGTCGGGCGACACTCCCGTGCTTTTCAGATGCTCAACGAGCGACTGCGCGATGGACTTGCCGATGTCCTCGTTGTCAAAGGACACGTAGTAATCCGCCGGCGTCGAGGGGATGGGACGGTCATAGGCGATCACCTTCACGCCTTTGCTGTGGGCCATCTGCACCCAGGAGGCCGCAGCGGTCGAGTCCACCGGGTCCAGGACGATGACCTTCGCTCCCTGAGAGATCACCGAGTTGAACTGCTGCTGCTGCTGCGACACGCTGGCCGTGGCGTTCTGGTAGATCACCTTGCAGTCCGGAGCAATCTTCTTCATCTCGGCCTTGAAGCCGGGGAAATCGTGCTGTTCGTAGCGCGTCGAGCCTTGGTCAGGCATCAGGAAGGCGACGGTCCCACTCGGCGCGGCGGTGGCCGCCGCAGCGCTCATCAGGACTGGAATCAGTGTGCTTGTACCGAGCAGTTTCTTTAGATGGTTGTTCATAGGAGATCTGCGTTTCGAACCGATGTTTCTCTTTGAGGGTGCGGCAGGCGCATGATGGGTTGCAGCCGTTTCTCCCCTTTGCGACACAGGCCTTGGCGACGCACGGTTGAGCGCGCCAAATAAAATCCAGACTGTTCTGCCGGGGAGAGAAACAAGCCGACCGATCTCGCTTGTGGCGAAAGAATGGACGGGTCATTCGTTCAACGCCAGAACTTTTTCTCAAATCTTGCAGGTACAGGTGAAAGGTGGTGCTGATTTGGTCGGCGTCCCGCGAAATCCAGTTTGGCGGCCGAACAGCGGCTCTCGGCGCTTCATGGCGTGACATCCCCTCGGTGGCGCACCCGATCCAGCGCCACTGCCAGGACGATCACCGCCCCGATGATGATCTCCTGCACGTAGGTCGGCAGCCCCATCTGCTGCGATCCGTTGCGCAGCACGGCCATGATCAGGGCACCCATGATCGAACCGATCACCCCGCCGGTTCCTCCGTTGAGACTGGCTCCTCCGATCACCACGGCCGCAATCACGTCGAGTTCCAACCCGGCGGCGGAAGTTGGGTCTCCCTGGCGAAGACGCGCCAACTGCATCGCGCCGGAAAGCCCAAAGAAGAGGCCGCCCACCGTGTAGATCAGCGGTTTGAGCACGTTGACCCGCACGCCGCAGAGCCGGGCAGTGGCTTCGTTCGAGCCGATGGCAAACACCCGCCGGCCAAAGATCGTGTTCTCCAGCAGCAGATAGGTCAGCACCGCAAAGCCGAGCAGAATCCACACGCCCGGGGCCACCACCAGCCAGGACGGCGTGGGGAAGGGCGACATCAAACTGTTGAGCCAGGTGCGCGGCATCTGCACGGTTTGTTCGTGCCCCAGGTACTTGGCCGTTCCGCGGGCGATCCCGAGCATGCCCAGCGTGACGATGAACGGCGCCAGCCGCAACGTCGTCACCAGCGCACCGTTCAGCAGCCCGACCAATGCTCCGCAGCCCACCGCCAGCGCGATCGCGCCCACGGGCGAACCTCCCCCGCGCAGATACAACGCCCCGGCCACCGAACACAGCGCCACGCTGGAACCGACGGAAAGATCGATGCCGCCGCTGATGATGATAATCGTCATGCCCAACGCCGCGGTCGCGACGATCACCGTTTGCACCGCGATGAACTTCCAGTTGGCCACCGTCAGGAAGGCTTCGCGCGTGTCCGCCTTCAGGCAGATCAACCCGACCACGACGAGCAGGGCGATCAGGGGGCCGGCCGCGTCCAGGAACCGGGCGACCGCCGCCGGGACCCGCGGCAAACGCGGGAGCGGCAACGGGGTGGAGGCGGGAGAAAGGGTGTCGGCCATAAGCGGGAAAAAAAGAGGGGCAATCGGAGACCGGGGTCAGACGGCGGGCGTTGCCGGGGCGGCACCCTCCTGCCCCACCGCCGCCGAGATGATCTCGTCCTCCGTCCACCGGTCGGCGGGACGCACCTCCACCAGCGCGCCGCGGCACATGACCCCGATCGTGTCGCAAATCCCCAGCAATTCGGGCAGGTACGAACTGGCAAACAGGATGCCAGCTCCCCGCGCCGCCAGTTGTCCCATCATCTCGAAAAGCTGCGCCTTGGAGCCGATGTCGATGCCGCGCGCCGGTTCGTCGAGGAGAAAGACCCGCGCATCGTGGTAGAGCAAACGGCCGAAGGCGACCTTTTGCTGGTTGCCGCCGGAAAGCTGGCCGATGGGCTGGGCAGGCCCGGCCGCCCGGCAGCCAACCCGACCGATCCAATCCCGGGTCACCGCGAGCTGGCGCCGCCGGGACACCCAGCCCAACCGGCCCAGCAGACCCAGCCGGGTCAGGGTCATGTTGTCGGCGATGCTGCGTCCGAGCAGCAAGCCTTCCTCCTTGCGGTTTTCGCTGAGCATCCCGCACTTCTGCGCGAGACGCTGGTTGGGCGAGGTCCGGGTGTCGGCCCTCAGACCGGCCTGGCCGTCGAGGATCTGCACCTCGCCGCCCGCGACGGCGTCCAGGCCGAAGCAGCCGCGCAGCGTCTCCGTCCGGCCTGCCCCGACCAGCCCGGCCAGCCCGAAGATTTCGCCCGCGTGCAGCGTCAGGCTCACCGGACCGCTCTTGCCCGCGGGCACCAGGCCGCGGAGTTCCAGCAGGGGCCGCCCGCGGGTGTGGGCCACCCGCGGGTAGATTTCCTTCAGGTCGCGTCCGACCATGTGGCGGATGATCGCGGTGCGGTCCATGTCGGCCAGGACCCCGTCGGCCACCGTGGACCCGTCGCGCAACACGGTGAACGTGCGGCACACCCGACGCGATTCTTCCAGGAAGTGGCTGATGTAGACCACCCCCACGCCGCGCGCCGTCAGGCGGTCGATCACCTCGAAGAGGCGCGCCGTGTCCGCCTGCGTCAGGCTGGAGGTCGGCTCATCCATGATGAGCACCTTGGGCCGGCTGGCGAGCGCACGCGCGATTTCCACCATCTGCTGCCCCGCAATGGAAAGCCGCGCCACCGGCACCTGCATGGGGATGTGGCCGGCCCCCAGTTCTTCCAGGGCCGCCCGGGCGATTTCCCGCCGCCGACGGCGACTGATCCAGCCGAAGCGAGTGGGCTCCACTCCCAGGGCGATGTTTTCCTCGACGGAGAGGTGCGGTGCCAGGTTGAGTTCCTGGTAGATCATCGCCACGCCGCCGCGCAACGCCTGGGCGGGGTCGCCGGGTTGGAACGGCTGGCCGTCTAGTTCAATCGTGCCGCCGTCCGGCTGGTAGGCGCCGCTGAGCACCTTCATCAGCGTGCTCTTGCCCGCGCCGTTCTCGCCGATGAGCGCCCGCGCTTCGCCGCGCTCCAGTTCCAGGCTGACGCCACGCAGGGCGTGGGTCGGCCCGAACCGCTTCTGGATGTCGCGGAGCCTGAGCAGCATCGTGCGCGAGGGAGCGCCCGGCGTCGCACGGACGCCGGGCGGGGGAGGATTTCAGCCGTGCGGGGGGACCGTGGCCGGTTACTCGCTCAGGTACTTGCTGAGCGGCGGGTTGAGCAACTCCGCCATCTTGGACTCCGTCATGTTCTCGGGAGTCACGACGGCAATCGGGGTCGCCACGCGCTTCTCGACCTTTTCGCCCTTGATGCTCTTAGCCAAGGTCATCATGCCGAGATAACCCATGTTAAACGGGTCCTGCACCACCAAGCCCTGCAAATCGCCCGCCTTCATGGCTTCCTGCAGCGGAGTCGAGGCGTCGAAGCCCACGAGCTTGACCTTGCCACCAGCCAGGCCGGCGTCGCGCATCGCGAGCACCATGCCCGCCGTGGACGATTCGTTGGGCGTAAAGATGCCCTGGAGCTGCGAGCCAAAGCGGTTCAACACGTTCTGCGAGGCAGCGTAGGCGGTGTCGCGGGTCGCGCCCGAGTGCTGGTCGGAGGAGACAACCTTGATGTCGGGGAACTTCTTCTGGATCGTGTCCAAAAACCCGGCCTCGCGGTCCTCCGTGCTGGCCGACCCCTGCTGGTAGCGCAGGAGGAGGATGTTGCCCTTGCCACCCAACAGGGTGCCGAGGCGCTCGGCGCCCTGCACGCCGCCCTGGTAGTTGTCCGTGGAGACAAAGGAGGTGATCTGGTCACTCTTGAGGCTGGAGTCGATGATCACGACGGGGATCTTCGCGGCCACGGCCGTTTCGACGGGGTCCGCCAGCGCCTGGCTGTCCAGCGGGGCGAGCACCATCCCGCTGACGTGGCGGCCGGTGAAGTTCTCGACGACCTGGATCTGCTGTTCACGGTCGTCCTCGCGCAGCGGTCCCTTCCAGATCAACTCGACCTTGGTGCCGCTGGCTTCCAGCTCACGCTGAGCTTTGATCGCCCCGGCGTGGATGGACTTCCAGAATTCGTGGGTGGTTCCCTTGGGGATGACCGCGACGGTGAGCTGGCTGTCCGCCGCCCGGGCCGAGTGGATCGGCGAGAGCGTGGTGGCAGCAAGAAGGGTCAGCGCAGCCAACCCGGGAAAGAAGGGCAAGGTTTTGAGGGGGAGCATACTAGCAGCGTATGAACATCCGGGCGCGGCGTCAATTTAGAACTGATGATCGATTTCAGTGACCGGGCGCGTGCCGTATGCCCCTACAACTTTGTCAAGGAGCGTGCCACGTCCCGTCAACATCGATCTGCCGGCCTACCCTGCCGGTGTGGAAGACGGCTGCTCCACCAAAGCCGCCATTTGCCGGAAATTTGAATCCGGCCGGATGTGGATGTTCTTGCGCGAAGAAGAAACAATCCAGGAGAAAACCCCTCGGCCTGCGCCGAGAGTCTTTTTGCCTGACCGTTCTTTTTCCAAACCGGAAGATCCGCCAGACCACCCGTGGTTTGACCGGGCCTTCCACCCACACAAAAACACCTCCCCCCGTGTTCCCTAAATCCCCCCGTCATCTCCTACCCTGCGCCGGGTTTATGCTCGGCGTTCTCCTGGCCGCCGGCACTCCTGCCCGCGCCCAGCAACCGTCGCCGACGCCCGAGCCTTCGCCGTCGCCCGCCGACGTGAACGCCAGGACCGCAGCGATCCTCGCGCAGATGTCGACCCAGCAAAAGATCGACTACATCGGCGGCACGCCGTTCTTCGACATCAAGCCGATGCCGCAGTTCGGGCTGCCGGAAATCTTCATGACGGACGGCCCGATGGGCGTGCGCCTCATGCCGAGCACCCGCTACCCGGCCGAACTGGAGCTAGCGGCCACCTGGAACGTCCGCTTGGCCCAGCAGATGGGCGAAGGGATGGGGCGCGACTCCCGCGCCCGCGGCTACTACGTCATCCTCGCGCCCGGCATGGACTTCTACCGTTACCCCATCGCGGGTCGCAACGCCGAGTACCTGTCTGGCGAGGACCCCTACCTCGGCTCGCAGATGGCCCCGGCGTTCATCCAGGGCGTGCAGTCGCAGGGCGTGTGGGCTTGCGCCAAGCACTACGCGGCCAACGACCAGGAGTTCAAGCGCAGCTCGGTGGACATCGAGGTGGACGAGCGCACCCTGCGCGAGATCTACCTGCCGCCTTTCGAAGCCTCGGTGAAGACGGGCAAGGTGGCCACGGTGATGGGAGCTTACAATCAGGTCAACGGCGACTTCGCCTGCGAGAGCCTCTTCCTGGACACCCAGGTGCTCAAGCAGGAATGGGGCTTCCCTGGTGCTTTGATCTCGGATTACAACGCCATCCACACGGGAACCAAGGCCTTCACGGCGGGCTGCGACCTGGACCTGCCCTCCAGTTCCTTCTTCAACCAATCAACGCTGGGGCCGGGGCTGGCCAACGGGACGCTGTCGACAGACTTGCTCAACGACAAAGTGAGTCGGCTCCTGCACGAAATCATCGGCTTCGGTTTCCTCGACCGCCCGCAGCAGGATACCAGCATCTCCCTGGACGATCCGACCAGCAACCAAACCGCGCTGAAGATCGCCCGTGAGGGCATCGTGCTGCTGCGTAACCAGAACAACCTGCTGCCGCTCGACCCGGGGGCCGTGCGCCGGGTGGCGGTGCTCGGCCGACTGGCCCAAGGCGAGCCGCCCACCACCTTCGGCAGTTCGTACGTGCAGCCGATCACCGCACCCAGCGAGCTGAACGGCATCACCCGGGGCGCGGGGCGCAAGGCGACCGTCGACTTCATCCAGGCAGGCACGGCCGACCCGCTGGCCTCTCTCTGGCAGAACGTGGACGCCAACGGCAACACGCAGAACGGCCTCAAAGCCGAGTACTTCAACAGCCCCGACCTCAGCGGCACCGCGGCGGTGACCCAGAACCAGTTCGAGGTCGACATCGATTGGAACCAGACTCCCCCACCCTCGGCGATCACCAACCCCGGGAACTTCTCGGCCCGCTGGACCGGCCAGGTGCACGCGACGGCCACGGGTAACCACCTCTTCAAGGTGCGGGCGGACGGCGAGGTGCGGCTGACCGTCAACAACCAGGTGATCATCGACACCTTCGGCAAGACGAACCCTCCGGGCTACGGAGCCACGGTGCCGGCCTCGGCGGAGATTGCCTTCCAGGCCGGTCAGTTGTACCCGGTCAAGCTGGAGTACCATCGTCTGGGCGGCTTCTCCACGTTCGCCGACCTCGCGCCGAACAACGGCGTGACCTACAACGGCGGCCTGCAAGGGGTTCAGTTCAGCTGGGTGCCGCTCGTCGTGCCGGCGGCCCTCAGCACGTACGACGCCGTCGTGCTCTGCGTCGGCCTGGACAACCAGTACGAAGGCGAGGGGATGGACCGGCCGTGGAACCTGCCCGAGTTCCAGGACGAACTGATCAGCAACGCCGTGGCGGCCAACCCGAAGACGGTGGTGGTGCTGCACGGCGGCGGCGGCGTGAACGTGAACAACTGGATCGACCGCGTGCCGGCCGTGCTGCACGCCTTCTATCCGGGGCAGAACGGTGGGACGGCCTTGGGGGACATCCTCTTTGGCAAGACGAACCCATCGGGCAAGCTGCCGATCAGCTTCGAGCGGAACCTGACGGACAACCCCGCCTACGCGGACTACCCACAAGATCCGAATGCCGATATGATCCGCTACAACGAAGGAATCTTCGTGGGCTACCGCGGATACGAGCACAACAACGTGCAACCCCTGTATCCGTTCGGCTTCGGGCTGTCTTACACCACATTTGCCTACAGCAAGCTCAGCGTGACCCCAGACAGTGTCAGCGGGACCGCTCCGGTCCAGGTGTCCTTCACCGTCAAGAACACCGGCAGCCGGGCGGGCATGGAGATCGCGCAACTCTACCTGGGCCAGCGCAACCCCTCCGTGATCCGTCCGGTCAAGGAACTCAAGGGGTTCGCCAAGGTCAACCTCCAGCCGGGGGAGTCGAAGGTGGTGACCCTGACGTTGGATCAACGTGCCTTTGCGTACTACAGCGAGGACATCGGGAAGTTCAAAGTGGTGCGCGGGAACTACGATGTGTCCGTGGGGGCCTCCTCACAGGACATCCGCCTGCAAGGTGCCGTGCGCGTGACGGCGCAGTCCACGATCCCGGCAGCGACCGCGCCCCTTGCGGAGGCCGCGGACGTGGTTGCACCTCTGGACTAAACTCCCTCACGCACAAAAGCCAGAGGCCATGCCGCAGGCAGGGTCGGTCGGCGCTGAAGTGATGGCACGCGGCAAAACCGCGTGCCATTCTTTTTTTGCCGTTCCCCGCTCGGGGGAGAGAGGCAAGTTTGATGTGACTATTGGGACAGAGAATCCGTCCAACCGCTAAACCGCGACGGCTTCTAACATCCCTGCGCCAAAAATAATTCCGATTGTCGGAATTTGCTGGACAAATTGACAGTGGGGTGAAGCTACACAACGTTCCGCCCTTGGCTGAGACATTGAATCCCCCCATCATCGAGAAACGCTCCGAGGCTCCCGCCGGGAGCGGCAGCAAGCGCCTTGTGCAGGTCCTCATCTGGAGCGGGTTGATCGCCGTGTTTGGCCTGGCGTTTTACTTTGTCTCGGGCCGCAAGAGCGAGGCAGCCAACCAGGGCGGGCACCGGCAGACCGGACCGGTGAACGTGGTTCCCGTCACGGCCAAGAAAGGCGACATCGGCGTCTATCTGGAGGCCATCGGCACGGTGACCCCGGTCTACACGGCGTCCATCGTCAACCAGGTCACCGGCAACGTGGTCGGCGTGCATTTCCAGGAAGGCCAACTCGTCAAACAGGGCGATCCGCTGCTCGACCTGGACGCGCGACAGTACGAGGCCACGCTGCTCCAGGCGCAGGGCACGCTCGAAAAGGACCAGAGCACGCTGGCCAAGGACCAGATCGACGCGGACCGCTACCAGGCGGCCTGGTCGCGCAACGCCATCTCCAAACAGCAGTTGGACGACCAGACCAAGCTCGTCAAGCAGGACGAGGGGCAGGTGAAGAACGACCAGGGCCTCGTGCAGTACGACCAGGTGCAGGTCGACTATTGCCACATCCACGCGCCGTTCACCGGCCGGGTCGGCCTGCGCCTGGTGGACCCGGGCAACCTCGTGACGGCGGGCAGCAGCGCGACCCCGCTGGTGGTCGTCACGCAGTTGCAACCGATCACGGTGATCTTCACGCTGCCGGAGGACAGCCTCGGCGCGGTCCAGGAACAGCTCGCCAAGGGCGCGAAACTGGCCGTGGACGTTTTCGACCGCACTGCGCAGACCAAGATCGCTTCCGGCGAGTTGCTGGCGCTGGACAACCAGATCGACACGACCACCGGCACGCTGAAGGTGCGGGCGATCTTCCCGAACGACGACCTGAAGCTTTTCCCCAACCAGTTCGTCAACGCCCGGTTGCTGGTGCAGACCCTCCAGGGGGTCACGCTGATCCCTTCCGCCGCCATCCAGCAAAACGGCCAGAACTCGTTCGTCTACGTCCTGCAAGACGGCGTCGTGCACCAGCGCAACGTCAAGCCGGGCGTCACCGACAACGGCATGACCCAGGTAGACTCCGTCAATCCCGGCGACACGGTCGCCAACAGTTCCTTCGACAAGTTGCAGGACAACGACAAGGTCAACGTCGACAACGGCGACGGCGCGAAGGGGAAGCCCGACGGCGGCAACCGGCCCGACGGCAACCGGCCTGACGGCAACAAGCCCGAAGGCAGCGCCTCCCCGGGCAACCGGCACGGCGGCCATCGTCCGGACGGCGGCCAGAAGAGCGGCTCATGAACCCCTCCCGCCCTTTCATCCTGCGGCCGGTGGCCACGGCGCTGCTGATGGTCGCCATCCTCCTGGTCGGCTTGGTGGCATATGTCCAACTGCCGGTCTCCGCCCTACCGGAGGTGGATTACCCGACGATCCAGGTCGTCACGTTTTATCCGGGGGCCAGCCCCGACGTGGTCTCAACGACCGTGACCGCGCCGCTGGAGCGCCAGTTCGGCCAGATGCCGGGCCTGAGCCAGATGACCAGCTCCTCGTC
>CAXTMD010000032.1:0-856 GCA_964245035.1 uncultured Chthoniobacterales bacterium
GTGGCCATGCCACCCAGCGAGCCGTGGCGCTCGACCAGCAGCGTGCGCGCACCGAGGCGGGCCGCGGCGACCCCGGCCGCCAGCCCCGCGCTGCCGCCGCCGGCCACCACCACGTCGAACGTTTCGGTGTTCATGAGGTCCCGAGCAAATCGTCGTGCAGTTGGCCAACCATCCACGCGCGCTCCTCGTCGGTCAACGCGCCGTCGCGCCAGGTCACCGTCACGTTGAGCCGTTCGCCGTGTTCACCAAAGAAAATTCCCGTGCCCGGCGGCGTGCCCAGACAGGGGAGGTGGTAGGCGTTAACCACCTCGGCGCCGGCGAACGTCACCATCTCCGGGGCAAAGGAGCCCGTGTGTGAACTGAAGCAGGTGTAGAGTTCGCCCCGGAACTGCGCGCGGATCAGCGCCAGGAACAGCCGGTTTGGCAGAGGACGCATCAGCGCCAGCACGGCGTCGAAGGACTCGGCGACCTTGCCGCGCACCAGCGTGGCAAACTGCGTCCGCATCGCTGCGGCCGCTTCGGCGACGCCCCCGAGGTGTTCGCGGCGCGGGTTGAAGAAAAGCGGGGCGACGTGGTTGTGGAAAAGCGGCCCCTTCGCCCCGCGTCGGCGCGTCTGCGTGGGCACGCAGACACCGTATCCCGCCGGCTGCCGTCCGCGGTGCCGGAACACCCGGTCGTGCGCGCGCGCCACGCAGGCCACGAAGAACGTGATCGGGAACAGCCCGCCGCCCATCTGCTCGGCGCGGGCGCGGATCGCCGCCGCTTCGGTCGACTCGAAAGTGACCACCTGATAGTGGGCGTGACCCGGACGCGCCCACTGGGCCCCCCGCGCGGGCCCGCCGGGTTCTTGGGGGCG
>CAXTMD010000032.1:866-2024 GCA_964245035.1 uncultured Chthoniobacterales bacterium
GCGATGGACTACCAGACCAGCCTCCAAGAAACCGGCGTGCCCTCGCAGAGCCGGGCGAGTTCAGCGCAGAACAGTTCGGCCCCTTTGCCGTCGAAAAGGAGGTGCGACCACGTCAGGATCAGGCTGAACCGCCCGTCCCGCCGCGCGACGGCGTCCACGCGGGCGTTGAACGTCTGGCCATCGACCGTCAATCCCTCGTTGGCCAGCCATGGCACGAGTTGCCAGATGTCAGCGGTCGGGCTGGCTGTCATCCAAGGCGAGGGCAGGGAGGTTTCGCCCTCGCGCCAGCAGCCGAAAGGCAAGCCGGCGTCGGGCGAGATCGCCGACATCGCCCAGTACGGCAAGCGGGTCCACCGGTGGCGGCGTGCGGTGGCGGCAAGCAGCGGGTGTTTGGCCAGGACGCGGCGCAGTCCGGCATGCAGGCGGTCGAGGTCCGGCGGGCCGGCGAGTTCGATCACCGAATGACTGACGTGGCCGCCCTGGCCCGTCCGGCGCATGAAGTGGTCCAGCGCCAGCACGAAGCTGTCGGCGACCAGAAACGGGACGCGCGAGAGAGGCGGGGAAGTCGTCGCACCCAAAGAACGGCTAGGCAGACCCGCCGCCGTGCGCGCGGACGAGGCGGGCGAGTTGGCGGGGCGTGGTGAAACCGTCACGCGTCAACGAGCTTTCCGGCAGGGCGACGCCGTACTCCTCCTCGACGAGAATGAGCAGTTGCATGATCGCCATCGAGTCCATCCCGAGCGCGTAGAGGTCGGTGTCGGCTCCCACAGGCGCAGCCGTTTCGAGGACGCGCTCGCTGAGCAGCGTAATCAACTGCTTTTCGAGCGTCTCGGGCGGAGGCAACGGCTGGACGGGCATGGAACGGCGCGAGGCTAGCACGGGGGTTGGGGGCGTCAAGACAGGCGGAAACGATTTGAGCCGGGCGGGGGAAGACACTATAACTCTTCGCATGATTTTGGAACAGGATTACGACGTGGCGATCGTCGGCGGCGCGCTGTCCGGCGCGGCGACGGCCGTCCTGCTCTTGCAGAAGAACCCGGCGTTGCGCGTGGTGATCGTCGAACGCACCGCCGCCTTCGAGCGCCGGGTGGGAGAGTCGACCATCGAGATCAGCACCTACTTCCTGATTCACCAACTCGGCCTGGCCGACCACCTGAA
>CAXTMD010000032.1:2034-18814 GCA_964245035.1 uncultured Chthoniobacterales bacterium
GCATACATATGCTTTATACCGCACACAGGTCGAAGGGCTGCGGTTCTACTTCTCCAACGACCGCGCGCAGAAGTTCGATGACTGCAGCGAGATCGGCCCGCGCTACCTGACGCGTGTGCCGGCGTTCATGGTGGACCGGGCGACGCTCGACGAGGAGGTGCTCCGGCGCGCCGAAACGCTCGGTGCAGAGGTGCGCCGGCCGGTCCAAATGGTTCGCACCGAACTCGCCGCCGGCGGCACCCAGCAGGTGACCGTCCGCGACGCCGCTGGTCGGGAGAGCGTCCTGCGCGCCCGCTGGGTGGTCGATGCGTCGGGCGTGCGCGCGCTGCTCGCCCGGCAGCAAGGCTGGCACCGCCCGAACGAGGACCACCCGACCGCCGCCGTGTGGTCGCGCTGGACCGGCGTCAAGAACCTCGACGGTGTGGAAATGCAGACGAAGTACCCGGAGTGGTCCCAGCGCGTGTTCGGGATGCGCCAGACGGCGACCAACCATGCAATGGGGGACGGCTGGTGGGCGTGGTTCATCCCGCTGAAGGGCGGGGATGTGAGCGTCGGACTAGTGTACGACCAGCGTTACGTCACGCTGCCGCCCGGGTCCAGCCCGGGCGAGCGGACCCGCGCCTTCCTGACCGAGCGCAGCGCCTACGCGCGTGAGGTGTTGGCCGACGCACGCTGGCAGGAAGACGACGTGCACTTCCGCAAGAACCTGCCGTACCGCAGCACGACGTTCGCGGGCGACGGCTTCGCGCTGGTTGGTGACGCGGCCGGGTTCATCGACCCGTTCTACAGTCCCGGCATGGACTGGATTGCCTACACCGCCAACGCCGCCGCCGACGTGATCCTCGCGGAGCGGGCCGGTGAGGCTGACGTGCCGAAGCGCCTGGAACGCCACAACCGCGACTACGCCCGGGCGTACCAGCGGTGGTTCGAGGCGATTTACCAGAACAAGTACGAGTACATGGGCGACTTCGACTTGTACCGGATCGCGTTCCTCTTCGACCTCGGGCTTTACTACCTGTTTGTGGCTTCGGGGCCGTTCAAGCAGGGCGCGGAGGTTCTGGTGCGGCCGATCTACTCGCTGCCGCCCTCGACGCCGTTTTTTTACTTCATGCGCTTCTACAACCGGCGGTTGGCCGCGATGGGCCGGGTGCGTCGTGCGCGGGGGGTGTTTGGACGGCGTAACGTCGGGCGCAAGTTCCTCTTCGGCGGCTTCACCTTCAGCGTGAAAAGCGCTTGGCCGCTGGTGGGTGCCTTGCGCAGTTGGCTCTGGCTGGAACTGACCGAAGGCTGGCGTTCTTGGGGCCAGACCACGCCTGCGCCCGTGGCCAAGCGAACGACCGTGCGGCCGGAGCGGGCGGAAGTCGTGGCGGTGGCTTGAGGTGCAGTGGTATGTCTCGCCGCAGACGTTTGTCCCACAGGGTAGGGATGGCTCTCCGAGCCGTCCCAAATGTTCCCAGCGGGCGCATCGTGCGCGCACCGGTTACCCAATCTAAATCAAGGAGCGGCTCGGAGAGTCATCCCTACCCTGTGGGACAAACGGCCGCTTCGCGTCCTGAAAGATGAAACGCCCACTCGCAGCACGATGGCCATAAATGGGCGTTTTGCCAAACAGCTTGACCGAGGTTAGGCGTTCGCCGGCTGGTTTTGCGCGGCAAAGTTAATCCGCGAAGCCAGCGTGTTGAGCTTGGCATCCATGGCTACCTCCTCGTCGAGGCTTTGTTGCAGCAGGGTCACGGCCTCGGTGTGCCCCAGGATTTCGGCGTACTTGCGGGCGCTGCCGTAGCCGGCGATCTCGTAGTGCTCGCCGTGCTGGGCTTCCATGATGAGGCCTGCGTCCTTGACCGCGTCGGTGGCGTCCTCGCCCGCCCAACCACTGCCTTCGGAAATGATGCCTTTCATGCCGTTGCAGGTGTAGCCGGTCAGTTCGACGCCGAGCTTGTCCGCGATGGTGTTCAAGCGCGTGATCTGGTTTTCGGTTTCACGCAGATGGTTCTCGAAGGCGAGCTTGAGGTCAGGGGAAGTGGAGGACTCCACCATTTTGGGCGACGCTTTGACGAGCTGGTTTTCGGCGCTGTACAAATCCTTGAGCAAATGCACGTAGAGGTCTTGTAGCGTGTTGAACTTTTCTCCTAGTCCGAAGAGTGACATAGATGGGTAGTGTTGGTGGTTTGGGTTGCAGAAAATGAATCGCTGTCCCACCCGTCGGGCGGACGGGTTTTCTTGGAACTTCAGGCCGCGGCGAGCTTTTGCGTCGGCTGAATGACTTCCGCCGCAAAGCGTTCCATCTCCTCTGCCTGCGGGCTGCATTGCAGAAGCAGGAGGTTTAGCCCCACCGCCTCGTATTCTTCCACGCGCGCGGCGACCTGCGCGGACGTGCCGACCAGGCCCGGGCGCAGTCCGCGGTTCGAGACGGAGTATTCCTCGATGGTCATCCGTTGCTCGAGCTTGGTCCCGCTGAGCCACTGCTGATAATTGGCGAACCCAGCGGCGGAAGCGCGCACGTCGGTGATCCGCGCCAGCTCGGCCTGCGCCTCATGCTCGCTGTCGCGCACGACCGTGTAGGCCGCCATGCCGTACTGCATCGGCGGCAGGCCGAAGCGTTCACGGCGCTCGCGCATGTCGGCGATCTTGGCCGCGATGCGCTCGGGCGGATCTCCGTGCATGACGTAGGCGTCGCAGCGTTGCGCGATCAGGTTCTTGGCCGCCTCGCTCTCGCCACCGGCATACAGCGTGGGCCGCGGCCGGGTGATCGGCTTGGGCTGGAGGATCGTGTTCTCGACGCGGTAGTAGTTGCCCGCGTACGAAAAACGGTCCTGGGTCCACAGGCCGTCCACGACTTCGAGCCATTCGCCGGTGCGCGCGTAGCGATCCTCGTGCTGCTCGAAATGCACGCCGTACTGGCGCGCCTCGTCCGCCCACCAGGACGACACCACGTTGAGCGACAACCGCCCCGGCGTGCCGCAGATGCGGTCGATGTTCGCCGCCTGCTTGGCCAGCAACGCGGGCGAGTGGAACGTCGGTCGCACGGCGACCATCAGTTCGAGCCGTTCGGTAACCGCCGCCAGCGCCGCCGCCGTGCTCCAGGCGTCGAGCGCGGGCGCGTCAGTGCCCTTGATGTCGTTGAGATTCAGTTCGGCCACGAGGGTCAGGTCATAGCCGATCTGCTCGCTGCGGCAGGCGAGCCGCCGGACATAGTCCCACGTTGCCTCCATCCCTTCGTCCTCCACGTTGCGCAGCCAGCCGCCGAAGATGGGTAGCCAATAGCCGTAACGCATAGTCGGTCAGGAAACGCGGTCGACCTCGCCCTGCAGGAAGTCGACCAGCCGGGCGTGCGGATCGAAGCCGACCACACGCGGGGCATCGGCGACGAAGTTAGAGAGCGCGTTCACGTCGTAGTACACCCGCTGGCCGTCGCGGTCGTCGATCATGGATTCGATGCCGCCCACGTCGATGCCAGCGCCCTGCGCGATGGCCTCGCACGCGCCGATCACCTCCGGCGGCGGCATGACCGCCTCCACCCGCAGGCCGCGGCGCGGGGCCTCGATGGGGCACGCGCTCGTCTCGGTGCGGGCGAGTTCCGCGCCGTCCTTGGTCTGGCAGGCATCCGCCGGGCAGAGATCGAAGGACCCTGCGTCAGGGAACACGTTGATCGCGTACAGGTACTTGCCGCCGAGCGTTTCCACCCGGGTGATGTGGCCGTCGCGGGCCGGGATGTATTCCTGGACCAACGCCACGTCGTCCAGGCCAAGTTCGATCTGGTCGGCGTCGGCCGCCGCTTCGAGGTCTTCCGGCGCGTCGAAGCGTACGATCCCCGCGCCGCTGCCGCCGACGTTGGCCTTCACGACCACGGGGAAACGCAGTCCCCGCGCCGCGGCCGGCGCGTCGCTGCCGCGGTGGATGACCCGCGAGCGCGGGGCGGGCAGGCCGAGTTCGGCCAGCAGCGTGAGTTGGAGCGCCTTGGACACCTCGTAGGTAAAAGCTTTCGAGCCGTTGATGACGCGCGTGCCGATCCGTTCCAAGTGGGAGAGGTAGTTGAGCGTGTGCAGGATGGCGCTGCCGCTGCCGCGCAGGTATGCCGAGGGGCTCATGCGGTTGAAGAACACCGGGGCTGGACGCGCAACGTCGGCCGGGTCGTAGATGGCCGGCTCACGGGCGTCGATCCGACAATAGGAAATTCCGCGCCGGTCCAGTTCGGCGAAAAGCGGCCGGAACCAGTCGGGATGTTCGTGGTAGATGGCGATGGAAGGCGTCATAGCGGCGTCCAGAAGATTCGCATCTGCCGAGGCGGTGGGTTGTGGGTCCACGCGGCCCTCTGGCGCGTGAAATCTAAAAGGCGTAACGAATCGCGCAGTACGGCAGATGGCGCGCGGCTAGGTGCTTGAACTCCGCGACGACCCGGCCCTTGTAGCCGTGGCGATAGCGGACGTTCTCGCCGCCGGTGTTGCTGATCTTTGCCTCCTGCAGGTCGGGCCGCCAGAGGGCGTCCTCCGCCTTGGGGTGCCAGCGCAGGTTCACGTCGTGGAGCTGCGCGTTGTGGGTCAGAAAGATCAACTCGGCGGCGACCTGTGCCTTGGCTTGATCGTTTAGCTCGTCGTCGATCTGCTGGAACAGCGCCTTGTAGTCCTCCTGCCAGCCGTCGTAGACGATCACCGGCGAAAAGTTGAGGTGCACCTCGTACCCGGCAGCCACGAAGTCGTTGACGGCGGCGATGCGTTCGTCGATGCGCGAGGTGCGGATATCCACGAGCGTGCTCATGCGCTGAGGCATCAGCGAAAAGCGCAGCCGCGTCTTGCGCTGCGGGTCGTAGCCGAGCAGCGCGCGGTTGACAAACTTCGTCGCGAACGTCGCCTTGGCGTTCGGCAGCAACCGGAACATCGCCACCAGATCGCGCAGGTTGTCGGAGAGCAACGCGTCGGCGGAACAATCCCCGTTTTCGCCAATCTCGTAGACCCACAGGTGCGGGTCGACCTGGCTCGGCTCCGTGCGCCGCCGGGGCAGGTGGCCCGCGTGCCGGGCCATGGCGCGCATGATCGCCTCGATGTTCACGTAGGTCGTGATCGGGTTGGCAAAACCCTTGCGCCGTGGCACGTAGCAGTACGCGCACGCCATCGCGCAGCCGTTGGCAAAGCTGGGTGCCACGTAGTCGGACGAGCGGCCGTTGTCGCGGAACGGGAAGGATTTTCGCACGCCAAGCACCAGCACGGTGCGCTTGATCTGCACCCACGAGTCGGCGCTGCCCTCGTTGCCGTGCAGGCCAGGGATCTGCCAGTGGCTGCGCACCTCGCGGCGCTCGGCGCGGGGAAAACGGTCGAGGATTTCGAGGCCGCGCGTGAAGCTTTCCACGCCGGACTCCAGGTAGATGAGTCCCACGTCGAGCAACTGCCGCGCCGATTCGGAGGCCGCGGTCTGCGCGGGCGTCGGCGGAGCCGGGGCGAGCGGCAGCGCGAGTTGGTCGTCTTGTACGGGCATCAAGATAGATACGCTTGCCACGCGGCGCATGGTGCCAAAAGGCAGTCGTTTCTCGAAAAACCGCGTCGGGTGTCGGCGACGATTTCCCGTTGCGAAATCCGGCGTTTCCACGATGATTTCCGTGCATGCCGAACCGCGCCGTCTCCCGTCTCGTGCTCTCGGAGTTCTCCGAGGAAGCCGTGATCGAAGCCGCCCGGCAAATCCGCGCGGAACTCAACGCCGACGTGACCTGCGGGGTCGTGTTCTTCTCGCCGGACTACGTCGAGTTCCTGGAGGATTTCCTCGAACTGCTGCGCGTCTACGCCCGCATTCCGCACCTGATCGGCTGCAGCGGCGGGGGGCTTGTCGGCACCGGCAAGGAAGCCGAGGATCGCTCGGGGTTTTCGCTGCTGCTGCTGAGCCTGCCGCACACGGAGATCAAGACCTTCGAGTTTTCGCAGGCGCAGGTGGAAGAGTCCACCGGACCCGGGTTCTGGCACATGGAAAGCGGCGTGGACGCAGAGAGTACAGACGTGTGGATCACGCTCGTCAACCCGTTGCGGCTCGACGCCGAACGCTGGCTGGCCGCTTGGAACGCCGCGTACCCCGGCGTGCCTGCCATCGGTGGGTTGGCCGGCGGCGACGTGGACAACATCGTCGTCTGCCACGACGGCCGCGCGGTCAGCGGCGACGGCATCGCGCTGGCGCTGCGCGGCGGGGTGGCGTTGCGCACGGTCGTCAGCCAGGGCTGCCGGCCCATCGGCGAGCCGCTGACGATCACCGGCGCCAAGCAGAACCTCCTCCTGAGCCTCGGCTCGAAGCCCGCCTACGGCGTGCTCAACACCGTGTTCAACGGCCTGACCAAGCAGGAGAAGGACCGGGCGCGCAACAATCTCTTCGCCGGGTTGGCGATGAGCGAATACCTCGACGAATATAAGCGCGGCGACTTCCTGATCCGCAACATCCTGGGAGCCGACCCGGAAGCGGGTGCGGTGGCCATCAACGGCCCTGTGCGCGTGGGGCAGACGCTCCAGTACCAGTTGCGCGACCGCGACAGCGCCGACGAGGACTTGCGCGAACTCTGCCACGCCGCCGAGGACGAGGGCGTACGGCCGTTCGCCTCGCTGCTGTTCGCTTGCAACGGCCGCGGGCGGGGGTTGTTCAACGTCCCCGACCACGACGCCGGGGTGGTGGCGGAGATCTTCGGTGCGCATCCTAGTGCCGGGTTTTTTTGCAACGGCGAGATCGGTCCGGTCGGCCGGCAGAACCATCTGCACGGCTACACGGCGTCGATCCTGTTGCTGTGCGACCGGTAAGGCGCGCCCGCGTGCATCCCGCGCCGTTTTCCAGGCGTTTAAGGAAGGAAAGACCCGCGCAAGTCGCGCGAACGCGACGTAGTTAGCAAAAACGCACGCCGCGTTTTGTTCCAACCCGTTCCACGTCCCATGCCGACCAAAGCCAGCGATTCCGCCAAGAAAAAGGTGCTCAAAGATCCGAAGGGCGGGCTGACCGCCGCGGGCCGCGAGCACTTCAAAGAAACCGAGGGAGCCAACCTGAAGCCCGGCGTCGAGGGACCGGCGGACACCCCGGAAAAGATGAAGCGCAAGGGTTCGTTTTTGCGGCGGCATTTCGCCAACGCGGACTCGGCCGGTCCCATGAAGGACGAAAAGGGCAAGCCGACGCGCCGCGCGCTCTCCGCGGCGGCCTGGGGGGAGCCGGTGCCGGCCACGCCGGCCGAGGCGAAGAAGCTCGCCAACAAGGGGACGAAGCTGCTGGAAGAATTCCACGAGGCAACCGATGGCAAAAAGCCGGCGGCCAAGAAGACCACGGCGAAAAAGCCGGCGGCGACGGTCAAGGCTGCCACCGCGAAGACAGCGACCAAGAAGCCGGCGGCAAAAGCGAAGAAATCCTGACGAACACGGCCATGGCTACCACCAAGACAAAATCCAGCGCCAAACCTGCGGCCAAGAAGCCGGCGGCGAAGTCCGCCAAGGCGGCTCCCGCGGGCAAGAAGAAGACGGCCGATTACACCAAGCCGGAGTTGCGCGAAAAGTTGAAAGACAAGATCAAGGAAGGCGACAAAGGCGGAAAGCCCGGCCAATGGAGCGCGCGCAAAGCCCAGTTGCTCGCCACCGAGTACAAAAAAGAGGGCGGCGACTACAAGGAAGGCGGTAAGTCGGAAGGGCAGCAGCACCTCAGGGAATGGGGCGACGAGAAGTGGCAGACGGCGGACGGCAAACCCGCCATCCAGGGCAAGACCACGTCTCGCTACCTACCGAAGAAGGCTTGGGACAAACTCTCGCCTGCGGAGAAAAAGGCGACGGACGAAAAGAAAAAGACTGCTTCCAAGACCGGCAAGCAGTTCGTGGCGAACACGGAACCGGCCAAGAAGGCACGCAAGTCGGCAACCAAGTCTTGACCGGACGGGCCAGCGGCTGGGATAATCTATCCATGCCGCCGGTCGAATCAGAAAACATCGTCGCCGTTCCGCTGCCGCGTTCCCGCCGTTCCCGGTTGGGGTGGGGATTGTTGGCAATTGCGCTCGCTTGCTTGATCGCCGCCGGCACGGCCGGCGGGATCTACGAGTTCGGCAAACGCCAACTGCCGCCGTCGGGCGGCTGTTACTTTGTTCAGCGAACGGAGCTTCCTGTGCCGCTCTACCTGCAGGGCGACCCGGCGTGGGGCAAAGACCAACTCGGGGAATCGGTGCACACCGTCGGGCAAGTCGGCTGTGCGATGACCTCGGCGGCCATGGTGATGAAGTTCTACGGCATCGACACCGATCCGGGCCGGTTGAACGTTTTCCTGCGCGAGCACGGCGGATACGACGAGGACAATGATCTACGCTGGGAGGGACCGACCGCGCTCGCGCCCGACCAAGTTCGCCACGCGTACGAGGATCTGCCGTCCTACTACCTGATGGATACAAGTCTGCTGCACGGTAATCCGGTCATCGTGCGCCTGCGTTTATCCAATGGCATCACACACTTCGTGGTGGTGATGGGCAAGGAAGGCTTCGACTACCTGATCCGCGATCCGTCGATGAACGGCCTGCGGAAGGGGGTTTATCCGCTCAAGGAAATTGGCAGCAACATTGAGGCGTTGCGATTCTACGAGAAGCTGACGCCTGCAAACGGCTAATCGTTGCGAGGCACGTGGTGTGCTTGTGATTGTGCACCGATGCATAGCCGACCCGTGGCCGACAGATTCATGGCTGAGGCACAACGCCTGCGTACTCGAAACGCCTCCATCGCCGAAGTAGATCAAGCGGGAAGCGGCCTGTACCCTACGGACAGCAGCACGGATAAGACGATGAGGTCACGCCTGCGACGCGCATGCCTCGCGACCAACGAAGCTTTCGCCGCAGCGCTTGATGCGTACCATCGTGGCGCAAACAGCAGCGAGATTCTTGATTATCTGGGGCGTAGTTCCTCCGGCGCGCCCATCGGGAATCTGAACGGGGCAGGCAAGAAGCGCAAAGACTCATCAAAGCGCTTCGCAGGCATGTGGCGCGCGATGTCACGCGAGGAGCAGGACCAATTCCTGGCGGTTCACCGGCTGTCCCGCGTGACCTAGCGCGTTGCGTTTGTGTGAGCCTCTCGCCGCGCACGCGGCGTTCCAAACCGACAGGTAGGGATGGCTCTCCGAGCCATCCGTAGATTTTACCGGAAGCAACGTTGCGCGACGTGCCACGGTTTTCCGATCCACTCTACGGACGGCTCGGAGAGCCGTCAGGACCTGTCGGTAACGACCGGCTGCTGCGCAGCCTGTTCCGGAGGGCTCACCCGGTTGCGACGCGCTCTAGTATTCGCGCTGGAGCAGGTGGTCGGCCAGCGCCCGCAACGCGTCGCCCTCTCGGCCGAACGGACGCAGCGCCGCGTGCGCATCCACTGTGAGCTGCCGCGCCTTCTGACGCGCGCCATCTAGACCAAGCACGGACGGATAGGTCGCCTTCTGCGCTGTGAGGTCCTTGCCCGCGCTCTTGCCGAGCTTTTCGCTGGTCTGGGTCACGTCCAGGATGTCGTCGATCACCTGGAACGCCAACCCTGTCGCGTAGCCGAAATCTGTCAGCGCCTGCAAACGCCGCGGCGTTGCGTCCGCGCTCATCCCGCCGAAGCGGATCGCTGTCGTCAGCAGCGCGGCGGTCTTGCCCTCGTGGATGTAGCGCAGGTGGCTTTCCGTCACCTTCTTGCCTTCGCCCTCCAAGTCGGCCACCTGACCGGCGATCAACTTGAGGCTGCCGGAGGTCACGGCGAGTTCCTGCAACAGCGCGCGGGTGCCGTAGCGCGGCCAGCCTTCCGCCCGGCCGACCAGCTCGAAGGCAAACGTCAGCAGCGCGTCGCCGGCGAGTACCGCCATACCCTCGCCGAAGACCTTGTGGCACGTCGGCTGGCCGCGGCGAAAATCGTCGTTGTCCATGCTCGGCAGGTCGTCGTGGATCAACGAATAGGTGTGGATGCACTCCACCGCGCACGCGAGCGGCAGAGCGGCTTCCCCGTCCGCGCCACAAGCCTCCGCCGCCGCCAGGCACAGGATCGGCCGCAGCCGTTTTGCGCCGCCGGCAAACAGGCTGTAGCGCATCGCTTTGTGGATGGTCGCCGGCTTGCGGCTGGCCGGCGGCAGCGCGCTTTGCAGGGCGCGCTCGACCCGGCGCTGCTGTGCGGTCAGGTACTTCTGCACGTCGAAAACGCGCGCGGGGGGAGGGGAAACGGCGGCTGCCATCCGGGAAGGGGGTACGTCAGAAACTTCGGTGGGCAGAGTGTCCGCCGGCCGCGGCGAACGCAAGCAAAAGCCGCGCCCCTAAAGAAGTTCGGCGATCTGCACGGCGTTAAGGGCCGCTCCTTTGAGAAGTTGGTCGCCAGCCACCCAGAACGCCAGGCCGTTGTCGAGCGCGCAATCCAGCCGCAGCCGGCCGACCGCGCAGTCGTCGCGGCCGGCGCATGCCAGCGGCATCGGGTAACGGTTCTTCGTGGGTTCATCGACGACCCGCAAGCCCGGCGCGGCCCCGAGCGCGGCGTAGGCTTCGGCGAGGTTCACCGGCCGCTCGAACTCCGCGCTGACCGCCACCGAATGCGCCCGGTACACCGGCACGCGCACGCACGTCACCGAGGCGCGGAACCCGGGCAGGTGCAGGATGCGACGGCTCTCGTTCTCCATCTTCATTTCCTCCTTGGTGTAGCCGTTCTCCAAGAAGGAATCGACCTGCGGCAGCACGTTGAAGGCGATCTGGTGCGGGTAAACGTCCGGCCGCACCTCTTCGCCGGCAGACACCGCCGCGACCTGTGCGCGCAATTCCTCGATGGCCCGCGCACCCGTGCCCGAAACCGCCTGGTAGCTGGCGGCGAACACCCGCTTGACGCCGAACGCCCGGTGCAGCGGTGCGAGTGCCACGAGCGTGACAGCCGTCGTGCAGTTCGGGTTGGCGATGATGCCACGGTGCCCGGCGGTATCCGCGGCGTTAATCTCGGGGATGACGAGCGGCACTTCGGGGTCCATCCGGTACGCAGAGGAATTATCCACCACGACCGCCCCGGCAGCCACGGCGGCCGGTGCGTACTGGCGCGACACGGAAGCCCCGGCGCTGAAAAGCGCGAGGTCGACCCCGGCGAACGACTGCTCACCCAGCAGTTCGATGGGCAGCGTCTCGCCCTGGAAGGCGGCGGTCTTGCCCACGGAGCGTGCGGAGCCGAGCAGACGCAAAGACGCCACCGGAAAACGGCGGCGCGTGAGCACGTCCAGCAGTTCCTGGCCGACGGCTCCGCTCGCGCCAACGATGGCAACGCGGAGGGATTTCTTTTCCATGGCAGCGGAGGGCGAGCTTATGCTTTCCTGCCCGTGATGCAAACGCCCGCCGCAGAAATCTCGTTGCGCGTGTCCGTCGCCCGGCAGGAGTTGGAGGTTGCCGACGCCGCTGGCGGCGTGCTGCGCCGCTACCCGGTTTCCACCTCGCGCTTCGGCCTGGGGACGGAGCCGGGCAGCCTGCGCACGCCGCTCGGGCGCTTCCGCGTGGCGGAGAAGTTCGGCGACGGCGCGGAGTTGGGCGCGGTCTTCAAGAGCCGCGTGCCCACACGCGAAAACGGCCTCGGGGCGACCGACGACGATCTGGTCCTCACGCGGGTCCTCTGGCTCGCCGGGGACGAGGACGCCAACGCCAACACGTACGAGCGCTACATCTACATCCACGGCACCAACCACGAGGCCGCCATCGGCCAGGCCGCCAGCCACGGCTGCGTGCGGATGCGCAACGCCGACGTGGCCGAACTCTACGCGCTGACTCCGCCCGGTACCGTCGTGACCATCGCCGAAGTGTAAGCGCCGCCGCGACAAGGGCGGACAAAAATTCTTGGCGAATCCAGTTGCCAATCCCGGCCGCATCGTCCAAAAGTCTGCTGCAATGGCGACCAGCCTGAGAACGGAGGTGGAAAAAGAGTAATTATGAAAATCATCAAGTCCCTGGCCCTCGTGGCCTTTGCGGTGGCTGCCACCCTCAGCTTCAGCGCGTGCGAATCGAAGGGCACCGCGTCCACCTCGGGCGTGTCGGCTTCGACCACCACGACCAGCAGCAAGTAGCGCTGCCCACCAACCTCAACCGGGATCGGACTGTTCCCATGGAGCCGTCCGATCTCATTCTTTCCAGGCTGTCGCGGCCCGGGTCGGCCGTCGGCTGACGTAGCGGTTGCCTGCCGCCAGGAAGCGCCACGGCAACTCGGCCGCGCGCGAAATCCCGATCCGCACGTCCGCTACCAACTCCGGTGCGGCTGTCCCGCTGGGCCGGGCATGAAACGCCTTGGCCGGATCAACGCACAGGCTCGATCCGTGGAAAGTCGCCGGGACTCCGAGCGCTTGCGTGAGCTTGCCCGGACCCGAACACAGCTTGAGGGGGTCTGTCATTCCCCGGCGCTCTTGCATGAGTGGAAGGCCGCGGCGCGGCTCCAGTGCGCGGACGAGCACAAAGCCGTCGCCCGCGGGGCTTTTGATGAGCACGTTCAGCAGCCAGTGGATACCATAGTTCAGGTAGATGTAAGCGGTGCCGGGTGGGTGGGTGTCCACGAACTTTTGCGCCCCGCGTTGCAGAAACGTGTGGCAGGCTTCGTCGCCGACGGCCGCGTAGGCTTCGGTTTCCACGATGATTCCGCTGCCATGTTCCCAGACCAGTTCACAGCCGATGAGGTCGGTGGCGCAGGCCAGCGGATGTTGGGTGAAAAAGTCTTGGCCGAGCATGGGAGTGCGCGGACAAGGTAAAATCCTCTGACCGCAAAGCAACCGCGCCGCCGCGCCGGTCGTTTCCCCCTCCATGTCCGCTCCCTATGATTGCATCGTCGTCGGCGCCGGCCACAACGGGCTGGTCTGCGCCTGCTACCTCGCCAAGGCCGGCCGCCGGGTGCTCGTGCTCGAACGCCGCCCGGTCGTCGGCGGGGCGGTGTGCACGGAGGAGATCGTGCCCGGCTACAAATTCGACGTGGGTAGTTCGGCGCACATCATGTTCCGCTCGACGCCGATCATGGAGGAACTCGGGCTGGCGGCGCACGGGCTCGAATACATCGAGATGGACCCGTGGGCGTTTTACCCCGTGCCGGGCAAGGCGCAGGGGATCAGCTTCCACCGCGACCTGGAAAAAACCTGCGCCAGCATCGCGGAGGTCTCGCCACGCGACGCGGCGGCGTACCGGAGCTTCATCCACCGCTTCCGCGAGTTGAACGAGGGGGTGTTCGAGACCTTCATGCAGGCCCCCAAGCCGGGGTCGATCTTCGGCACGATCTTCCGGCGCAACCTGTTTAATGGCGGGTCGCGAAAGGTGTGGAGTTCGTTGGACACGACGCGCCAGTTGATGACGACCTACGGCCGGTTGATCGACGAGACGTTCGAGTCGGAGGAAGTGCGCGCGGCGTTGTACTGGCTGGCGGCGCAGTCCGGACCGCCGCCGGAGGAGATTGCCACGGGCGACCTCGTCGGCTGGCAGGCGATGATCCACAAACACGGCGCGTGGCGGGCCAAAGGCGGGTCTGGCGCGCTGACCCAGGCGCTGGCGCGCTGCCTGCGATCAATGGGCGGGGAGGTACTGACCGACCAACCCGTGGCGGGGATTGGCCGCGGCGCGGGCAAGGAACGCTTCGAGGTGCGCACACTTGAGGGACAAACGTACGGCGCGCGTGCGGTCGCGGCGGCGTGCCACGTGCAGACGACCTTTCGGCTGCTCGACCAGACGCTCGTGCCGCCCGATCTGCAACGGCGGGTGGACCATCTGCGGGTCGGCAACGGCTTCGGGATGATCGTCCGGCACGCCGTCCACGAACTGCCGCGTTACGCGGGGCAGCCCTGCGATGAACGCGGCGTCTCGCCATGCCACGGTTCTCTGCAACTACTGTGTCCGACGCGGGACTACCTGCGGCAGGCGTTTCTCGACTACCAACGGGGCGAGCCGCCCAAGAAGCCGGCGGTGCTGGCGATGACGTTCTCCGCGCTGGACCCGACGCTTGCGCCGCCGGGCAAGCACGTGCTGTTTACTTGGGCGCAGTACCATCCCTATGCGCTCGCCAACGGCGAGGACTGGGACGGGATCGCCGAACGCGAGGCCGACAAGATCTACGACGTGGTCTGCGAGTACGCGCCTAACATGCGCGGCGCGTTGGTAGACCGCTACATCCAGACGCCGCTGGAGATCGAGCGCAAACTAGGGCTGCTGCGCGCGAACGTCATGCACCTGGAGATGAGCCTAGACCAGATGTTCTTCTTCCGTCCGCTGCCGGAACTGTCGACCTACCGCACGCACCTGCCCGGATTGTATCTCACCGGGGCGAGCACGCATCCCGGCGGTGGGGTGTTCGGCGCAAGCGGGCGAAACGCCGCGGGCGTCATCCAAAGCGATCTGCGCTGGCGAAAGGTCTGAGCAGGTCGCAGAGCGGTCATTCGTCCCTACCTGTCGGGACGAACGCTTGCAGCGTTTAGCTCTCCGAGTTCGCCTTGATCTGGGCCTCGATGGCAGCCAACGACGCATCGTCCACTCCGACGCCGGACCAACCAATCTTGAAGTTGGTGGAGTAGTACACCGTCCGGCTGACGCCGCCGACTTGGTACACCTTCTCGAAGTCAGGATCGGCCGTGTAAACGACCGGGTACTTGATGCCGTGCTTTTTTGCCGCAGCTTCGATAGCGGCAGCATCGGTCGAGTCGATCACCTGCGCGAAGAAGCCGAAGTTCTTGTGCTTGTCCTGCAACGCCTGGAGTTTGGCGGCGTCTTCCCAAAATGCCTCGTCGCCGAGCTTTCCGTAGATCGCCACGGTGCCCGCCCGGCCGCTGTAGGCGCACATCTGGCAGTACTGCTGTCCGGTCGCCGCGTTGTGCACATCGGACGGCAGGACGTTTGCGCCGGGTTGGAGGCCGGCGCTGGCGACGGACGCCACCGCGGACCAAACGGCAAAAACAGCCAAGGGCAGAAAACGAGTTTTCATGGTTGGACAGCTTACTTTAGCGTGGGGACCGCCGCAAATCCTCCTCGGGCGAGTTGGCCTTTTGCAGCCCCTTGAGGGCTCCGGCGTAGCCGGTCAGTTCCATGTAACCTTTGCCGGCGATGGCCTTGCCCGCGCGCTGGCCCGCGACGCGGGTCGCCCCTTCCCAGTAACTGATCGGCGGCAGCACGAGTTCCTGGTCGTCCAGGGCTGGTTCCAGGGAGAAGGCGAGTTCCAGCCGCGGGACGCTCACCTTCCAGGCGATGGGATAGGTTGCCTCCGTCTGCCGGCTTTTCCATGTCCGGGCGGGTTCCAGCTGGAAATCAGTACGTTCCAGGTGGGTAGATTGCCCGGCGGCATCGACGAACGTGCCCGCCGACACCGGGTCCACGCTGCCGTCCCGGCGGCGCATCGCGTAGAGCATCATCTCGGTGCCGTCGTCGAACTGGAAACAGAACCAGTCCCAGCCTACCTGATCGGCGGCCAGTTGGTTGCTGGCCCATTCGTGGTCGAACCAGCTGTCTCCGTGGACGCTCGCCGCGGCGTTGTCACCCAGCGTCAGAGTGCCGGTCGTCTCCAACCGGGTGAAGGAGTAGTAGTGGGAAGCGTTGCCCAGTCCGGCCGCTTTCTGGCTCACCCCGTCCTCTCCGTGGACGACTGGCGGTTTGGCCGGACGAACCAGGAAGTCTACCGCCATCGGGGTCGGGGAGGCAGAGCGCGCCGTGAGATGCCATGTGCCGTCCTCCTGCGGCACCAACTGCCAGTCTTCCAACCAAGCGAGCGGCCCACGCGGCGCGGCGGGATCACCCGTCGGTGCCGGTCCGAAGCCGGCCTCCCCGAAGGCCCCGCGGGTGGTGCGCTCGGTGAAGTAAAAATGGTGCCCGGCCAAGTCCGACACGGCGAAGTGCGCAAACTTGAAGTCTCCCTGCACGAAGCGGGAACGCGGTTGACCCGCCGGAAACAATGCCGCGAGGCGATCCGGCGGCAGCGTTCCCTGGCGGAAGAAGGTCAGTTCGTAGCCGTACGTCTTGCCGTCGGCGGTTTGGAGGTTGCCGGTGAAGTACCACCACTCTGTTTTGTAGTCGGGGTGCCAGGCGTGGTCGGCGGGAAAACGGTAGGATCCTCCCGGTACGGCCAAACTCCAGTCCGCCGCGGCGTTCTGGACCTGGGCACGAACCGTTTGAACCACCGCGGCAAAGCCGAGGATCGCAGCGACAAAGAAGCTTTTCTTAAACATCGGTCACAAGTTCAATGCTGCTCACTCCGACCGGATCGCCGTGGCGATGGCCACGCGCCCCGCCCGCAAAGCCGGCAGCCAACCCGCGATCAGCGCGGCCACCAAGATCCACAAGGGCGTTCCCAACACCGCCAGCCAGGGAACCGAAAACTGGATCGTCCATCCGAAGAATGCCTTGTTGATCACGTAAGTCAGCACGAGCGAAAGCGCCAGTCCCGCCGCCACGCCGAGCACGCCGGCGAGTGTGCCGATCAATGCACTCTCGACCAGCACAACTCCCTGCACCTGCGACCGCGAGGCTCCAAGCGCCCGCAGGACCCCGATTTCTTTTTCGCGCTCCGTGATCAGCGTGGTCAGCGTCAGGAAAATGCCGATGACCGCCACGACCACCGCGATCCCGCGCAACACGCTCGTGATGCGGAAGGTCTGCCCGAAGATCTCGAACACTTTTTCGCGGATCGCCCGGTTGGAATAGATCAGAAACTCTCCCTGCTGGTTGAACTTCTGCCGGATCAGGTCGGCCGTGGCGTCGAGGTCGGCGGAGTTCTTCAGGTAAATCGCCGCCGACATGACGCGGTCGTCGTGCCAGTGGCGCAGGAAGTTCTGCCGGCTGATGGCCACGATGCCCGCATCCCGGGAATAATCGTAG
>CAXTMD010000033.1:0-5612 GCA_964245035.1 uncultured Chthoniobacterales bacterium
GAAGTAGGGCGCAAAGAACGCGCGCTCGCGCTCGTCCCACAGCTCGCCCACCTGGAAAGTCGGCGGGCGGCTGGCACCGGCAGCGGAGCAGGCAGTCGTCTTTGGCTTGGCTGCCTGGCGCTCGGGTGACCGGGTGGCGCAGGGGGAGCGCGCCGGGGTTTGGCGCGGGCGTTTGGCGGGCATGGGCAGAGAGCGGTTTGAGTGCGTCCGCCTTGGTCCTAGGACTGCGCCGACGAAGACAGCAGGTCCGGCTGCTCCCAACGCCCGCGCACTTCCACGCGCTCGGCCAGCGCCGCAAACCCGTCGTAAAAGCCCCAAGCCGGCGCGTTGTGCAGCAGGCCCAGGCGCAGGCGCAGCGCCTGCCGGCAGCGCGCCGGCGGCACCGCGACCGAGAACTGGTCCAGCGGCGGCTCCTGCCAGCGCACCACCCTCTGGCGCTGCACCTCACGCTCCAGCCGCGCGCGCAGGTTCCACGGCTCGGGCCAGGTGGTCACGGGCACCTCGATCTGCTCGAAGCCCGCGCGCAGGCGCCGCAGGGCGGCCGGCCGCTGCCCCCAGTCGTCGGCAAAGGGCGCGGGACCGAAGCCGTCCAGGTAGAGGTCGGCCAGCCCGTCGGCAAAGCCGATGTCGAGCTCAGGCCGGGCGCGCGCCCGGCGCCAGCGGCTCAAGTCCACCCAGACCACGTGCTCCTCGAAGGCGAGTGCCAGGTCCAGCAGCCCGCGCACCTTGCCCGCCCGCAGCGCGTGCAAGGCCTCCTTCTCGCGCTGCCACTGGGCGTGCTCCCGGGCGCGGCGCTCGCGGCGCTCTCCGCGGGAGAGCGTCGGGGTGACGCGGCCGTCCGCCTCCAGGCGCAAGGCGCCGTCGGCCGGGGTGAGGCCGCGCTGCAAGGAGGCGCTGGCCGCCCGCGGGCCGCGGCACTGGAGCCAGAACTCGACGAAGGCGAGCATCTCCGGCAGGCACTCGGCGGCGAAGAACTCGGTGTGCCCCTCGTCCTCGCGGCCGGGATGGCGCCGCCCGCTGTCCATCGCCACGTAGTCGGCGTTGGTGAGGGTCTTGCCTGCCTGCCGGGCGGCGCGTTCGGCGTCCAGGTGGCCGAAGACGTGGCGTAGGGCGAGCTCCAGGTGGCGCACCTCGCACCGGCTGCCGCCGCGCAAAAGCGCGGCGCGCTCTAAATTGAACTCGCCCCAGACCGCGCGCAGCTGGGCGAGCCGGGCGGGGAAGCTCTCGGCGATGCCGACCTTGCAGAGTCCCGCCAGCGGGCCGGTGGCCGCCGCGCAAGGCAGGAAGTACAGGCAGGGCGTGGGGGCGTTGGTGGGGGCAGGGCTGGGCGTGGGAGCAGACGAAAAAGCGGTCATTTTGGAGAGCGGAACGTGGGTTGGAGGCAGGTCGGAGGATGGTGGGTTGGGTGGCCGCCGCGGCCATCCACGGCACGGAAAGGTTTTAGGTGGTGGGCGCGGAGTCGGAGCGCGGCTGCCCGGCTGGCCAGCATGGCAGAAAGGCTCGGCTATACAATCTATTTTAGACTGTCTGATTCAGATAGTACCAGGGCGGCGGGCAGCATGGAGTCCCCATGCCGTCGCCGCCGCCTGCTTCCTCCGGTTCGTCCCCGCGCCGCTCGCGCCGTACCGGCCACAAGACGATCTACACGCCGCCCTACGAACTGGTTGTCGCTCAGCTCAAGCAAGCACGCCTCAAGGCCCAGCTCAGCCAGGAGGACTTGGCTGACCGGCTCGGGCGCCCGCCGCTGTGGGTCAGCCGCACCGAGCGCGGCGAGCGCCGGGCTGACCTGCTGGAGTGGCTGGAATATCTGCTGGGCTGCGGGGCGGACATCCACGCGCTGTTGGACGCGGTGGCCAAGAAGGTGCGGCTGCCGCGCAGTCGCTAAGATGACAGGATGGTAGCCGCTGCCTACGAAGTGGTTCGTCGTCCAACCGCCGCACAGAATTTGAGTGTCCACGCATGCAGACTGGCACGCGCGGATTAGAGCGGCAGACACATCCGCAGGAGAGAACGCATGACAATAAACGATCATGGATGTGCAACAACGCAGGAACGGAGAGTGGATAATGGCAGTCTTTGACTGGCACGAAGGGGACAGCACTTTATGGACGAGCGAAGTACAGCTCTCAGAATAAGTTTTGCTAGCACGATGGTTGGGCTGGCGCTGAGTTGATTAACCCTTTTGAGCCTTGCCACGTCAAGTAGATTTTGAGTGGAACTTCAACTCAAAAGGGTGACGCGGCCACTTTGGGTGAGTGGCAGAGTCTTCCTCTCCGAGAAAATCGATCTTTAGCCCCCGCTACGATCTGTTCTTGGAACAGCTACGCGAGGCACGGCGCAAGGCCGGGTTGACGCAGCGAGAAGCTGCTAAAAAGATGAGCCGTCCTCAATCGTGGATCGCGCAAAGCGAGACGGGAGAACGGCGAGTGGATGTGGTCGAACTGCTGGAGTTCCTCGAAGCTTACGGCGCGCGGCCGGGGAAGTTTGTCGAGCGGCTATGACTGATGAACTTGGCGCTGATCCCCTCGGCCGGCCTTGGCGGGTTGACGCTGCCGTCTTCCCAGCTGCAAATTAGCCCGTCGCAGGAACCTGACGTCCGATGAACGATGCGCAAGTCGCCAGCGCACTGGCCGAAATCCACGCCGAGGCCGACGTCAGTTTGAAGAACTTCCGGGTCGCCGCGCTTTTGAGCGAGCTTTTCCGCGCGGAGGGGATGGACCCAGTCGTGGTCGGGGGCTCGGCGGTGGAATTTTACACGGAGGGCACGTATGTGTCCGGCGACATCGACTTGTGTTTTGCGGGTACCCTGCTGCCCAAGGCTGCCCAGCGTGCCGCCGTGATGGCACGCGTGGGCGCGCAGGCCCTAAGCTCGCGCAAGTTTTTGGTGGCGGGCGTGTACGTGGACCTGCTCGGTGCGGTGGAAACAGGCGCGCGCACCCCCTTCCAGGAAGTGGCAACCGTCAAGCTCCAGCCAGTCGAGGATCTGGTGGCCGAGCGGGTGTTCGCCGCGTTTTCCTTCCCGGCACATAATCCCGAGCAGGAAGCGGTCGCCCGAACCTTGTTGCGGGCGGTGCTGGCCGGACAGGTCGAAGCGGATCAAGCAGAGATGCGACGGCTGGCCACCTCGGCCGATTACGGGGTGGGTGAGCAGTTGGCACGCTTGACGCGTGAGGTGGCCGCAGAGATCAATGGAACACGGCCCGGGAGGTGATCCTTCATGAAAAGCTCGTCCACCCACAAAGAGTCCCGGTCCAGGGCACGATCCCCGGACGCTGGTGCCTGCCCGCCGGCGCGCCAGCAGGGCAGGGCCGACCAGCCCGAGGCGCTGGCCGCCGACGCTTTGGCGCCTTGGCTGGTGCCGTTGCCGCGCGTGGCAAGCCTGGAGCAATGGCTGGCAGGTCGGGCGGGCCGCCGCAAGCTTTGCGAGCGCTTCGGTGGAGGCTACCCGCTGCGGCGCAAAGCGGGAAGTGACCCGGCCAAAGATGCGGTTTTACGCCAGCTCCACGGCGGCGAGCGCGGCGGGCGCTTTGCTACCACGGCCGAGTTGGAGCAAAGCAGCGCCCGGGCGCAGGCGATCCTGCGTCGTGGCAGCACCGGCTTGCCTGCGGGCAACTGATGCCGTCTAGGAAGCTGGCCGCCAGAAGCAAGTCGAGGAGCGCCGTGGTCTGCGCCGCTCACATGGGCAGATTCTTTGCTGCCTTCCACTTTGTGTCCAGCCCGGGACCGCGGCCGCTTTAGCGCCGTTGGCTTGCGCTCTGACTTGGCGCTGGAGCAGATGCCCGCGTCGCCTGTGACGCGGCTGTTGCC
Organism: uncultured Chthoniobacterales bacterium; assembly: GCA_964245035.1. Taxonomy (GTDB): domain Bacteria; phylum Verrucomicrobiota; class Verrucomicrobiia; order Chthoniobacterales; family SZAS-18; genus CAHJWO01. Next base: position 3,808 of record CAXTMD010000033.1, read on the forward strand.
GTGGGTGCGGTCCGAGCGACTGGCTGCGTGAGCGCCGCGTAGCTGGCCTGGGCAAGCGCCTCGTTCTCCGCCTTTTGCTTCGCTCTGACCTTCTGGCTTACTCGCTGCTCGCTTTTGATGGTGGCGATGCAGGCCGCCCGCAGAGCGTTGTAGTCGTGCCGCCCGGCCGACTCAGCAATGGTGGCGCGCAGCAGCGTGGCACTGGTCTTGGGCTGCGGCGGAAAGCGCGTGAGGTTGGCGACGTACAGGCGGTTAAATGCTTGGTTGACGATTACCGCGGCGGAGGGTGGCAGCTTGTCGAGCACCTTCCGCCGGCGACGCGGGTTGCTCAGGTCCACGTCGTCCAGCATTTGCCGCAGGGCACGGTGGTGCTGGTTGTCGAGCGCCTGCCGCCAGCGCTCCGCCTCGTCGCTCAGGCGCACGGGATCGTCGGCGTCCTTGGGCTTGGCGCGGCGGAGCTGGTCGGCGAGTCTCCTGCGGCGATTGAGGGCGGCCTTGTTCGTGGGCACGGGCAACTGGGAGCGGGGGTGAGTCCCGCCGGCGTGCTTACTGCCAACGTCTGGACCTACTTTTGCGCGTTCGGCTTCGGCTTTTCTCGCGGCCGCCAGAACGGCGCGCGTTGCCCCGCTGAACTTTTTGACCAGCGGCAGCAGTGGGCGCAGTTCCGGCAGGCCATTGGGCCGCATGACGATCTCCGGCCCCAGGCCCATGCGTCGCAGACCCCGGGCCAGATGGTGGCCGTAGATCAGTTCCAGGCGCAGGCGGTTGAAGCCGGCGATGTTCACTTCCAGTGCCCGCCACTGCTTCTCCTGATTGCGGACGAGGTTGGGCAGGATCAGGTGGGTGTGCAGGTGCGGGTCGCCTTCGCGGGTATGCGTGTGATGAAAAACCGCTCCCATCCAAGTGCCCGGTCCGGTCCCCGATCTCGGTAGTGTTAGCCGGCCGATTACCTGGGTGACGACATCGACGGCCCGCTTGTGGGCGTACAGGATGTTCTGGGCGCTCGGATGGTTGGGCAAAAGGAGGGCGGCCAGCGAGATCGTTTTGGGTGGGGAGATGGTCAGGTCGTAGTACGCGCGGGTACGGTTGACCGCCGGGGCAAGGCGGATTCTTTGCGTCGGGTGCAAGCCGCGACTCAGGCGAACCAACTGGTCAGCGACTGGCTGGGTATCCCGCGGGATGCCCACGTCCTTCAAAGCGGGACCAATCCAGACGGCCCGGAAGGCGACGGAGGGGGCAGCGGGTTGGGCTGGGTTGTCGCCGGTTGCCAGGTGGTTCTGGAAATATTCCTTCGCGTGGTCGGGACGGTGGCAGCGGGTGAGGCGAATCATCGGTTTTGCGGAAGCCGCTCACAAAAGGTGCGCAACAGCGTCCTGTGCCCGAGAACCGCAGGATTCGTTCCGGAGGGGTTGGTTTGAGAAACCAATACCCTCGGACGTTACCTAACCCCTCCACGCAAACTCGCGTTGATTGCTCTACGAGCACCGTGGCTTGTAGAGCCTTGGCGCACGTTCTGCTCAATTTGGAGGCATGACACGACCCAGAGGCTCTACGAAGAAGGCTGTCCGTAGAGCGAAGAAGGCCCGGTTTGGCTCCCGGTTAATTTATCATATAAACACATTGCTGACAATGCGTTATGCCGAGAAGCGCTCCGTCGCCGAAGTCCTCGGCTGGCTTCAATCCAATGAGATGTCCATCCCACGAGATACCTTCCAGAAGTTCCTGCGCCGAGTGCTCAACCTCTTGCCGGACGACAAGGCCGAGCAGGTTGGGGTCAGCCTCGACTTCCTGCGCGCCATCCGCCG
>CAXTMD010000033.1:5712-18670 GCA_964245035.1 uncultured Chthoniobacterales bacterium
ACGACAAGGCCGAGCAGGTTGGGGTCAGCCTCGACTTCCTGCGCGCCATCCGCCGGCGTCTCAAGTTGCCGCTCGCTCCTCCGCTCGCCCAAGCGCCACAGGTGAAAGCGCTGGCGCGCTTTCCTTCCCGGAGCCGCCGCCGGCGCGTGCCGACCGAAAAGCAGGTCAAGCCTGCGCCGATGGCCCGACCACCGCACCGCGAACACCTGGAACCAACTCCGCTCCCGTTCGCTGGCCACGCAGGGTCGCCGCCAACTGCCAAGGCACCGCCGGCTCCCCAGCTGCTCGGCACCCCCGAGCAGCCGGCCAACTGGCGCGACTGGAAGATCCTTAATGAGATCGCGCGCAAGAAGATCTTCGCCGTTGATCGGATGATGCACCCCAATCATCAGGGGACAGTTTTGCACCTCACCACCGGCCAGGAGTACACGCCGGAGGAGTTGGTCGCGCAGTTCGGCCTGACGTTAACCGAGGCCAGATCCTGCTTCATATCTTTCGAAGAAACCAAAGATCCAAATCGGTGGTGAGAGAACCTGCCGGAGTTTAGAGGGGAGTGACCTGGTGGGCCTGTGAGATGCTTGAGGGGCGCGAACGTTCCCGCCTGTGCGACCACGACGAGTAGCAAGCATCGGAACAATCCGGCGGCTGTGACTACCAACCCTTGGCCTGTACTTGGGTGGTTTGGACGCTTTGGGAGAGGGCCGCCTATCCTTGCGAGGTTGGCAGGGGGTTTGCTCTCTCTTCATGAAAGATGAGCCAGGAAGCTTTCGCACCTATTGTCCTGCCGGCCGGTTGGGACGCGCAGAAGGATTGCGAGCACTTCGAGGAGCGCTGGGATCCTGATCCGACTTACGCCAAGGGCCTCTGGCGGATGATGCGCTTTCACTTTGGCTACTTCGCTACCACGCTGGATGCCAGCCTGTACTATTTTGGGCGCAAGGACGCCACGCTCGTGCACGTCGAGCCCCGCTGTCTGAGCACGGCCGAAAAGATCGAGATCCTCCAGGAGGTCGCCCGTACCAGCGAGCTTGTCGCCCACTACCGTGACCGCTTGATCGAGGATCTACGGCACTGCGAAATCTCGGAGAACGAGCGCCAGCGCGTGCTCAGGGAGTACCGTCTGGCGCGGGACGGGGCCTGGTTGTACCCGGTTATCGAAGTCATCGACTACCTGGGGGATGCGGGAACATACCTTTTGGAAACGATGGACGCCGAAAACGGCGACTTTCAACGGATTGCCGACGAGCGGTTCGAGGAACCGGAGGACGAGTACCATTAGCGCCCGACGCTTGGCCTAAATTCGGTGACGCTTTGATGGCAGGAGGCCGGGCCGGTCTGACGGGAGCAAGGCGGGGAGGAGAGAAGGGGGAGTAATCCCAGCGACAAAAAGGACCTGATTTAGGCAAGATGAAGCTTCGACCGTAGCCTGCCTCCAGGACCTTGCCTGCTGTTGTTTAGAGAACCCGGGGATGGAGCGCGCCGCGCAGGCGTGCCTTGGAGTCCGTGGTTTTTGGCTGGCGGAGAGTGTATCCGCTTGTGCAAGCCGCCTTGGACTTCTGCCCGGACCGGCGCATCGGCATGGGAGGTGAGTGCTTCTGCGGGAAGGCCAGCGAACGAGAGACTTTCCTTTGCGTCTGCTCGGTGGAACTCATCGGACAGGGCACGTTCGAGAACGCGCAAGGCACCGGCCACGGCGCTCTGCCGCGGGCGGTGGACCGCGACACCCGCACCGTCTATGAGTCGGACCCAGCAACAAGCTGATGCGTTTGGGTCACACCGCTAACCGGTGCCGCAAGACGGTTGGGGTAAAGCGGGCGCTCCTGCCTGGAGAGCCGCTCACGCGCCACGTGCCACCGCAGTCGATCCGGCAGACCGCACCAAAGAGCAAAAGCCTACCCAGGTTGGCATGCCGTTATCTTGGCAGATATTTCAACCGTGCAGCACCCCTCTCGTTTTTGACAAGCTGCCGCCGCACTCCAGCAGGCGTTGCGGCTGCTCGTGCGTTGCGTGAGCGCATCCCAGCCGATTACCGCTGCCGGGCGACCCGCAGCAACTTCTGGCTGGCCTACGACGCGGTTTTTCCTCGCCGCACCCACCGCCTGTGCGGCAAAGCCGAAGGCGAGACCTGCCACGTGGAGCGTTGGAACAATACCCTGCGCCAGCGCCTAGGCCGTTTTGTCCGCAAGACCCTTTTCCTCCTCCAAGTGCGACCGGGTGCACGAAGTGGCTCTGCACTTGTTCATCCACCACTACAACCTCTCACTTGCTCCTTAACCACTACCCGGTCAGCCGATCCTCATCACCTCTGAAAACAACCTGCATTAGGGGTGTACAACAAAATCTTACCTCAAAGCTGGGTTTCCTGTTGCCGCCGAGCGAATCCTTGCAATGATCCCATTCTATGAACCTTGGGAATCGCTTGAAGGCACTGCGGCGTGAACTGGGCCTCTCTCAAGAGGCGTTCGGGGCACAGGGGTTTATCTCCGCGCCGGGCTGGATCAAGATCGAGAACGGCCAGCGCCAGGCCAGCGAGAAGCTCATTGAGCGCATGGCCAAGTGGCTGGTGGACGACAAGTACATGCGGGCGGGCGCTGCCGGCACGCTGAAAGAGGAACTGTTGACTCTCAAGTACCTGGGCAGCCGCTCACCTTTCGTGCGCGAGTTGGCCAAGGTCCACGCCAAAGGATTACCTGGCGGCGAGGCGCTCCTCGCGGCACCGGCAGAGCGGATCAAGGCAGGGCGGGGCCGGCCGAGGAAGCACGCGTTGGATGGCCTTGCCTTGGCAGCCGAGACGCCTGGGATGTACAAAGTAAAAGCCAAGCGAGCGTCGACCCCGGGCAAGTAGCCGCCGCTGTTGTTCCTCGCTCTTGTAAAAGCTTGAGCGGAAGTAGTCTGCGACCAGCCTGATCGAGAATCGTTCAAGGCACCCCAAATTTGCTCCGGGCAAAAGGGCCGGCAAATTGCATCTTTTTGCCTTGAAGGTGGTAGGGGGTTCCCCTTAGCCTCCGCGCCGTGGATACCCCCCCGGCAAAGGCCGATCGTAATCGCTACGGACTGGCGTCTACCCACTGGACAACCATCCGCGCTTGCACGGGGACTGGTCCAGAGGCGCAAGCGGCCCGCGAAGCTCTCTGCCGGGACTACTGGTATCCAGTTTATGCCTATGTCCGCCGCGCGGGCCGCCAGAAGTTTGACGCGGAGGACCTGACCCAGGGGTTCTTTGCCGATATCCTCAGCCGGCCGTGGCTGGAACGTGCCGACCGCTTGAAGGGCAGCTTCCGGGCTTTCCTCCTCAAATCGCTGGAGAACTTCCTACGCGACCAGCTGGACGGCCAAAAAGCAGCCAAGCGCGGCGGAGGCTATCAGCACATCCCGCTGGACCTGGCTGACGCCGAGTTGCGCTACACCGGCAGTGCCGCGGCGCGCGTCAGTCCGGCCGAGGCGTACGAGATCGAGTGGGCAAGCGCCATCGTGAACACCGCCTGGAAGCGCTTGGAGGCGGAGCACACCGCCGCCGGCAAGGATGCACAGTTTGCGAAGCTCAAGGCCTACCTGACCGCCGAGGGGCAGGCGACCGCCTACGAAGCCGTGGCCCGGGACCTGAACGTGAGCGTGGAAAACGTCAAGACGAGCGTTCACCGGCTTCGCCGACGCTACGCTGCCATTTTGCAGGAGGAAGTTGCTCTCACCGTGTCGGACGCACAAGAGGTTCCTGGTGAGATGCGGCGCCTGCGTGCTACCGTGGCCGAAAAGGCGTCGGAAGCCGCGTAAATCCACCCACACCACCAGTGAACATGCCAGAGGACGGGAAGATTGTTCGTCCGCCAGCCACCGTGTTCACGGGCGGAGCATCCGTCTGCAAATCCTGCGGACGGCCGAGGCGAACCGAATCCTTTTGCCAAGGCTGCGTCTTCCGGCTCATCGACATCGCCCTCACAAGCTGCTGGGAAGAGGACGAAGGACAAGGGGTAGACCTCCCGGAACGCGCGGAACTACCCGTCGAAGCGCCGCGGCGATCCTATGACCATTACGAGATTTGTCTGCGCGCGGACGGCACTCTTTGGGAGTTAGGGCGGGGATCGATGGGCGTCACCTACAAAGCCACCGATTCCCATCTCGGGCGCCCGGTGGCGCTGAAAATTATCGGTTCGCTCTGCCTGGGCGGCCCGGGGGCCAGGGAAAGGTTTTTGCGTGAAGCCCGCGCGGCAGCCCGCCTGCGGCACCCCAACATCGCCAGTGTTCATCACCTCGGCTTGGGTGGGGAGGATTGTTACTACGCGATGGAGTACATCGAGGGCGAGACGCTCGACGCCTGCGTGCGCCGTGCGGGCGTCTTCGAGCTCCGGAAAGCCCTCCGGGTCACCGAACAGGTTGCCCGTGCGCTGGGTGCCGCGCACGCGCAAAACTTCATCCATCGGGACATCAAGCCCAGCAACATCATGCTCGTTGGCGGGACGAACCCGTTCGACGAAGAAGTCACGGTCAAGCTTATTGACTTCGGGCTGGTGAAAGCGGTGGAAAGCCTCGTGGCGACGGACCCGGTGGATCAGCTTTACTTTGCGGGCACACCGGTCTACGCGAGCCCGGAACAGCGGGATTTCGGCCAAGTGGATGCGCGCTCCGACATTTACTCACTGGGGCAATGCCTGCGGTACATGCTCACGGGCTGCTATCCACCATTCACGTCCTTAGAAGCGGAGGACGCCACGCTCGTACCAGTGGCTCCTTTGCTGCGCCGGATGGCCGAGTCGGACCCGAACCTGCGTCCACAGACAGCGGCCGAGCTGTTGGCGGAGCTGCGGACTTGGACCAACCTTCTCTGTGACGATCTTGAAAAAAGGCAGGCAGCCTCCAAAGGCAGGGCGAGCCATACCTGGAAGGCGGGCGTTGCCTTGCTGGCGTTGATGGTCGCCTTGGTGCTGTGCACCGCTTACGCCTGGTCGGGCCGCCGGGAGAAGATCGCCGCCGCGGTGCGTGCCGTCCGCCTGGAGGCCACGACGCTGTGTGCGGAAGGCGATGAGTTCCGGTGCAAGTTCACGGTGGCAGACAACCAGCGGGCCGTCGAGTTGTACTCGCGTGCCATCGCCCGCCTCCCAGACTTGGCGGACGCTCACGCCGGCCTAGCGTTGGCCTATTACCAGCAGGTAGCACGCTTTGGCGCTCCCGGCGCCGTGCTGGACTCGGCGGTGCGCAGCGCACAGAGGGCGATTGCCGTCGATCCCACCTCCTCGAAGGGATACGGAGCGCTCGGGGTGATCCGCTCCCAGCAGGGACGACCGTGGGACGCGCTCTCGCAACTGCGCCGGGCGCTGGAGGTAAACCCCCATGACGTTCAGGCAATGCGATACTTCGGCACCTTGTGGGAGTTTGTCGGTCAACCACAGATGGGGCTGCCCTGGGCGAAAGAGGTGGTCAAGGCGGAGCCGACGAATAAGCAGGCGTGGAGTGTCGCCGCAGACGCCAGCATCGATCTCTGCGCCGACGAGGACGCCGAGCGGTACTACCGGCGCTGTCTGGAGATCGATCCGCGCATGATGGATGCGTACTGCGGGTTGTTGCACATCCACCTGCTCAGAAGAGACTTTGCACAGGCGCAGGAGGATTATGCCGTGGCCGAGTCCATTGAGCCTGGGTTGCTTCACCCGCTGACGCTCAAGGCGCAGATCGAGCTGTTCAGCGGAGACTTTGCCGCCGCCCAGGTCACCTACCAGCGATTGGTGCAGATGGATCCGAGGGGTCTGATTACCTATTACGGTGGCATCAGCTATCTTTCGGCCCTCGGGTTCTTGCGGCTGCAGGCAGGCGACCCCGCGCAAGCGGATGCTCTCCTGGAGCGGGCCGCGCAGATGCACGTAGAACTTCCCGACAACGAAGGACCGCAAGCCATCTACGATCTGGCCGCCATCCGCGCCGTCCAGGGGCGCAAGGACGACGCCCTGGCACTTCTGACGCGGGCGATCCGGGCGGGTTGGATCGATTACCGCGCCACGCAATCAGACCCCCGGTTCCATTTGTTGCGCGCTGAACCGAAGTTCGCCCAGATGCTGGAAGCACTGAGTCTGCGGGTCAAGGAGCTGCGCGCCGCGGCGGAGAGAAGGTGTGCGGGCCCGCTTGCACTGGCGGATTATCCGATCTTCGCCGCCGATCAATAATTTTCTCTCCTCAGGGTTGTGTGTTTATCCGGTGGCGGGTATCATAAAGCCGTTCTCTTTCGAGAACGCCCACCGACCGGATCCTCCCCATGAGCGACTTTACGCCCCGCAACTGGAACGAAGCGTTGGCCAGCCTCTACGAGCGTGCGAGGACCGATGAAAACTACCGCCAGCTTTGCTTGTCTGATCCGGTGGCGGCAGTGCGGGAGGTCAGCGACATTGATCTCCCGCCAACCCTCAAGTTTCGGTTCGTCGACCGCCGGGAGGATCACGTTTACACCTACATCTTGCCGCCGCGCCAGCGCGCTGATGCTACCAGAGAGGATGCGGTTCGGGAGGTGATTCGTTGGTCCACGGTCTGCACCGTCCCAACGTGTGAAGACGTGCCGCGTTGAAGCGGCTTCCTACGTCTTTGATCTTCGCGCGTAGATCCTGCCTGCGCGCACCTCCAGTTCTCCGAGCGCCGACCGCTTCACCAGTTGCTCCTGCGTCTTCCACGGCAATGGCTCCGGGAGCGCAGGTGTGCGCTGATCAGGGTCGCGCGTGGCGGTAATGCGGAAGTACGGCACATCCAGCCGTTCCAGGCTGGACACCTCTTGGAACCAGTCTTCCTCGCCGCCTGGTTCGCAGGGGAGGGCACAAAGTTCGATGCTGCGGTCCACGCCTTCAGTCAAGCAGTTGGTTTTGAGGGAGCGTTGGATCAACATCCGGTAGACCAAAGTGTGTTTTTTGATGTGGCGTCGTGGCGCGCCGTGGATCGCCTGCCGCCAATGCAAAAGATGGCTGGAGGAGGCACCTTGCAGGAAATCGGACATCTGCCGAAATCCCGCCAGGACTTGGGCGCTGAACCGGTGCGCTAGAAGCCGCTGACCTTTGAGGCGCGGTCGGTGGGCGCGGTGACGCCGGGATCGAGTCTCTTGGCAACATTCCATCGTGTCGGTGTTCACGTTCCGCCACACTGGTCCCGGATGTAAACCACGCTGGACCACCGGCGCTCCCAGCCCGCTGGCATCATAATAGCCCGCACCCGAGAGGTGGGGTTGCCAAATTGGCAGCAAACCAGTCCTGAGCGCGGAACCAGCCAATGGCCAAGATGGCCGGGTGCCCTCGCCCGTAGTCAGTTCTCCCGCGCGGAGAGGATGCGCCAGCGCCTCGAGATCAACCAGCACCGGGTGTTCGCCCGAGGCCACGACGTTTTCGTAGTGGAAATCGATCCCTTGCAGCCAATGCACGAGGCAGGCCAAGGCGCCCGCACGCCGGTAAAACTTCTTTGCCTCCTGCTGAGAACGGCAGGCAACGTGAACGGCAAATTCCATCCACCCATAGTCGCCGGCGTCGACGGCCTCCAAGACGCGGAGACCCGGCTTCGGAGCCAAAGAGTTGACGGCGGCGATCAGGCCGTAAAAGGCGAGGTCAACCTGCATCGAACGCGGCTTGTATACAACCCGCATTCCGCTTTCGAAGCCGAGGATCAAGACGGAACGGCCGTGATCGTGTGGATCCGATAAACCTGCTTCGATGAAGCGCAATTTTCCTGCCGAAACGGCCGCGTGAAACTTCGCTTCCAAGCGGGCGAGATCGTGGCGGAGGCGGGTCAAAAATTCGCCGACAAACTCCATCCATTGCAGAACCGTTTCGGCCACCAACCGGGCGGCCACCGGAAAGCGCAGGAAGAACGAACGCAGGCCATCTTCGCTGCGTTCGGCAACGAAGTTCCAATAGGAACCGCTTTGCGCAACATCGTCTGCCGGTCCTTGCTCGAAGCCAAAAAAGGCTCGCATCATCCCAGATTCGACGGTGGCCAAGTACGCCTGGAACTCGGGATGGAGGACCGGCGAGACCAAAGCAGAAATCCGCCGCACTAGGTGCTCCATCAAACCCTGTTGGGCGCGCATGTGGAGCTGCGTTGCGCTTTCCGGGCAGGCGGCGACCACACGCTCGAAGGCAAACTCGGCAATAGGCCAATAGAGGTGCTCGTACGGAATTGCCCGGCTCGCGCCACGCCGCTTTCCATCCAAGCAACCGGACTCACCTCTGACGATAGAGGAGCGGGCGACCTGTTCGACGATATCTTGGAGCAGGTACGACCAAGCTGGCCGCGCGGCACCGGCCAAGCTGCTAGCCGGACCTAACTTGGCAAGCAGTTGGTCCTCGGCGGCCTCTCCAACGCCAAGATGAGTCTGCAGGGAGGAAAGCTGCCGGGTGTAATCCTCTCCAGCCAATTGCTTCCAGCGAGCCAGGCGGCGGCGCGCCAGCGCTTCGTCGCCCGGTGCCGCCTGGCTTTGGTGCGCGAGCCGCTCGGACAGGGTGCTCGACCTGGCGTGGATCAGATTCACATCCCGGTCAGCGAGGCGCACGGCGGAACCTGTCATCGTTCGATGGCGCGGTCAGCGAAAAGAATTTTCAGATTCTTTGTAACCGCGACAGGGAAAATCCTTAGTACGGGGTAGGACGCGCCAGGCTCGTGCGTGGCGCACCGCCGACTCATGAACATCAAGCGCCATATTCTCGAGTTCATCTTCGACCACGAGAGCCGGCTGAACCACCGGACCACCCGTTCCGAGGTTTGTGCGGCGTTTGCCAACCTCAGCGAAGACGTGGAGCTGCACCTTGAGCAACTGGAACGCGAGGGCTTGCTGCGGCTGCTCAAAGATGAGCGCGACACGGTTGTACTCGCGGATGCTTTTCCCCCGGTCAAACGGCTCGAACTTCGCGGCGGCTTGGACTCGAGAGCGTTCGACCACAGCGACGCGCCCAGGCAAAGCACCGTCGGTTTAGATCTGCGTGGGGTGGGGGTGGCGATGGACGGCGATCTCTTCGCGCACGTGGTTGGCGACGACTCAATGATCGACGCCGGGTTGTCGCCCGGCGACGTGGCGATCCTGAAGGTGCTGCCTCACTCGCGCGGTGACATCGTCGCCGTCGAGAACGCGGGTTCCTTGGTGATGCGCCGCTATGTCCACATCGCCGGCATCCCTCATCTGCTCGCGGAGAACCCAAGCCGCCCTGAGCTGACGGCTGCCTTTGAACAAAACGTCCAGGGAGTGTTGTGGTGCCTGATCTGCCTGCAGCCCGGCAGCCGCGGACGAACGGCCTCTCCGATCAAAAAAGTCTGCTACCGAAACGAGGAGGGGGCGGCCCTGGCCTCCGAGTTTGTGACGCTGCTAAAGCCAAGGATCAAAAAAGGTCCTGAGATGGGGAGCAGACAGCGTCCTCGCCCAGGTAAGCCTGGTACATCGGTGGCGCTGAAGCAGCCCCCCAAATCTTCTTCCCGGAAGGCGAGCAAGCCGGAATGGCCGAAACCGCCAGCAGGGTTAGAACTCAACGACGAAGTTTCCACTCACTACGGCACGAAGCAAAACAGCACGGTGCTAGAAGAGGAGCCGGAAAGACACTGCGGCCGGGAACACGATGGAGCCCTGTGTCGGGATCTCGCCGAGCTCGAGCGGTTGGGGCGACTTAGCCGAGGCGCAGGGATCGCCGTCCCAAGCGCCACGTGAACCTCATCTCATGAACCTGCTCCTGGCTGATCACGCACGAGAGCGCCTTGCCAACTCGGGTCCGCATGTCCTGAGCAACACGGACCTGATCTCCGTGTTGCTCGGAAACGCGGCACCCTTAGACACCAAGGTCAGCGGCGCACAAACTTTGCCCCAAAAGTTGATGAGTCGGCATCGTTCCCTACGGGCGCTTGCGCGATGTGACCCAAAGGAGATGGTTTGCACCGAAGGACTCTCGATGGACGTGGCGGTCCTTCTGACGGCTGCCTTCGAACTGGGCCGACGCGTGGCTTGCGAAAGGGTCGTGACGGTTTGCGTGGATGAGCCGCGGGTGGTCTGCCAACTCCTGGCGCAGGAACTGCACGGGCTGACGCACGAAACTTTCCGGGTCCTGTTGCTCGACGTGAAATGTCGGCTCATCCGCATCGAGGAAGTTGCCGTGGGCAGCCTCAGCGGTGTGGTGGCCCATCCGCGCGAAGTCTTCCGACCAGCGCTCATGCATTCGGCACACGCCATCGTCGTGGTGCACAATCATCCATCCGGTGACCCGACGCCCGGCGAGAAAGACAAGCGGTTGACCAAGTACCTGATCGCCGTCGGTGAGACCCTGCAGGTTGTGGTGAAAGACCACGTTATCATCGGCGGCATGCAGGCGGGACAGCCGAGGTATTTCAGCTTCAAAGAAGCGGGAAGCATGTAGCGCTTTGGCTTCGACTTGTTCTTTGAACCCGGCATGACCGCTGCCTACTGACCCTTTTCAAGACTAACTTCATTCCACTGGCACCTAAATTCATGCCCAGAAAAGTTATCATCTGCGCCGATGGGACGTGGAACACCGAAAACCAAGCCGACCACGGTACTCCCAATCCAACAAACGTGGTAAAGATCGCCCGAGCCCTCCTGCCACAGGATCAGAAAGGCAGCAGCCAAATCATCTACTACCACTCTGGCGTCGGTACGACTGCCGGACAGCGTTTTGGCGGTGGTGCCTTCGGTGAAGGGCTGTTTGCCAACGTGCAGGATTGTTACCGCTTTCTAGTGCACAACTATGCGCCGGGCGATCTTTTGTATTTCTTTGGGTTTAGCCGGGGCGCCTACACGGTCCGCAGCCTCGCTGGCTTGATCCGAAATTGTGGCATCCTACGTCAAGGCCATGAGGACGAGGAGGGAGTCGCCTTTCGCAAGTATCGTGACTACGGCGAAAAGAACGTGCCCGACTCTCCAGAAATGGAGCAGTTCCGACGAGATCACTCTTACACCACCGATGGTGACACTAACCAACCCATCGAGATGATCGGCGTCTGGGACACGGTTGGTGCCTTGGGCATCCCTGGAAAAAACCTCTTCTTCCGGCTGCCCGATGGCCTGGACTGGCAGTTCCACGACGTGAAGCTGTCGAGCTATGTAAAGAACGCCTTCCATGCGCTGGCCATCCACGAGCATCGCAAGGAATTTTTGCCTACGTTGTGGGAACAATCCGAGAGCGGCAGGACACGCGGACAGCGCCTTGAGCAGGTTTGGTTTACCGGTGCGCACAGCGACGTGGGGGGAGGCTATGCGCAAGCGGGCCTGTCCGACCTGCCCCTACTTTGGATGATTCAGCGTGCCGAAAAGTGCGGCTTGGAGTTTGCTGCGGAGGCAGTGAAGCGCATCAAAGGCGATGCGCTCGCCGATGCTCACGATTCCTTTAGTACTCTCTACAAGATTATTGATGCGGTCGGTCTGCATCCAGAGGGAATTTGGCGAAAGATCGGGAAACTAGGACCAGAACCTGGCTACGAGTCTATCTGGCCCGGATTTGAGGGGATCCACGAGAGCGTGGTGAAGCGCTACCATCAAGAGCCTAAAATTGCTCCCAGGTTCTGGCCAGACAGCTTCGAGAACATCATCCAAAAGATGCCGATTGTTCCTATTCAAGCATCATCGCCGACCAAAAACGCGCCGCAGCCAAGTGCATCCGTTCAGGCAAAGACAGGCTCCTCGTCGCGTTGATCAACCCTGGCGTGAAGTAAAGCTCCCCGAAAGTGGATTTTGCCCAAGCCTCCCTGTTGCTCAGAAACCCGGCGGTCCCTGCCAGCGTGGACCTGTTCACCTTGGACTTCGTCGTCGTGCGATCCATCCGCACCGCCAAGGGGCCGCGCCAGCGCGTGGTCAAACACCTCGGATCAATCTCGGAGGGGCGAGTGCAAAGGCGGGATGTAGGATCGTTCTACCACTTCCGCATTGAGCGTGGGCTGCGTGCGTTGGCGCAGACCGCGCCGCCAGGCACCTACGAAAAGCTGCTGGCGCAGATGCACAAGCTCCTGCCTCCCGCAGATGGGTTCAATCCTCCTGAGCTGGAGGAATTGATGAGGAGGTTAGACAAACTCGTTTGAAGGGAGGCGTGATGACGCCGCCCGCCGCTGTCGGCGCGCCGTTGGTCTGTTATAATTCTTCTATGAAGAGAGACATGGATCTGATTCGCCTCTTGCTTCTTTCCTATGAAGGCGACCAAGAAGCTCAACGGAAGATTGAAGGAACGTATCTCGTCATGGAAAACGGCGCGGAAATTGTACGCTATAACCGTGATCTGTTGTTCCAATCCGGCTACTTGGCACTGGCGGACACCACCACTCGAATCATAGCAAAAGGCTCCGCCTCAGTGAGCGTGAAGGGTCCAGGTGGGAAGGTGTTGTCCTCTTCGCACAACGAGTCCCACGGCGAGGCAGTTTCCAGCACCGGTACACCGCTCAAACTCGGTCCCAATGATACCGGTGTTTTTGTTGCGCCACGCACCCCAGGCCTCCCGCCAGTCCAGGTTCCTGGAGGACCGACTAACCTCGGTGAAATCATGGAGATGCGGCGGCGCGAGGGGCGGCTTACTTGGGAGGGGCACGACTTCTTGGATGCGGCTCGCAACGGGGATGTTTGGCACAAAGCCAAAGACACTCTCTTCAAGAAAGGATTGTCCGTCAGCTTTGATGTGCTGAAAGCCTACCTCATTTCGGAGGCCAAACAGCACCTTGGTCTTTGACCGAGCGGAAAGATTCTAGGTGGGAGGCGAGATGTCGCACCCCTCATCTGTCCTCATTTGTCCTCCCCTTCTCCTTCCACTCCTTCTTCCCCCCGCCGTTCCCGCCACTGGACCTCCCCTTCAATCGTCTCGCCCCGCTTCCCCCGCGCGGCGTTGTGCCCTCCTGTGAGGTGATGTTTTTGGTTATGTTCCTCGATCTCGGCTGCCTTGACAGCAAAAAACGCTCTGACCGCCGGTCGGAAACATCCCGTGAGCCGGGCCAGGGCACTTTCGGTCAGCGCCCACTTCTGCTC
>CAXTMD010000034.1:0-16211 GCA_964245035.1 uncultured Chthoniobacterales bacterium
GGGTAAGCCACCACGCACCGGGCGGCAAGTGGACCACCCGTCCATCAAAGGCCACTCGCCCGGTCGATGAACTCCCACGGCAGCCCGAAGCGTTCGCCCAACCGGGCGGCGAGCGCCTTCACGGCGAACGTCTCCGTGGCGTAGTGGCCGCCGTAGAAGATGTTGAGGCCGACTTCCTCCGCGAGCGCATACGTCCAGTGCGGCCCCTCGCCGGTGATGAACGCGTCGATCCCCTCCCCGGCCACCCGGCGTGCCTCCGCGCCCGCTCCGCCCGTGACGACGCCGACGTGCCGCACGTCCTCGCGGCCGCCCGGGCAAACCCGCACCGGCCCGCCAACCACCTCGCTCAAGCGGGCGGCCAGCGCGTCGCGGGTCAAGGGCTGGACGCACCGCGCGCGGCAGCCGACCGGGGTGCCCTTGTAGTCGAAGAACGGCACCCAGGCATCGACGAGTTCCGGGGCAGGCAGACACGCCTGCGCCAGCAACATGCTGTTGCCGTCCGCCCCGGCGTCGATGGGCAGGTGCGCGCTGTAGACGGCCAGGTTCCCGTCCAACGCCCGCTTGAAAAGCTCCCGACGCTTGCCCGTCATCGGCAAGGGGCCGTTCCAGAAAAGCCCGTGGTGGACGAGCAGCAGGTCGCAGCCGGCCGCCACCGCGGCGTCCACCGTCGAGAGACTCGCGTCCACCGCCGCGGCAATCCGAGAGACCGTGCCACCGTTTTCCAACTGGAGGCTGTTGAGCGCGTTCGGGTAGTCGGCCACCGCGCGGACCCGCAGGGAATCGTCCAGATGCTGGCAGATCGCGGTGAGGTTGAGTTCCATGGGAGTGCAGCCAACAAAACCCGTTCTGTTCATCGCGCAAATCGCGGTTACATTGCGCGTCCTTATGTTAAGCGCCGGTATCGTCGGGCTGCCCAACGTGGGCAAGTCCACCCTGTTCAACGCCGTCACCCGCACCCGCAAGGCGCAGGCGGCCAACTACCCCTTCTGCACCATCGACCCGAACCAGGGCGTCGTCACGGTGCCCGATCCCCGGCTGGCGGTGCTCGGCAAGATGAGCCACACGCAAAAGATCGTGCCGGCGGCCATCGAGTTCGTGGACATCGCGGGGCTCGTGCGCGGGGCGAGCGGCGGCGAAGGGTTGGGCAACCAGTTCCTCTCCCACATCCGCGAGGTGGACGCCATCGTGCAGGTCGTGCGCTGCTTCGAGGACGCCGACATCCACCATGTCAGCGGGTCGGTGGACCCGGTGCGCGACATCGAGGTCATCAACACCGAGTTGATCCTCGCCGACCTGGCCAGCGCTCAGAAGCGCCAAGACCGCAACGCCAAGGCCGCTAAGGCCGGCGACAAGACCGCGCAGGCCGAAAATGCGCTGCTCGCCCGGCTTGTCCCGCACCTCGACACCGGCAAACCCGCGCTGACCTTGGAAGTCTCCGACGAGGAGCGCCGGTTGCTGCGCGGCTTCTTCCTGCTCTCGGGCAAGCCGACGATCTTTGCCTGCAACGTCGCCGAGGGCGACCTCGCCGCGCTGACGGCCGCCGACGCCGACCAAGCGTCCTCACCCGCCGCCACACACGTCCGCGCGGTGCGCGAGTACGTCAAAAGCCACCTCGACACCGAGGCCGTCGTCATCAGCGCGCAGATCGAGAGCGAACTGGTGGACCTCTCCGACGAGGAGGCCACCGAATACCTCGCCGGTCTGGGCGTCGCGGCCGAGGGCAGCGGCGTCGCCACGCTCATCCGCGCCGTCTACCACCTCCTTGGCCTGCGCACCTACCTGACCACGGGCGAAAAGGAAACCCGCGCCTGGACGATCCACGCCGGCGACAAGGCCCCCGCGGCGGCCGGCGTCATCCACAGCGACTTCGAGCGCGGCTTCATCGCCGCCGAGATCGTCCACTACGACGAACTGGTGCGCCTGGGCAGCACCGCCAAGGCCCGCGAGGCCGGCAAGCTGCGCATCGAGGGCAAGGAGTACGTGGTCAAGGACGGCGACGTGGTCGAGTTCCGCTTCAACGTCTGAGCCAGCGTAAACCCTCGCCCTGCGGGGGTTGCCGACAAACCATTTTACAGCCCGCGGACCTTCACCGATTGTCCCCCCACTCCACCATGACCTGCCCCTCTCCGAAGGCGTTGGCCTTCCTGTTCTGCTGCGTCTTCCTGCTGCCGGTCTTCGCCGTCCGCGCCGAGATCGCCGACGTGCGCAAGAGCGTCGTGCGCATCACCACCACCTCGCAGGACCCCGACTACAAAGTGCCGTGGAACCCGGGCAACATCACGCGCGGCGTCGGGGCGGGGTTCATCATCAGCGGACCACGGATCATCACCAACGCGCACGTGATCAGCAACGCGCGCTTCATCACCGTCGAACGCGAGAACGACCCCAAGAAGTACCCCGCGCGCGTCAAGTTCGTCGGGCACGATTGCGACCTGGCGGTGCTCGAAGTGCGCGACCCTGACTTTTACAAGGGGCTCAAGCCGTTGGACATCGGTGGCATCCCTCAGTTGGAGTCCGGCGTCTCCGTGTACGGCTACCCCATCGGCGGCGAACGCCTCTCCGTGACCCGCGGCGTCGTCTCGCGGGTGGATTTCCAGATTTACAGCCACTCGGCGGTCGACAGCCATCTCGCCTGCCAGATCGACGCCGCCATCAACCCCGGCAACAGCGGCGGCCCGGTGCTCCAGCAGGGCAAGGTCGTCGGCGTGGCGTTCCAGGGCTACAGCGGCGACGTGGCGCAAAACGTCGGCTACATGATCGCCACGCCCGTGCTCCAGCACTTCCTGGCGGACATCCAAGACGGGCGTTATGACAAATACGTTGACCTCGCCATCACGCCCATCCGTCTGCAAAATCCTGCCGAACGCCGCGCGCTCGGGTTGACGGACGACGACACCGGGATGCTCGTGGGTTCGGTCGTCCCGGGCGGGACGTGCGACGGCGTGCTGAAGGTCGGCGACGTGATCCTCGCCCTCGACGACCGGACGGTGGCCAGCGACGGCTTCATCGAGATCGAGGGCGAGCGTGTGGAGATGGCCGAGGTCGTCGAACGCAAGTTCAAGGGCGATCCGCTCAAGCTCCACATCCTGCGCGACAAAAAGGAGATGGACGTGAGTGCCACGCTGAAGCCGGCGTGGCCGTTTTTGATCCAGGCGAACACCTATGACGCCAAGCCACGCTTCGTGCTGTTCGGCGGGTTGCTCTTCCAGCCGCTCTCGCGCGATTTCCTGGAGGTCTACGGCATCGACGACCTACGCGTGCGCTACTTCTACGATTCGTTCGTGGACCGTGCGATCTTCTTGCAGCATCCGGAGGTGATCATCCTCAGCCAGGTGCTGCCGGACCCGATCAACACGTACCTGGAAGAATTCAAAAATTCCATCGTCAGCGAGGTCAATGGGCGCGAGATCAAGCGCTTGGATGACTTGGCCGCCGCGTTTGCCGAGCCGTCAGACTACTATGTCATCAAGTGCATCGGTGAGGGGCGGCCCATCGTGCTCGAACGCTCGAAGGTGGAAGCCGCCCGCCAGCGTATCAAGACGGTCTACAACGTGGTGTCCGAGTCCAACCTCGCCCCGACGCCCGCCACGCCGCCGACCGCGCCGGTGGAAGCCGTCGTGCGCCGCGATACCCCGACGCCCGAAGCCGTTGCGCGCTGATTGGCTCCTTTGTCTCTGACCATGACCCGTTCTCTGTCCCTGCTTTTGCTGTCGCTGTGCCTGCTGCCCGGCGCGGCTCTCGTCGCGGCGCCGACTGCCCGGCCGATCTCGAAGAACGACGTTTCCGTCGTGCGCGTGAATTCGACCAATCAGGACTACGACTTCTTCCGGCCGTGGTCGAAAAAGAACCCGCGGGTAATCCACGGTCTCGGTGCGGTGCTCGACGGCAACCGGGTGCTGGTCACCGCCCAACTAGTGGCCAACCACAACTACGTCGAACTCGAACGCGCCGAGAGCGGCCAGAAGACCGATGCCCGCGTGATCTGCGTGGACTACGAGGCCAACCTTGCCCTGCTGGAGCCGACGGCCGACAAGTTCCTGGCCGGCATCCCGCCGCTGGAGTTGACGCTCGACGCCGCCGTGGGCGACCGCGTCAACGTCCTCCAACTGGAGAGCAACGACGCGCTCGTGGCCACGCCGGGACCGATCACGACGATTGAGGTCGCGCACTACCAACTCGAAGGCACCGCGTTCCTCATCTATCATCTCAGCCTGCCGTTGCAGTACAAGGAAGGCAGCTTCACGGCCCCCGTCATCAAGGAGGGTAAGCTCGCGGGCATCATGATGCGCTACGATCCGCGTTCGCAGAGCGTGGACGTGCTGCCCGCGCCGGTGATCGCACACTTCCTGAAGGACGCCGGTGATGGCACGTACAATGGGTTTCCCCGCGCCGGGATGGAGTACGCCCCGACGCGTGACCCGCAACTGCGCCACTACGCGAAGCTGCCCGCCAGTGGCGGCGGGGTCTACGTGACCGACGTGCAGGCCAACGGCCCAGCCGCGGAGGCCGGGGTGCAGGTCGGCGATGTGGTGCTTGAGGTCGATGGACGTGCCATCGACCAGGACGGCAATTATGACGAACCCCTCTACGGCCGGATTTCAGTCATTCACCTGCTGTCCACCAAGACCTTTGCCGGGCAGACCGTCAGCGTGAAGCTTTCACGCGACGGGGAGGAAAAAACGGTCGAGATGACGATGAGCCACAAGCCGCCGTCGGCTTACGTCAGCGAGCCCTACGTCATTGACCACGCACCGCGGTACTGCGTCGTAGACGGACTGATCTTCGAGGAACTCTCCCGCCAGTACCTCAAGGAGTGGGGTGGCGATTGGCAGAAACAAGCACCCCAGCGCCTCGTGTACCTGGACCGCTACCAGTCTTCCATGATCCCGCAGGGGCGGCACCGGATCGTGATCTTAAGCCAGGTGCTGCCCACGGCCAGCAACATCGGGTACGAAGATCTGAAGTACCTTGTGGTGACCAACGTCAACGGCGTCGCGATCAACGGTCTGGAGGACCTTCCCAAGGCGCTCGCCAAGCCGGTGAGCGGGTTCGACAAGGTCGAGTTCGAGGAGTCGCCGCACGAGGTTTACCTCGATGCCAGCACGCTCGCGGAGGATAACCGCAACGCGCAGGATTCCTACAGCCTGCCGACGCTCCAGCACCTGGACTGAACGGGGCGTCCGGGCGTCGGGCGGCAAGCGTTATCAGAGTCTATGAGCGACACCAGCGTCACCAAGGTCAGTTCCGAACACTCCCCCACCGGCACCCTCGGCCAGAAGTATCTCGCCAGCGGCGTGACGATTTCCATGCGCCTGTGGAGCGACGAGGAACCCGGCGAGCCCAAGCCGGAGGCATCGCGCGAGTACGAGACGGTTGGCTTCGTGCTCAAGGGCTCGGCTGAACTGCTGCTGGAGGGCCAGACGCTGCTGCTGAATCAAGGCGACTCGTGGGTAGTGCCCAAAGGAGCCAAGCACACCTACCGGATCAAAGAGACGTTCAGCGCGGTGGAGGCCACCAGCCCGCCCGCGCACATCCACGACCGCGATCACGCTTGAAGCGTAGCGGTTCTCCGGCGGTTGACGTGCGGGGTCTGTCCGTCCACACTCCGCACCCGTGCTAACCCGTCTGCTGCTCCTGCTGATCCCGATTTCTCTCGGGCTCCGCTACTGGTGGCACGCGCCCGCCGTGTGGGTCTTCGTGGCTGCCATCGGTGCCATCATCCCGTTGTCCGAGTACATTCGCAAGGCGACGGAGCAGGTAGCCAACGTGGCCGGCGGCGCGGTCGGAGGATTGCTGAACGTGACGTTCGGCAACGCCGCCGAACTCATCATCGCCATCTTCGTCCTGCTCAAGGGGGCGGTCGACGTGGTCAAAGCGCAGATCACCGGGTCCATCATCGGCAACAGTCTGCTGGGCCTCGGCATGGCGATTGTCGCTGGCAGCGTCGGCCGCGAGAAGCAGACCTTCAAAAAGGAGCGTGCTTCGCTGCTGTCGAGCATGCTGATCCTGTGCTTGATCGCGCTGATCCTGCCGGCGTTTTTCGACTACACCGAACGGGTAACGCTCGGCGCAACGGTCGCCGCGGTCCGCGACGAGCATTTCAGTCTGTGCGTTGCGGGAGTGCTGATTTGCATCTACCTGGCCAACCTCGTCTACACGCTCGTCACGCACCGGGACATCTTCGCCATCGGTCACGGCGGCGAACCGGACGACCAACCCACGTGGAAGCTTCCGGTCTCCATCGGGGTGCTGCTGGCCTGCACGGCGCTGATCTCGGTCGAGGCGGAACTGGTCAGCGACGCCCTCGAAGCAACGGCCCGGGGGCTGGGATTGTCGGAGATTTTTCTCGGGATCATCGTGCTGGCGGTCGTCGGAAATGCCGCGGAATACACCTCGGCGGTCTATTTCGCGCGCCGCGACCGGATGGGGCTGGTGGTGACCATCACGGTGGGGTCGACCATCCAGGTGGCACTCCTGACTGCGCCGCTGCTGGTGTTCGTCTCGCATGCGCTGGGACGCCCGATGAACCTCGTGTTCTCCAACCCGCTGGAGATGGCGTCCATCGCAGCGGTGGCTTTTGTGGTCAACGCCATCGCGCAGGACGGCGAGACGACGTGGTTCGAGGGCGTGTTGCTGATCGGCGTTTACGTGCTGCTCGCGCTCGCGTTCTTCTTCGTGGCGTGAGGCGCGCTCAAACCGCGACGGTCGGCAGCGTGTCGAGGTCCACCTCACCCTGCCGACTGGTGAACGCGGCCGCTTTGCCCCCACCGCCTTGCCGCTGGTGCACGCCGGACACCTCGTGCTCGCCGGTGTCGTACACCGTGACACCGCGGCCGTCGTCGACGGCGAGCCGGTGCTGGTCTCCGAAGTAAGCGTAGCGCAGCTCGTTTTGCCCACCCGCGGAGTCGGGCGAGTCCCCCAGCGCCGCCGGCCACCAGCGCTGGACTGGCTTCATCGGTTCCATGGGCTTTATCGGTTTCATTGGTTCCATCTCACTACGGTAGCAGACGGAGCCGGTCTGGCATGGCGCTGGAAGCGAGGCCATTTCGAGGGTATCGTGCCGGGTGTCCAAGTCCGCCGTCGAACCGATCACTTCACTGACCCGCGAAGAGGTGGTCCGCGAATTTCAGGCGGCTGGCCAGCCGGCGTTCCGCGCCGCGCAGCTTCTGGAGTGGGTCTACCGCAAACGCGCGCGCTCGTTCGAGGCCATGAGCAACCTGCCGTCGGCGTTGCGGACGTTCCTCGCCGGGCGGTTCTCGCTGGGCACCATCGACACCGTGCGCAAGCTGGGTTCGCACGACACGACGCAAAAATTCCTCTTCCGTCTGTCGGACGGACAGCTGATCGAAACGGTGCTCATCCCGGCCTCGCCGGCGCTGTACGGCGAGGCGAGCGACCGGCGGACGCTCTGCGTGTCCACGCAGGTCGGCTGCGCGTACGGCTGCAAGTTTTGCGCGAGCGGCCTCGATGGCTGGAAGCGCAACCTGCGCGCGGGCGAGATCGTTGAGCAGATCCTGCGCGTGGAGGAAGCGTCCGGTGAGACGGTCAACAACCTCGTTTTCATGGGCATGGGCGAACCCTTGGCCAACTACGAGCAGTTGCTCCGCGCCATCGGCATCATCAACGCCCCCTGGGGGGTCGGGCTGGGAGCACGACACATCACGGTGTCCACGAGCGGACTGGCCCCGCAGATCCGGCAGCTGGCTGACCAGCCGTTGCAGATCCGGCTGGCGATCTCGCTGCACGGTGCGACCGACGAAGTGCGGGCACGCATCATGCCGGTGAACCGCAAATACCCGCTCGCCGTTCTGATGGAAGCCTGCCGGTACTACCACGCCCGCAAGAAGCAGAAGCTGACCTTCGAGTACATCCTCATCGACGGCGTCAACGACACCGAGGAACAAGCGCGTGCCCTGGCGGGTTGGGCAGGCGAACTCGAAGCGAAGGTGAACCTCATCCCGTACAACACCGTGGAGGGTTTGGCGTGGACCCGGCCGCCGCTGGCGCGTCAGCAGGACTTCCTGGGCATGTTGCGCTCCCGCGGAGTCAGTGCCACGCTGCGGCGGGAGAAGGGGCACGACATCGAAGCCGCCTGTGGACAACTCCGCCGACAGACGATGGCGCTGACCTCATGAACGCCGCTGCCAGACGCCTGCCCAACTGACGCTCCACTGGTATTTGCGGGCGTGTTCCCGGATCAGGAAGGGAACGTCCACCTGCCGCCGGAACTCGAACGCGCCGTCTAAAACGTTGCGCAAAGTTTCCGCGGATAAAATGCGGTGTCCATCTGCCTCGTATCCCCCCAGCCAGTGTGCTGGCGGGGTATATTCTTCCAGCCAAGTGAATGGAGAGGCGATGACCAACTGGCCGCCGGGCGCAACCAAGTCCGGCAACCGCTCCAAGCAGCGCGACGGCTCGGGCAGACGGTCGACGAGGTTTGCCAGTAGCACGACGTCGAACTGCCCTAAACCGGTGGGCAGCGCGCAGGCGTCGCCGACTTCAAAACGCACGCGCCGCCGGTCGATTTCGGGCGGCACCTCCGCCTCGCAAATCGTCGAGAGCCGTCCCTCGTCCAGCCGCTCATACCGGAGCCGGCCGGCCGCCGCCAACTCCGAAGCCGCGCGAACAAAGCTCTGCGAAAAATCCACGCCCAGCACTTCGCGGCAACTGCGGGCCAGTTCAAAGCTCGACCGCCCGACCGCACACCCCAAGTCTAGTGCGCGGGCACCTCGCGGCAGGGTAGCCACGGCGACCGTCCCGGTGACGACGCGCACCGCGAAGTCCAGGGCCTCCCGCGGACCGAACCCGTACGGCAGAACCTCCCCCGGCTTGCCGTAGTGAAACAGGAGGTATTCGGCCAGCAGCCGCTCCGACTCGTACGGGTTGACCGCCATCAACGCGTCACCAGATCGAGGAAATAAGTCGCCGGCAGATAGTTCTCGATGAGCACGTGCGTCTGCCCATCCCGGAACAACCGCACCTGCTTGCCCTCGATCTCCGGCGTCTTGCTCGGTGAAAACAAGATGTCGTCGTGCGTGGCGTTTCCTTTGTGCGCGAAGCGATCCGGGGTGAGCGCGCCGCCGAGATGGTCGCTGCGGCCGGTGGCCACATGGAAGGTGCCGAACACCTTTTCGTCCTGGATGTCGCGCCCCGAAACCGGCAGCACTTGGGTCCCGAAGCCGAGTTCACCGATCTCGCCGGTGACCGGATCGGACTGCAACTTGGCGCGGTGTTCCTCGATGGTTTTTTCGTCCCCCTGGAGCAGCTTCACCTCCGCCACGCGTCCCGCGCGCACGGTCATCAGACCGACCGTGCCGTTCTCGTAACGCATCGGGAACTGCCCGTCCGCGCTGGTCGGCACAAAGTACACCTCGCCCGCCGGGAGGTTGGCCACGTCGGGCCCACCGAGGCAGAGGCCGTGACTTTTCTGCGCTTCCTGCCGACCGAGTTCGAGTCGCAGGGTGTACGTCTGCCCTTGGTGGCCAAAATCAATCTCGACCGCCTCGGCGTGGGTGACGCCAAGCCGGAGCTTTTCCGCCTTACGGCTGACCTCGTTGTAGTCCACCGAAAGCCCTGAGGCGAGGATGATTGGGTTTACCCCGTGCAGGGTTGCCCCCCGGAAACCGTACTGCTTCGCGAACGCCGTCAGCGGCGCGGTCGCCGAATACGTCGAGATGCACAGGATCAAGTCGTAGTTCGGATAGATGTCGCGCTCCAAGCTGAGTTCGGTGCCCTCCACGTCGACGGCGAGATCGGGGAGGTCAAGGTTGCTGCCACCGGTGATCTGGTAGGCGTACATCTCGCCGCCGCGCAGGTCGAGTTCATCGAGGACGCTGTTTTTCAACCCCTCGTAGAACGTGTCGTGCGCGATTTTCTGGATCGTCAGCTTGGGATCTTTGAGGAAGGCGTAGTCCTTCATGCCGTGCGGATCGGCGAGGTCGATCAGGATAGCGACGCGTTCCCCGGCCGTGGGATTGAAAACTGTGCGCAAGAGCCGCGCGAGGCTGAACGGAGGAAAGGCGGACATGTCGGCCGGATCGGCGGCCATCTCCGCGGCGGGCAGTTCGGCTGTGGTAGGCATAGGATAGATAACGGTTCGTTGAACGTTGATTGAATTTAAGCCAAGTCCCGGGTCTGCACAAGAGACTGCCTTGGAGGCTCATTGTCCCTCCGTGCCTCGGCAAATCTGCGGTGATTGGTCGGGCGAAGTCGCCGATCCTTTCACCAGACGGACGATGATTTTTGCTCTTCCAGTTCGGCCTGCGCCTTCTTTTCGAGCTTGGGAAAGAAGTTCAATCCGGTGCGGTGCTCGATCTCGCCGATGCTGGTCAGGTAGGGATCGAGCGAGCCGGACGAGGGCGCTTCCTGGTCGATGATGAACCCTTGGGCTCGCACGCCCCCCTCGTGCTGCTGGATGACGATCATGTAAAACTGTGGTGGCACCGACACCTTGCCGCGCAGGCGCTGGAGCCGGTCCTCCGGGCCGAAGACCGGGCCGTCGATCACCCAGACCTGCCCATAGCGGCCGGTGTAGTTGTCTGCGATCTTGGTTTCGAGATCCTTCCACAGGCCGGCGTTGAGGCGGTGGCGTTGCGGGCAGACGTTCGACATCTTGAAGGTTTCCTCCTGTGCCGCCGCGCCGTAGCGCGTGCCGATGGCGTAGTTGGGAGCCATGTGGCCGCGGTCGTAGCCGCTTTCGTTGTAGTCGGAGGTTTCCACGCGGGCGGCGGTGCGCGGGTCGGTGAAGAAGCCTTGGGGCCGCTTGGGCGGGGTCACGTGGCCGTTCATGTCGAACACCCGGTAACCGACCCATGCTGGATCGGCGAGGTCGTCGCAGTAGCCGACCGTGTAGGCGGTGTTGTAGAGCACGCGAATCCCGTGTGGGAAGCTGGTACGCTCCGGTTCGCCCGCCAGCAGGCTCCCCTCGCCCGGCTGGACGTGGGTCGAGACGAACGGCCGCGAAAAGTAGAGCGTCCAGATGTCCCAGAGAACCTGGGTGATCTTGATCTGCTTATGATCTTGTTGAGAGTTGGCGATCAGCCGGCGCACTTCGGCCTTGCGCGCGCTCGGCTGGAAGAGATACCAGCCGCCGGTGAACAGCACCGAGAGGCAGACTACCCCGGCAGCCGCCAGAGAAGCGCGCTGCTTGTTGCCGTTAGCTCCGCTGCCGAAAAACAGGCTGACAAGCTGGATGACGATGTCCAGCGGGTTGCCCGGCGATCCTTGCTGTTTGCGCGGAGGCATGCTACCCGCCCGCCGCGCCTTCGCCGCCGGGCTTGGTCATTTCGACCGGATCGAGCGCGGCATTCAGTTCCGCCTCGGGTAACACCTGCTGCTCCTGGCAGATTTCGCGCACCGTCTTGCCCGTCTTGCCGCTTTCCTTGGCGATCTCGGCCGCGCGGTCGTAGCCGATGATCGGCGCGAGGCTCGTGACCATTGCCATGCTGTACTCGACGAGTTCGTTGCAGCGCGCCTCGTTGGCGTTGATGCCGCGCACGCACTTGTCGGTGAACACGCGCACCGCGTTGGCGAGGATGCGGGTATTCTCCAGGAAATGGTGCGCAAGCACGGGCATCATCACGTTCAGCTCGAATGAACTTCCCGCCGCGGCGGCCCAGGTGATCGTGGCGTCGCCGCCAAACACCTGCGCGCATGCCTGCATCAACGCCTCGCACATCACCGGATTGACCTTGCCCGGCATGATGGAACTGCCCGGCTGCGTGGCTGGCAGCGTGATCTCGCCGAAGCCGCAACGCGGACCACTGCTCAGCCAGCGGATGTCGTTGGCCACCTTGAACAGACTCGTCGCCACCGTTTTGACGAGGCTGCTGGCCTCCACCAAGCCATCCTTGGCGGACTGCGCCTCGAAGTGGTCTGCCGCCTCGCGGAACGTCACTTTGGCACGCTTGCTCAGGTGCCCGATGGCGATCCGCGGAAAATCCGGGTGGCAGTTCAACCCCGTGCCAACCGCCGTCCCGCCGAGCGGCAACTCCTCGACGGCGCGCACGGCTGCTTCGACGCGTTGCCGGCCCAGCTTGGCCTGCCGCGCGTAGCCGGCGAACTCCTGGCCGAGCCGCACCGGCGTGGCGTCCATGAGGTGCGTGCGGCCAATCTTGATGATCTCCCAGAACTCGCGCAACTTGGCGGACAGCGCCTCGCCGAGTTCGTCCAGCGCCGGTAGCAGTTCATTTTGGAGCGTTTCCGCCGCCGCGACGTGCATCGCCGTGGGGATCACGTCGTTGCTCGACTGCCCCATGTTGACGTGGTCATTGGGGTGCACTGGCCGCCTGGAGCCGATGGGCTCGCCGGCGAGTTGCGAGGCGCGGTTGGCCAGCACCTCGTTGGCGTTCATATTGGTGCTCGTCCCGGAGCCCGTCTGGAAGATGTCGATGGGGAAATGCGCGTCCAGCTTGCCGTCGATCAACTCCTCGGCCGCCTCCCCGATGAACCGGGCCTGCTCGGGCGTGATTTTGCCGAGTTCCTGGTTAGCTTGCGCTGCGGCGGACTTCACCAGCCCGAGCGCGCGCAAAAACGAGCGCCCAAAGCGGTAGCCGCTGATGGGAAAGTTCAGGACGGCACGCTGCGTGGTCGCGCCGTAGAGCGCGTCGGCGGGCACGGGCATCTCGCCCATGCTGTCTTTTTCGGTGCGGGTGGAAGGGGGCGTCATCGCAGCGGAAAAGGGAGCGGTTTAGCGCCGCGCCCGGTCGGCGGCGAGCGCGCGGCTCTTCTGGCCCTTGGCGTGCTGGCCATTGCCGCTTTTACCGCCGGAAACTTCCCGCGAAGACACCGGCGCGGCGTCCTTGTGGAACACCGTGATGAACATCGGCGGGATATTTTGCAGGAAATATTCGCTCTTGGCCCGGGGGAAGATGTCGGGCGTCGCGTGCCGACGGAGTTCGTTGGTCACCTGGTAGATGACGAACTCGCCGCCGGGCTTGAGAGATTCGTAGGTGTTGCGCAGGATTTGCTGCTTCTTGCCCACCGGCATGGTGCTGAAGGGAATGCCTGAGAGCACGTAGTCGCAGTGGGTCAGGTTCTGCTTGGCCAACTCCTGCGGCAGCGTGGCGCAGTCGCCCTGGATCACCGTCACGCGCGAGTCGTCGGCGAATTGACGCTCCAAGTCGCGGCAAAACTCCGCGTCGAGTTCGAAGAGCAAAAACTTGGACTCCGGGTGCGAACGCTTGAGCATCTCGCGGGTGTGGCACCCCTCGCCCGGGCCGTATTCGGCGACCACGCAGGGCCGCGCAAGGTCCATTTTATCCGAGACGCGGCGCACCATCATCGGCGAACTGGGGATGATGGAGGCCACCTGCATCGGACTCTTGATGAAGCGGGCCAGGAACAGGGCGAAAGAGGGCATGTGATGTAAGAGTCGTAGCCGGGCACTCTGCCAGAACATCGGGCGTTGTCCAGCGTTCGTATCCGTACGCGGATGGCACGTTGCGGGGGTCGATTTTTCAAGCGCCGAACATCAGGCGGCAGACAATCACCGACGCGACGACGCCGGTGAAATCGGCGATCAGGCCGGCCGCCACGGCGTGGCGGGTGCGGCGCACGGCCACCGAGCCGAAGTAGACGGCGATGACGTAAAAGGTCGTCTCCGTGCTGCCGTAGATCGTCCCGGCGGTGCGGGCGAGCGGGCTGTCCGCGCCGAAGTGGGTCACGAGGTCGGCGAAGAGTCCCTGCGTGCCGCTGCCGCTGAGCGGGCGCATGAGCACCATCGGCAAAAGGTCCGCGGAAAAGCCGACGCGGTCCAGCACGGGCCGCAGACCGTCCGTGAGCATTTGCATGCCCCCGCTGCCGCGCAGCATGCCGATGGCCATGAGCATCGCCACCAAAAACGGGATCACCCGGAGCGCGACCGGGAAGCCTTCCTTGGCACCCTCGACGAACTCCTCGTAGACCTTGACCCCCCGCAGCGCGGCGTACAGCGGAAAAAACGACAACAGCAGCGGCACTGCCAGCAACGAGACCGCGCCCACCGCCCGGACGAACGAGTTTTCCTGACCAGGCGTTACGAGGATGCCCGCCGGCGGCGTGCCGACGAACGCCGCACGCAGGAAGACGCCGACCAAAAACACCGCGAAGCTCGCGAGGACCACCACCGCAGCCACCCCTCTCCCGCCAGTGAGCGGCGACAGGTCCGGCACGACCGTCTCCGGCACGGGCGGAGGCTCGTCGGACGCGCCGACGGGACGCTCCGCTGCCGGCAGCGCAAAAACCGGCAGCCGCTCCAACACCTTGGCGGCCAGGATGCCCGTCAGGCACGCGCAGGTCGTGGCCACGAGCGCGCTGCCGACGATGATCGTCGGCTGCTTGCCGCCGTTGGCAGCCATGATCGCGATGGCCCCGATGGGGATCAGTTGCACGGAACTGGTGTTGATCGCCAGGAACGTGCACATGGCATTGGTCGCCGTGCCGGGGTGCGGGTTGAGCCGTTCGAGGTCGGCCATGGCGCGCAGCCCGAGCGGGGTGGCGGCGTTGCCGAGGCCGAGCATGTTGGCGGCGACGTTCAGGACCATCGAGCCCATCGCCGGGTGGTCGGCGGGCACGTCCGGGAACAGCGCGCGCAGCACCGGCCGCAACGCCCGCGCGAGGACCTGCACGAGGCCGGAACGCTCCGCCAGACGCATGATGCCCAGCCAGAGCGCCCACACTCCGACCAGCGGCAGGGCCACGCCCACCACGGCGTTCTTCGCCCCGTCGAGCGCGCCGGCCGTCACGTCGTTGAGGTGGCCGTTGCAGCCGCCGATCACGACGGACACGACGACGAGCGCCAGCCAGATGTAGTTGAGCATCGCACGGTGGCCCGGGGTGGAAAGCGGGGCCTGACGGGGCGGCATCCTGCCGCAGCGCGCCCCGTTCGGCAACGTCCGATTTTTAGGCGGCTGCCTGGTCCAGCAAACCGTCGGTCGGCAGCCAGCGCGGTTCCTTGAGCAGCGCGACGAACTGCTGCTGCGCTGGCGTGATCGCGCGATGGCGGCGGTACATCACCCCGAGCGGACGCCACATGTCGAAGCTCTCCACCTCGACGGCCACGAGGCTGCCGTTGCGCGACTCGTCCGCCACGCTGGTCTGCGGCACGAGCGAGATGCCGTTCTCGATCTCCACCGCGCGCTTGACCGTCTCGATGTTGTCGAATTCCATCGCCTGTTCGATCTTGACGCCTTGTTCGCGCAGGAGCCGGTCGATGACCTTGCGCGTTGGCAAGTCGGGCTCGAACGAGATGAATTTTTCGCCCGCCAAGTCACGCAGGCGCACGCGTTTGCGCTCGGCGAGCGGGTGGTCCGGGTGGCAGATGAGCACGAGCTTGTCCCGCCAGAAATCCTCGATGACCAGCCCGGTGCGCTTGGCCGGGAACGCCACCAGCCCGACGTCGGCGTTGCCTTCGAGCACCTCGCTGTACACCTGCGCCGAGCGGCGGTAGTCGACCTTCACCTCCACGTCCGGGTACAACGTGCGGAACTTCTTTAGAAAGGGCGGCAGCTCGTGCAGGCCGATGCTGTAGATCGTGGCGATCTTCAGCTCGCCCGCCACGACGTTTTGCAGTTCGCGGATGCGGCTGCCGAGGTTTTCGAAGGTGTGCAGGATTTCCTTGCTGGCCTGGAGGAACGCCCGGCCTTCCTGGGTGACGGAGAAGTTTTTCCGGCCGCGCTCGATCAGGCTGACGTGGAAGTGGCGCTCCAGGGCGCGGATCTGTTGACTGACCGCGCTTTGCGTGATGGAGTTGAGCGACGCCGCGCGCGAGAAGCTGGACGTCTCCACGAGATCACAGAACACCTTGAAAGTCTCGATTTGCATAGGGAACGCCCCTACAGATAAGGAAAACTAATCAGGCGGTCAACGGTTCGTAATTTTTCTAATGGACAGCCTCGAACATCGTCTGGCCGCCGTGCGGGAGAACGTGGCCGAAGCCGCGCGCCGGTCGGGCCGTTTGTCGGACGACGTGGAACTCGTCGCGGTGTCCAAGACCCACCCACCCGAAGCGATCCGCGAGGTAGCGGAGACCGGGCAGGTCGTGTTCGGCGAGAGCCGGGTCCAGGAAGCCCGTGCGAAGATCCCGTTGCTGGCCTCGCGGCTGCGGTGGCACTTCATCGGACATTTGCAGAAGAATAAAATCCGCGCGGCGCTGCCGTTCTTCGAGTTGTTCCACAGCGTCGACTCGCTGGAGCTGGCGCAGCAATTCCAACGGATCGCGGACTAGGAAGGGC
>CAXTMD010000034.1:16221-17694 GCA_964245035.1 uncultured Chthoniobacterales bacterium
AAACGTAGCCGGCGAGGCAACGAAGTTTGGCTTCAAGCCCGAGGCACTGGCAGCGCAGATGGAGGAGATCGTCGCGCTCGACCGTCTGGAAGTCGTCGGGCTGATGGCGATGGCTCCGTTCGCGCCGGAGGCGGAGAACTCACGGCCGTATTTCTGTCAGCTCCGAGAGTTGCGCGACCGCCTGGAACGTGAGGCAGGTGTGGGCCTGCCGCAGCTGTCCATGGGCATGAGCGGGGACTACGCCGTGGCGGTCGAGGAGGGCGCGACCCTGGTGCGGGTCGGCAGCGCGATCTTCGGGACGCGCTCGGGCAAGAAGTGGACGCCGGCGGGTGGAGAGGATGCTTGAGTTGTAGGGCAGGCGCCCCGCCTGCCGCGTTACGGGAAGCTGATTGCCTGTTGCATGCCTCCTCCTTCTGGTCTGTTCCCAAACTACGTCCCGTAACGCGGCAGGCGGGGCGCCTGCCCTACAACTCAGACCCTGCGGCAGAGAAATACTCCGCTTGCACCCAGCGTAAGGCATCATCCCGGTCCGTGAACGCTCCTTCCAACTGGCGCGTCTGTGCCGCTTCCAGGATCTCACCGATCTTCGGTCCGGGCTTCAGTCCCAGCTTGATCAGGTCGTGGCCGTTCACGAACGGCTTCGGGATCAGCGGTTCGTGGGCAAACTCCTCCTGCTTGGCGCGCAGGAAATGGTAGTTCTCCACGTACCCGTGGCTGCCGAGGCAATCGACGCGGTGCAGTTCCATCTCGTCTTCAAAGCCCGGCCGCGCCATGAACCGCTTGAGCTTGGCCACACGCATGTTCGGCACGTCCTTGAAGGCCATGTGCAAGCGCACTGCCTCTACCGTCGCGTCGACCTCGGCCCTGGAAAACCGCAGCCGCTCCATGACCTTGAGCGCCATGTCCGCACCGACGTGTTCGTGGCCGTTGAAGCGGATACGACCCTCCGGATCGACCTTGGCCGTCGGCGGCTTGCCGATGTCGTGCAGCAGCACGCTGAAAACCAGCGGCGTGCTCACCTCCTCGGGCAGCAGCGAGAGCATGAGCCGCGTGTGTACGAACACATCGCCCTCCGGGTGAAACTGCGGCGGCTGCTCGCAACCTTTGCAGGCATCCAGTTCGGGCAGGATTGCCTTCATTAAGCCGCTGGCATCCAACCCGTCGAAACCACGCACCCGCGTCGGCGCGCGGAAGATTTTCACCAGCTCGTCGCGGATGCGCTCGGCACTGACGACGCCGATCTCTCCAGCGTGCGCGCGCACCGCCGCCCAGGTCGCCGGTTCGATCTCGAAGCCCAACGCCGCCGCGAACCGCACCGCCCTCAACAGCCGCAGCCGGTCCTCGCGAAACCGCGCGTCCGCGTCGCCGATGGCCCGCAACCGGCCCGATGCGAGGTCCGCCTGGCCGCCCACGTAGTCGATCACCCGCTCGGCCACCGGGTCGTAAAACATGCCGTTGATCGTGAAGTCGCGC
>CAXTMD010000034.1:17704-18513 GCA_964245035.1 uncultured Chthoniobacterales bacterium
ACTCACGTCTACCGGCCGCCGGCCGTCGAGATACGCGCCATCCGCGCGGAAACTCGCCACCTCGAACTGACAGCCGCCTTCGCGCACCGCGATGACCCCGAAGTGCGCGCCGATGGCGAGGTGGCGCGGAAACAACGCCTGGACCTGCTCGGGCCGCGCATCGGTGGCGATGTCGAAATCCTTGGGGGTGACCCCGCGCAGGGCGTCGCGCACGCAGCCGCCGGCAAAGTAGGCGGTGTGCCCGGCACGCTGCAGACGGGCGGCGACGGCGCGGGCAGCGGATTCGGCTTCCATGCAGCAATCTAGCACAGGCGCGGCGGGCAAAAGATCGAACAACCCGGCGCCGCGGGCGTCCATCCCGTGGTAAACAGCAGGGGATTGTTGTTTTCAAACGCCCCCTGCCACGGCTAGAGTGGCCGTACCGACGCGATGGAACTTACGGGCACCACCAACCGTTTTCAGCACTACGAGGTGCTGCGGCGCGCCGACGGGACGCCGTGGGAGCTGGGCCGCGGCACGATGGGTGTCACCTACAAGGCGTTCGACGTGAACCTGCGCTGCGAGGTGGCGCTGAAGGTCGTCAACCCGGCGCTGATCCACCACCCCAACGCCCGTGAGCGCTTCATCCGCGAGGCCCGTGCCGCCGCGCGCCTGCGCCACCGCAACATCGCGACCGTCTACCACCTCGGCCAGGACGGCGAGCGGTTCTTCTACGCGATGGAGTTCATCGACGGCGAGACGCTCGACGCGCTCGTGCGCCGGCAGGGTCCGCTCGCCCCGGACGCCGCGTTGCGCGTGCTGCTCCAGGT
>CAXTMD010000035.1:0-18399 GCA_964245035.1 uncultured Chthoniobacterales bacterium
CGCTGATCTGGTTGTAGGGCAGGCGCCCCGCCTGCCGCGTGACAGGAAACCGCCTGCCTATTGCATGCCTTCGTCTGTTCCCAATCAATGTCCCGAAACGTGGCAGGCGGGGCGCCTGCCCTACAACCAGATCAGCGCCGGCTCAGCCGGTAGAACAAACCCCCGCCGAGCAACAGGAAGATCGCGTTTGGCAGCCAGATCAATAACTCGGGGTGCACGTGCGCCTTCTCGCGGAAGGCGTTCACCACGATGATGATCAAGAAATATGCCAGCGCCACCAGCAGACTCAGCGCGAAGCCCACCGTCGTCTCCTGGCGTTGCGCCGTGATGCCGAGGGGGATGCCGATGAGCGCAAACGTCACGCACGCCAGCGAGAAGGAGAACCGCTTGTTGAGTTCGGTCTTGACGGCGGTCAGTTGGGCCGTGTCCGTGCGCACCGCCCGGCGCTTGTCGTCGTCGCGGGAAGTCTTCAGGCTTTCGCGGTCGGCGGCGAGTTGCGCGCGCCGGGCGGCCAGTTCACCGACGAGTTCGTCGTAGGTGTAGGCCTCCGGTTTGCGGCGGCCCTGTTTCTTGGTGTAAAGCTCATCGAGCGAGATCGAAAGTGGAAAGTGGCCGATGGCAATGCCATCGTGCACCTTGGTCAGATCGTCCGGGTTGCCCAGGTCGCGCTGTTCGTAGCGGCTGCCTTCCAGGTTCATGATGATCTGCCGCTGGGCGGTGTCCGTTTCGAGCGTGCCCGTGCGGGCGTAGACCACCCGGATCGGCCGGCTGGCCTCGTCCAACTCGAACACCCGGATGTCTTCCAACTGGTTGCCGGTCTTCTTGCCGACAAAGATCTTCCGGTCGGGGAAATCGTTGATGACCCGGTCGCCGGTGAACGCCGCCGACGGGTTGCTCGTGGCCATCTCTACGAACGACGCCTGGAGGTTCTGCAAGGCGCGCGGGGCGACGTACAGGTCGATCCACAGGCACAACCCCGAGGCGGCGAACGCCAGCGCCACCACGGAGCGCGTGATCCGCGCGATGCTCAGGCCGGCGGTGCGCAGGGCGGTCAGTTCGTTGCCCGCCGACAGCCGCCCGAACACGAGCAGCACCGCCGTCAGGAAACCCCACGGGATGCTGTAAACCAGCGCCGTCGGCAGAAACGACACGATGATCGTGAAGATGTAGTAGAGCGGAACGTTGTGGTCGAGGATGAAGGCGAAGAGCTTCTTGAAGACCTGCCCCAGGACCAGCACGATGTTCAGCACGCAAACGGCGAGGACGAAGGAAACGAGGGTTTCCCGGCCGATGTATCGGTCAATGAGTCGCATGGACGGAACGGCGCAGAACTGGCAAAAACTTTCCCGTACCATTGCGGAGCGCCGCGCCCGGCGCAATGCTGAAACCCGCCGCCGCTCCCCCCTCAGATGATCCCGCCCGAAACCATCGAGCAAGTCGCCGCCGCCAACGACATCGTCGAGGTGATCCAGAGCCGCATCGGGCCGCTCAAACGCGCCGGGGCCAACTTCGTCGCGCTCTGCCCGTTCCACCGGGAGAAGTCGCCGTCGTTCAACGTCAGTCCCTCGCGGCAGCACTTCCACTGCTTCGGCTGCGGGGTGGGCGGCACGGTGTTCAAGTTCGTGATGATGCACGAGAACATCGAGTTCCCGGCGGCGGTGCGGCGGCTGGCCGAGGCGAAGGGCATCCCCATCGTCGAGGAGAAATTCGGCCGGCCGGAAGAACGCGGCTTCGGTGAACTGCGGCGGCGGCTGCTGGCCCTGCACGGCGAGGCGGCGGCGTGGTTTCACCGCAACCTGATGAAAACCCCCGCCGCCGAGCACGCGCGCGCCTACCTGAAGTCGCGCGGGCTGACGGGCGAGACGGCCGCCCGCTGGCAGATCGGTTACGCGCCAGATTCGTACGAGGCCTGCCTGCGCTGGTGCGAGGAGCGCGGCTTCCGCAAGGAGGAGGCGATCAAGAGCGGGTTGGTCAAGCTCAAGGACGAGCCGGACCCGGGCGTGGAGATCACCGACGTGTTCCTGCGCCGGGCCCGCGCGTACGACCGCTTCCGCGACCGGCTCATGTTCCCGATCTGCAACGAGTCGGGCGAGGTCATCGCCTTCAGCGGCCGGGTGCTCAACGCGGAGACAAAGGGAGCCAAATACATCAACTCGCCCGAAACGCCGCTGTTCACCAAGGGCAAGGTGCTCTTTGGTCTGCACTTGGCGCGGCCGGCGCTGCTGGAAGCCGGGTTCGCCATCGTGTGCGAGGGGCAGATCGACCTGATCACCGCCTACGAGGCGGGCGTGCACAACGTGACCGCGGCGCAGGGCACCGCCTTCACAGACCAGCAGGCGCGCACACTCAAGCGCAGCGTCGACCAAGTGGTGCTGTGCTTCGATTCCGACAACGCCGGGCAAAAGGCGGCCGAACGCTCCCTGCCGGCGCTCCTAGAGGCCAACGTCACCGTGCGTGTGGCCACGATGCCGCCGGGCGAGGACCCGGACTCGCTCATCCGCACCCACGGCGCGGCGGCGTTCGCGGAACGCATCGGTGCAGCGCAGGATTTCTTCGATTTCCAGATCGAGCGGCTGGCCGGGCAGTACGACCTGGGCACGCCGCGGGGCAAGTCGCAGTTCAGCGCCAAGATGGCCGAGTCGGTTTCGCTCCTGACCGATCCCGTGTTCCGCGAGGCGGTCGTGGGCAAGGTCAGCGCGCGACTGGGCCTGTCGGCGCAGGATTTCCGCGGACTGCTCAAGCGACGCTCCTACGCCGGCACGCGCGGGGGAGAGGCAGACCTCAAGGCCGGGAGCCCGGCCGCGCCGGAAGCGTCGGTCCCGGATGCGCTGGCGTTCGAGAAACCACCGAAGGTTATCAGCGACCTGCTCAAGCTCTCGCTCGAAGACCCGGAAGCCCGCGAATGGCTCCAGACCCAAGCTTGGGAGGAGGTGCTGCCGCAGATCGGCGGATCGGAGCTGCTCTACCATGCGCTCACGGCCGCCTTGACCCCGGGTGACGCGGCGGGGACGAACGCGTTCATGGCCACGCTGCCGCCCGCGCAAGAGTCCTTCGTCGCTGCCCTGATGGCGGAAAAACCGTATCATCAGCCCATGCGGGCGACTCAGGAAAACTGGCGCGACTTGGAAAACAGCATTCTGCGCGAGCACAAAGTTGCCCTTGAAGGCCGCTTACGGCTTCCCGACACCGGCGCGGAGGAAACCGCTCGCCTCCAGAAAGAAATTCTTGACCTCCAACTGAGGCTGAAACAGATTGCGCGGCTCTGACCGCGACGGCGTTGCTCGCCGGCTCTCGATTGTCAGGGCCTCTTAACTGACTGCCCTGTCCCCATGGCCAAAGCGAACCCGTCTGCTCCCGTCCCCTCCAAAGTCCGTTCGGGAGCCGCCGTCGAAATCAAAGGAGCGTCGAAAACCTCCAAGCCAGAGGCGAAAAGTTCCAAGGCTGCCCCGAAGGCCGCGAAGGCTGCCAAGACCTCGACGGCAGCCAAGGCGGTTGTCCACCACATCGCCCCGCCGGCGCCCAAGGTGACGGCCGAGGCTCACGACACGCAGGAAAAGATCCGTGAGCTGATCAAGCTCGCCAAGGAGCAGGGTTACCTGACGTGGGATGACCTTAACGAGGCGCTGCCGGACGGTGTCAACGACCCCGACCTGATCGAGGCCATCCAGACGCGGCTGCGTTCGATGGAGTTCGACATCATCGAAGCTTCCGACGTTGACCGTTACAAGGACCTCAAAAAGGAGCAAGACAGCGAACTCGACAGCGACGCCGAGGACGACGAAGAAAAGGACGAGAAGTCCGACGACGAGAAGGGTGAGTCCAACGGCCGGTTGGACATCCTCGACGACCCGGTGCGGATGTACCTCAAGCAGATGGGCCAGGTGCCTCTGCTCACCCGAGAGCAGGAGGTCGAAATCTCCAAGCGCATCGAGGACGCCGAAGTCCGAGTCCAGAAGCACCTGAACCGCTTCGGGTTCATCGCCCGCGCTCACCTCGACCTCTCGCAGAAGCTACTGGAGGGCCGCGAGCGGTTCGACCGTGTGATCCTCGACAAGAAGATCGACAGCCGCGAGCGTTACCTTAAAGGGCTGCCCAAGCTCAGCGAACAGCTCGAACAGCACAGCACCGAGCTTTCGCGTCTGTACCAAGCGCAGTCCGGTCCCAATGGCAAAGGCGAGGAAAGCCGCAAGGAGTTCCAGCGCCAGCACGAAGCGTTGCAGAAGCTTTACCCGAAGTTTTATTTCAAGCAGAAGGTCACCGAAGAGTTCGTCGCGCTGGCGGACAACAACTTCAAGGTGCTGACGCAACTGCAAGCCCAGCATACCCACACCTCGGCCGGCGGCTCGCACCGGATCGACTACGGAGCCAAGCTCAAGGAACTGGAACACCAGTTCTGGCTCACCCCGGAGGACTTTGCCGAGGAGTACCACGAACTCAAAGGCTGGCTGCGCAAGGCCCGCAAGGCCAAGGACGAGATGGTTGAGGCCAACCTGCGGCTGGTCATCTCCATCGCCAAGAAGTACACGAACCGTGGGTTGTCGTTCCTCGACCTGATCCAGGAAGGCAACATGGGCCTGATGAAGGCGGTGGAGAAGTTCGAGTACCGGCGCGGCTACAAGTTTTCGACCTACGCGACGTGGTGGATCCGGCAGGCGATCACCCGTTCCATCGCCGACCAGGCGCGCACGATCCGCATCCCCGTGCACATGATCGAGACGATCAACAAGCTGATGCGCGTGCAGAAGCAGCTTGTCCAGGAATACGGCCGCGAACCGACTCCCGAGGAGGTCGCCGAGGAGGTGCACCTGCCCGTTGAGCGCGTGCGCCAAGTGCTCAAGATGGCGCAGCAGCCGATCTCGCTCCAGGCTCCGGTCGGCGACAGCGAGGACACCAACTTTGGCGACTTCATCGAGGACAAAGGCGCGGACAACCCGTCGGACATGACCGCGATCGTGCTCTTGAAGGGCAAGATCAAGGACGTGCTCGAAACATTGACCGAACGCGAGCGCCAGGTGCTCGAACAACGCTTTGGCCTCATCGACGGCTACAGCCGCACGCTCGAAGAGGTCGGCCGGCAGTTCAAGGTCACCCGCGAACGTATCCGGCAGATCGAGGCGAAGGCGTTGCGCAAGATGCGCCATCCGACGCGCATCCGGCAATTGGAAGGCTTCCTGGAAGCGACGGAGATGTGAGGCTTCTTGCGGCCGCCCTGCGGCCGTCCGTCTACA
The DNA here is from genome assembly GCA_964245035.1 of uncultured Chthoniobacterales bacterium. Taxonomy (GTDB): domain Bacteria; phylum Verrucomicrobiota; class Verrucomicrobiia; order Chthoniobacterales; family SZAS-18; genus CAHJWO01. Next base: position 5,229 of record CAXTMD010000035.1, read on the forward strand.
GGGTAGGGACGGTTCTCCGAGCCATCCCTACCCTGTAGACGATACCGCTGGTGCGGTGGGACTTGCCGCCTCTGCCTGACAGTGTTACAACGGCCGATGTGTTCCCTCCGAGTGGCAACTCCGCCGCGTTCCACCTGAGCGTCGCCGGCGGCACGGTTGCGACTGCCGTTGGCATCTACCTGGTGCTGGTGGGCGGCGGCCGGCTGCTCAAGCGCCGACTCGGCACACGGCTCGGCGCGGTCTACCAGCTTTTCAGCGCGGTCTTCGCGGCCTACCTGGCCGTGGTGATGCTGCGGCCGGCGTTCCTGGACACCCGCGAACTCGGCGCGCTTTCTTCCGTGCTCGGGGCCGGGGTGCTGGTGCGGCTGCTGGACCAGTATTTCTGGCGCTGGTACTTCGAGGAACGCCGCAAAGCCCCCATCCCAAAATTCATCCGTGAGGTGACCGCCCTGCTGGTGCTCATCGTGGTGGTGCTGCTGGTCCTGCAGTTCGGCTACGACGTGCGGGTGCCCGGCCTGCTGGCTGCCTCGGGGGTGGTCGGCATCATCCTGGGCTTCGCGCTGCAGGACTCACTGGGCAACATCATCGCCGGTTTTGCGTTACAGTTCGGCCGGCCGTTCAGCGTCGGCGACTGGCTGCTCATCGATGGGACCCACGCGCAGGCGGTCGAGATCAACTGGCGTTCCACACGGTTCGTCACCTCCGACGCCGTCCAACTCGACGTGCCCAACCAGCAGATCGTCCGGCAGACCATCGTCAACTACCACGGCGGCGGTCCGCTGCACGCCATGCGCCTGGAGATCGGCCTGGACTACGACGTCCCGCCAAACCGCATCAAAGACGCGCTGGGGCGCGCCGCGGCGGCCGCGCCGGGAGTGCTGGCCGAACCGCCGCCGAACGTTTTCCTGAAAAACTTCGGCGACAGCGCGGTGGTCTACGAGGTCCGCTTCTGGCTAGACGACCACCGGCTCCACAACGTCACGGCGGACGCCGTGCGCACGAACGTCTGGTACGCTCTGCGGCGGCAGGGCATCAAGATTCCCTACCCGATCCGTTACCTTCAGATCGAACGCGCCTCACCCGCTAGCCCGGGGGGGCACCCAGCGTCCGCGCCCGCGCGCGAGTCCACGCGAGAACTGCTCTCCCGCCAACCGCTCTTCCAGGGGATGCGCGACGATGGCCTCGCCACACTGGTGTCGCGCTCGCCCGTCCACCACTACGGCCGCGGCGAGACCATCATCCACGAAAAGGCCGACGGCGCGTCGATGTTCGTGCTGGTCCGCGGCGAGGCGACGGTGAACGTCCTGGTCGACGGCCAGCAAACCCGCGTGGCCACCTTGCAGGACGGCGACTGTTTCGGCGAGATGTCGCTGCTGACCGGCGAGAAACGCAGCGCCAGCGTGCTGGCCGTCAGCGACTGCGAGGTCATGGAAATCACCAAGCGCACCTTTGGCGAGGCGGTCGCCCGGGACGCCGATCTGCTGGGACGCCTGAGCGAACTGCTCGCCCGGCGGCAGCTTGCCAACGACGGCATCGTGCAGGCCCGCGCGCAGCACCCGGCGCTCATCGAGGCCAAGCAGCAGGAGTACCAAGCCGGGTTCCTGAACAAACTACGGTCGTTTTTCGAGTTGTGATTGGCGAATGGCGGGTGGTTCGTTGAACTAAGTGCCTCAAAAACGTCTGTCATCTTGAGGCGAGTCAAACGCGCCGAAGGCCCTCGCCGGAAGGTGCACGCGTGGGCAGTGCACCAGACGTCGGAGCAGAGGACCATTGGCGGCTCAGGTCAAAGGTGAGGGTCAGGCGGGTACCCCTGCCGAGGTCCTTCACCTCGTTGCACTCGCCTTAGGAGGACAGACAAATGGTTGCCGCTACCACTCTTGAATCCGCGGCCCGCCCCCCGCTTTATCGGATGATCGGCCGGTCGATCCAATACGGGCGGGCCACGCCCTGGCGGTAGGCGTCGAGCGACTGCGGCGACGAGTTCAGCCGCAGGTTGCTGTAGAGCAGCGAGCCGGAGTTCTGCCAGCGTTCGTGCCAGTACACCGCCGCCTTGAGGCGCGGAAAACTGGCCTCGACGGAACCAAACGCCGCCGCGATCCATTTCGCTTTGCTGCCTTTTTTCGGGAACTCCCCCACACCCCATTCCGCCAGCATCATCGGCTTGGTCGGGTCCACGGCAGCCAGCTCGGCGTAAGGTTTGTCCACCATGTCGTCGAACTCGTCCCAGCGGGGGGCCTCCGGGTAAAGCTCGCCGTAGACGCTCAGCCCGAGCCAGTCCGCGTAGGTTGGGCCGGGGTAATACAGCGCCATGGCGTTGGTAGGATCGTAGGGATCGCCGAAGTTGTTGACGTGGAACACCCAAGAAATGTTTGCCGCGCCCCGCGCGCGCACCCGGTCGACGATGTAGCGGTACGCGCGCTTGAAGTACTCCGGCCCCACGTAGCGCACCGGCACGGTCCCGGCGACCGGCCGGTTGCCGCCGTAGTAAGACCCGCTCCACGGGAACCAGCTGCCGTTCATCTCGTTGCAGAGCGACACCATGATGGGTTTGCCCACGGCCTTGGCGGCGTCCGCCCACCCGTCGATGTACGCGTCCCACTGGCCGGCGAGGATGCTGCCGAGGTTGAACCGATCCGGGCCGTGCAGCATGATGGCCTCCTCGTTGTAGGGCCGGTCCCACGGCGACCAGAAGATGAGGGGCACGGCCTCATGGGCGGTGACGATCTGTGCCGCGGCGGCCGGGAAGTTCTGTTCTCCCCAGTAGCTGGAAAACGCGACGATGGCCTGGTGCTTGCCGACCATTTCCTCGAACTCTTCGAGTCCTTCGAGCGTCACGGCGTCTTCCTGGTCGCCGAAGTCGATGTAGGCGCCGGTGTACGCGCCGCGGTCCGGCACCGCCAAACGCGGCGGGGCAGCCGCTTTGGGTGGCGCAACGGTTTCCGGCGTGGGACGCTCGCACGAGACCAGGGGCAGCGCGAGCCCGCCCAACAGCAGCAACGCGAGAAGTTCCGCCCTTTTCATGCGCGCGAGGGCACCGTCGCCGCGGCGGTGCGCTCCAGCTTCCCCCAGCCCACCAGCACGCCACGCGCGGCGTTGACGATGGACTTCCACACCACCCAGCTCAACAGCGGCCGGTACACCAGCCGCATCGGCACCATGATCCAACTTTGCCGCAGCGGTTCTTTTTCCAACGCGCAGGCCAGCAGGGCCAGCAGTTGGTCGAGCACGAGGAACACCAGGAAGTAAGGGAGCACCGCCCGGCCGTCGCCCAGGAGGATCGAGGCCAGCAGGAGCAGGTCCACCAGGGGGGTCAGGGCGACGAGAATGATCTGAAAAAACCAGATGCTCGGCAGACTGAAAAACCCGAGCGCGCGAAAGCGCGGGTTGAAGAGCATGTCGCGGTGTTTCCACAGGCACTGCATCGTGCCGAAGCACCAACGGAACCGCTGTTTGGCGAGCGCGCGGATCGTTTCCGGCGCCTCGGTCCACGCCACGGCGTCGGACACGTAGCGCACCCGGTAGTCCTGCCGGTGGAGCGCCAGCGTCAGGTCCGTGTCCTCGGCCAGCGTGTCGGAGCGGAAGCCGCCGACCGCACGCAGCGCCTCGCGGTCCACCGCGCTGATCGCCCCCGGGGCCACGGTGATGCAGTCCCAGGCGTCGTAGGCGCGACGGTCCAGGTTGAACCCGCAGATGTATTCGAGCGCCTGACAGCGCGCGACGAAGCTGCGTGGATTGCCGACCCGCGCGTGACCGGAGACCGCGCCGACGTTGCCCTCGGCGAAGGGCGCGACCAGGCAGCGCAGCGTGTCGCGCTGGAAGAGCGTGTCCGCGTCCAGGAACACGAGCAGGTTGAACCGGGCCAGTTCGACGCCGCGCCGCAACGCCTCGCTTTTGCCGGCGTTGGCCTGTTCGACCAGCCGCACGCGCCCATCGGTTGCCGCGACCTCCGCGACGATCTCGCCGGTCCGGTCCTTGGAACCGTCGTTGATCACGATCACTTCCAGGTCGCCTCCGTAGTCCGTGTCGAGGACGGACCGCAGCGTCGCAGCAATGACTTTTTCCTCGTTGTAAGCGGCGATGACGACGCTCAGCGGCGGGCTCACCGCCGCCTGGCTAGCCGGCTTCGTCCGGCGGCGCTGCAAGAGCGCCAGGATGATCACCAACGCCGTGCGCAGCACGATCAGGATCGTCGCCACGATCATGAACGCCCACAGAAAGCCGAAAGCCACGTGGACCAGCCGAAAACCAACGTTGCTGGCGATCCGCGCCAGGGAGCGGTCCGCGGCCTTGAGCGGCGGGTTGAGGTCGTCGCGCGTCGTGCCCAGCAGCGTGCTGACCGACACGATCTGGTCGCCGCGCGAGCGCAGGTAGTCGATGATCTTCGGCAGCGCGGCCACGGTCTGCGAGCGGTCGCCGCCCGCGTCGTGGAGCAGGATGATGCTGCCGTTGCGGCGCTGCTGCTTGACCCGCTGGAAGATCACGTCCGCGCCCGGCAGTTCGTAGTCCTCCGGGTCAATGCTCTCCATGACGGTCAAGTAATCGAGATCCTGCGCGACGAGCAGCGGCGTGATCTCCGAGAGCTGGTTCGGTCGTGAGTCAGCCTCGTACGGCGGCCGGAACAGCGTGGTCGAACGGCCGGTGATCGTCTCCAGCAGGCGCTGGGTGGCGTTGAGTTCGATGCGGACGCGCGCGGGGTCGCACAGCGACAGGTTCGGGTGGGTGTACGTGTGGCTGCCGATCACGTGGCCCTCGTTGACGATGCGCCCCACCAACCCGGGATAGTTCTCCGCCTGCTGGCCGAGGATGAAAAACGTCGCCGGCACGCCCTTTTCCTTGAGGATGTCCAGGATCTTCGGCGTCCACCGGGGGTCCGGGCCGTCGTCAAACGTCAACGCCACCTGGTGGTCGCCGCCCGCGCCCTGGTGGTAGAGCGTGGGGTACTCCGGGAACTTGTCGTAGGTCGTGCCGAGCAGGCCGTTGTCCGCGTTGCGCGCGATCTGGCGCTTGCCGTCCTCCGGCGAGATGTCGGCGGTCACCACGTCGCCGACGCCGATGTTCGTGATCGACGTGCCCGTCTTCAGGTCGAGCAGCGGCGCGAGGTCCGCGCCCGTGAGTTGCGGGGCGGCGACGAGGTCCAGCGCGGTCCAGAGCTGGGGGTCCTCCGTGCCGAGCCGGCTGATGGCGAGGTTGTTGAAGTTCTTTGCCCGGGCCGCGCGCGCCTGGTTGAGGAACGACACGGCGTCGAGGAACCACACCTCATGGTTGACCCCCGCCAGGGTGTAATCAAAAGAGGGGTTGTACTCCGGGGAGCCGCTCTGCGTGTTGCCCTCGCCGGCGTAGGCTGCGCGGCTCATGGCGTCGGCGAAGGAGATGGTGTCCGCGCGCCGCCAGCCGGTGCGGGAGTTCGCCGCGAGGTCCTGCGGCCAGTCGTAGCCGTAGTTGCCCAACGAGATGACCCACTGCTCCGGGTCGCCGTAGCTGGCCACGGCCGACAGCCAGCCCTCGAACCAATCCTGCGCGGCCACCGGCCCCGGGGTGTCTTCTTCCGACACCTGGTCGTGCAGCGACGCGACGAAGAAATCCACCACGTCGGCCAGCGGCTCCAGGTCGTACGCCTGCCGCTCGTCGCCGACCGGGATCTGGAGCCAGAGTTGCAGGCCGGCCTCGTGCAGCGCGTCGGCGATCTTGGTCAAAAATTTGGTGAGATCATCCTGGTAGGAAGCGTCGATACCCTCCCAGTCGATGAGCACGCCGCCCGCGTGGATTTCCCCGAGCTTGCGCTTGAGCGTGTCGACGAAACGGTCCTGCGCGTCCGCCGGACCATGCGCGAGGTTTTCCACCGCTTCGGGCACCCGGCCCTCGCCGGCGTAGTTGGTCATCAGCGGCAGGAGGATCTGCGGCCGGCCGGACAGGAAGCGCAGCAGATTCACGTCGTTGTCGCCGGTGATGTTGCCGTCGCTGGTGGTGACGCTGAACCACTCGGGGCAGACGTGCGTGAGCTTGTCCGCGTGCGCGACGAGTGAGTCAAAGCTGCTCGGGTCCCAGCCCACCGTGAACCCGAGCCGGATCTGCCCGGCCGGACGCGGTGGGCGGGGCGTGTGGCCGGGCACGGGGTCTGCCGCTCCGGGGACGTGCCCGGGCGTGGCCACCCCTTTGTAAAACCGCTGCATCGCCGTGGCGTTGGCGGCGCGGATGTTTGGCTGGTCGGTCCCCTGTTTCTGGAGGGCCTTGAGCTGCTCCTTGAGCTTTTTGAGCTTCACCGGCAGCACGAGCAGCGGTGGGGTCAAAAGAGACTGCACGAACACCACCGAGCCCAGGAACAATGCCAGGCCGAGCAGCACGAGCAACCGCCGCGTGCGCGGCCAGCGTTTGCCTCCGAGATCGAAAAAGACGGGTTTGGTGCCGGCGGTACTGCTCATCAAAAAGTCACCGAAGCAAAGCGAACGTGGAAAAAGACGCCGGCCGGTGCGGGGTATTCACTTAACAGGAACGGTCCCCGCGCGCAAGGTTGCCGGCCGTTTGGTCATGCGGGCGGCGGCACGAGCACCTTGAAGGTCCGGTGCGCCACCTCGAAACGCACCGGCGCGTACCCCGCCACCTCGCCGTCGGCCTCAAAAGGCACGTCCTCGTCGGAGAGCGGATCCACCTGCAAGCCCGCGGTCTGGAAGTATTCCACATCGCGCAACGCCAGGTGGGTGCCCAGGAAAATGCTCTGGATGTAGCGGATGATGTCCAGGTAGCCGAGGTTCTTGAACACGAGCACGTCGAGCTTGCCGTCGTCGATGACCGCCTGCTTGAACACGGCGAGCTTGCCGCCGTAGTACCGGCCGTTGCCGACGAGCACGAACGAGCCTTTGCGCACGGTGCCGTCGTCGCCGACGATCCGCAGTTCCGGCGGCACGCGCGTGGCGACCTTGGCCGCGGAGATGACGTAGCTCAGCGGACCGAAATTTTTCTTCGCCGCGCGGTCCACCCCGGCGACCGCTTGGGCGTCGAAGCCGACGCCGGCCAGTTGCACGAAGCGATGGGAGTTGGCCCGCGCCAGGTCAATGCGCCGGACGTGGCCCGCGCGGATGATTTCCCAGCAGCGCCGCAACCGGTTGCCCGGGATGCCGAGTTCGGCGGCGAAGACGTTCATCGTGCCGAGCGGCAGCAGTCCCAGCGTCGCCTCCGAGCCGGCGAGGCCGTTGACGACCTCGTTGATCGTCCCGTCGCCGCCGGCCGCTACCACCACGGAAAAGCCCTCCTGCACCGCCGCGGCGGCCATCGCGGCGGCGTCGCCCGGGCCACCGGTCGGCCGGACGACGGCCCGCGGATCGAGCGCGTGGAGGCGATCCCGGAGCTGCCCGGCGCGTTCGCTGCGAGCGGCGGGATTAAAAATCACGAGGATGCGCTCCGCAGAGCGGACGGCGGATTCCGGCTTCCTTTCCCCGCGGAGCCGGGTAGTTTGTTTCACCGTGAGAAGACTTGGCTGGTACGTGTTGCGCGCGGCGGTGGCAGCGATTGCGTTGGGCGGCACCGCGCTGCTCGCCGCCAACCTTTATGTGCAATCCCACGGCGTGCAACAGCGGATTCGCGCGGTGGTGGAGGACAACCTGCAGGTGCCTGTCCACCTCCAGAAAACCACCGTCACCCCCTGGGAGGGGCTGCGGCTCGATGGCATCACGCTGCGCGGTGAGCCGGGTTCTGCGGATGCCACGCCGGATTTTTTGACGGCGGCGAGTTTCCGGGTGCGCTTTGCGTGGTGGCCTCTGCTCACCGAGCGCCGCCTGGTCATCGAGCGCGTGCTCTTGGATCGGCCTCGCCTGACCTGGCAGCAGGACGGCGACGGCCGCTGGAGCTTCCCACCCGGGCGCGACCGACCGCCCTCGCCGCCAGCCGGGGAACTCGCCCAGGAAAGTCTGCCGGCAGCCCCGCCGCCGACGGGAGCGCCACCCGCCGATGAACACCGCGCGGACGGCGCGGCGAAGCCCCCCCGGCTCGCAGGCATCGCGCTCCCGATCAGCAGTCTGCACATCCGGCACGGCAAGCTGGACTTTCTCAACCGCGGCCATCGTCCGCTCGTGCAGGTGGACGAACTCAACTCGGACGGCGCGATCACGGACGCGCAGCACGTCCACGGATCGGTTTGCCTCGACAAAGTCGCGGTGCCCTCGACCGGCCTCGCGCTCACCAACTACCACACGGCCGTCGACCTGGGTCAGCGCGAGGGATTGATCCTGCACGATGGGCAGGGCACGCTCGCCGGCGGCTCGCTGCGCACCGACTTTCGGGTGCAGCCCCGAGATGGGCGGCCGATGTTCTCGACCGCCTGCCACTTGGACGGCGTGGCGTTGGGGCAGTTAACCGCCCTCTCCCATGACCGAACGCCGTTCGCGGAAGGCCGGTTCTACGGCAGCCTCGAATGCCGCGGCTCGGTGGACGACCCCGCCAGCCGCTCGGGTGGCGGCCGGCTCTCGCTCGTCGGCGGGCGACTGCGCGGCTCGGCGCCGCTGAAGCTGCTCGGTCAGCTTCTGCGGATCAGCGACCTGGGCCGCCTCGAATTCAAGCAGGCCGATTTGCAATACAAGGTCGACGGCACCAGCGTCCTGATCGAGTCCCTGGTGCTGGCTGCCAACGACGTGCGCATCGACGCGCACGGCACCTACCAGACCGACGAGGACCAACTGGACGTGCATGGCCGCTTGACCATTGATCAGGCCGTCAGCCACCAGCTTCCGCAGTTCATCGAATCGAACTTCGCGCCCTGCGGACCGGAGGCGGCTGGCTGCCGTTCGCTCGACTTCGATGTGACCGGACCGGCCGACGATCCGAAGTCCAACCTCTACGACCGGCTCACCGCCGGGCCGATGAAGGGTCTCTTGGACAACCTGCTCGCACCAAAGTCCAGGAACCCGAAAGGCCAACCCCGCGGCGGAGAACCCCGCTTGCCATGATGAACGGGCGATGCGCGTGATCGCGGGTTCAGCCGGCGGCATCCCCCTGGTCTGCCCGCGTTGGGACGGGGTGCGCCCGACGATGGACCAAGTGCGCGCGGCGGTTTTTTCCAGTCTCGCCGAGCGGGTGCTGGGTGCGCGTGTGCTGGACTTGTTCGCCGGCACCGGCGGGTTGGGAATCGAGGCGCTGAGCCGCGGGGCGGGTGCAGCGACGTTCGTCGAACGCGACCGCCGCGCGGCCGAGTGCATCCGCAAAAATCTGGCGGCGACCCGGCTGGCCGGGCAGGCGGAAGTGATCTGCCTGGATGCCCTGACCTATCTGCAACGGATCGAATCCGGCGGTCCGACGCGCGACCTGATCTTTGCGGACCCGCCTTACACCACGGGTGACCAGCGGGAGGACTTCGCCGCCAAGCTGCTGGCGAGCCCTGCGCTGGTGCGGGCGCTGGCTTCCGATGGCTTGTTCGTGCTCGAAAAGTCGCCGCGCCACGAACTCTTGCTCGAAACGAACGGCTGGACCGTCGTGCGGCAGAAACGCTACGGCACCACCGAGGTGGTTTTTCTCCGACGCGCGGACGCCGCGGCACCCGAGGATTCCTCCCCGCCCCAAACTTGATCCGCTGGTTCTACAATCTGGCCTTCCCGGTGGCCTTCGTGCTGCTGCTGCCGGGGTATCTGCGGCGGATGGTCCGGCGTGGGAACTTTCGCCCTCATTTCTGGCAGCGGTTCGGCTATTTTGCCCCGGAGGTCCGCGCCCGGCTGGCGGCCGGTCCGCCGCGCCCGTGGCTGCAAGCCGTCAGCGTCGGCGAGACCCTGGTGGCGTTGAAGTTGATCGACGCTCTCCGCACGCGTGAGCCCGGGTTGCCGCTGGTCCTTTCCACCACGACGACCACGGGTTTTCAGCTGGCGCGGGATCGCGCGCCCGCTGACGTGGAGGTCCTCTACACGCCGGTCGACTTGCTGGGAGCGGTGCGGCGGACGTTCCGCGCCGTGCGTCCGAGTCAACTGGTGGTCGTTGACGGCGGACTCTGGCCGAACCAGTTGTGGGAGGCGAGGCGCTCAGGCATCCCCACGGCCCTGGTCAACGCCCGGATGTCGCCACGCTCCGGGCGCCGCTTTCGGAAATTTGGCGGGTTGGCGCACCAACTCTTCGGATTGCTGGACCTCGTCGCGGTGCCCGAAGAAACCGACCTGGTGCGATGGCAGTCGGTCGGCGTGCCGTCCGCGAACCTGCGGCGGACGGGCAGCGTGAAGTTTGACGATGCTAGGGCGGTGGCGAATGCGCACCGGGAAGGTTCCGTGGCCTGGAGAGAAATCCTGGCCGGGATCGGCCTCGCCGCCGACACCCCGATCCTGCTCGGCGGCAGCACCCATCCGGGCGAGGAGAAAATCCTGGGCGGGGTGTACCGGGATCTGCGCAGGTCATTCCCGCACCTCTTTCTGATCGTGGCCCCGCGCCACGTGGAACGCGCGCCGACCGTGCGTGCGGAACTCGAGTCACTGGGTTTGCGCGTTCTCCACCGTACGCGCATCGCGTCGGCGAACGGCCGCCCCGACGTGCTCCTGCTCGATACCACGGGTGAACTCCGCGACTGGTACGCGGCGGCCACGCTCGTGTTCATCGGCAAGAGCTTCACAGGGATCGGCGGGCAAAATCCCGCCGAAGCCGTCGCGGCTGGCAAGCCGGTTCTGTTCGGGCCGCACATGGAAAATTTCTCTGACTTCGTCGCCGGCCTGTTGGACACCGGTGGAGCGTTGCAGGTCCGCGATCCGCAGGATTTGAAAATTGCCTGTGCGCGCCTGCTCAGCGAGCCGGCTTCCGCCGAGAGGATGGCGGACAATGCCCGCCGCCTGCTGGCGAACCACCGCGGCGCGGCAGCCCGCACGGCCGACCTGTTGCTGGCCCAAGCGAAAGATTTCTCTTGCTAGCGCGTCGGTTCATCCCATATTTCCGCTCCCGCCACGCCGAAACGCGTGCGGTCGTCTGACCCTATCGTCCAGTGGTTAGGACAACGGCCTTTCAAGCCGTGAACACGGGTTCGAATCCCGTTAGGGTCGCTACCATCACCCGCGTCGGACCGCGCCCAACGCGCCGGTTGCTTCCTCCCCGGTGCGCGCTACGATGGTCGCCATCTTGAAGCGCTTACCCCTCCTCATGCTCGCCGCCGGCCTGCTCGGCTTCGCTCCTCTCTCCGCCTTCGGTTATGGCGAGGAAGGACACACCACCGTCGGAAACATCGCCGCCGAACGGCTCGCCGGTACTCCCACCGCTGCCAAGGTCAACGACCTGCTCGAAGGCCTCCCGCTGGGCTTCGCCGCGACGATCCCCGACCGGATCAAGAGCTGGGACCGCAACGGCAGCGAGGACGATCCGCGTGGCTTCAAGATGCCCGACCACCCCAAGATCGAGGCGCAACTGCGCGCGTTTTGGGAGGCCAACAAACCCTCCGACGCCAACGACGACGCCCATCCCTCCCACCACTGGTTCCACTACACCGACGTGCCTTTGGCCGGCAACGAGAAGTACGCCGACGGCAAGGCGGGGCGCTCGCCCTGGGACATCGTGCACATGATCAACTTCTGCTGCCGCGTCCTCTCCGGACAGGAAAACGAGCAGAACGCCCGCGCCATCACCAAGCCGGTCGCCCTGATCCTGCTGGCGCACTACGTCGGTGACATCCACCAGCCCCTGCACGTCGGCGCGGAGTATTTCGACAACGGCCACGTCGCCAATCCGGACACCGACCCAAGCGCACTCGGCGACGAGGGCGGCAACAGCTTCTTTTTGAACATCCTGACCCCGCCGACCGCCGATCCCGGGGCGATCAAGCGCCGGCCGCGGCTGCACGCTTTCTGGGATAACAACGCGGTCAAGCTCCTCATCGAACAGGTGGACGCCGAGATCAAGAAGGCCAACCCGAGCCACCCGCCCGACGTGACTCCGACGGAGTTCGTGCACGCGCTCGCCAGGCAGGAACCGGCCAACTGGAAGCCCGCGCCCAACCTGCCGCTCAAGGACTGGGCGGAGTCGTGGGCGAACGACATCCTGCCGGTGGCGCGCGAGGCGCACGACCGCCTGACGTTTGAACAGATGCGGGTCGACTCTTACCACGGCAAGCAGACCGTGATGGGGACTGCCGTCGAGAAAACCGGCCTGCATCCGGCCTACGCCGACTGGGCGGTCGGCGTGGTGCGCATCGAACTGGAAAAAGGCGGCTACCGCCTCGCGGCGATGCTCCAGCAAGTCCTCCCGTGAGCATCGGCAAACTCCTGGCCATTCTCGCGGCCGCGGCGCTGCTGACCGGTTGCGCCAGCACGCCGCCGTACGTCTACCACTACGTCCCGGGCTACACGGCGACCCTGACGGCAGAAGGCTACGCCATCGTCCCACCCCGTGCGCCAGCACCGGTCCAGGCGGCCGTGGCCGCCGCCAACGGCATCGCGCAGGCACCGTACGTGTACGGCGGCGGCCACAGCGACGGATCGGGCGGATATGACTGCTCGGGGGCAACCTCGTACGTCCTGCGAAGCGCCGGTCTGATGCGGGACTCGATGCCGTCCGAGGGGTTCCGTGACTTCGGGGAGAGCGGGGAGGGACGGTGGATCAGCGTCTACGCCCGTGACGGGCACGTGTTCCTGGTGGTCGCGGGCCTGCGGTTCGACACGGGTTGGACCGGCCATCCGAACAGCGGGCCGCGCTGGACCCGCCGCACCCGCCCTGCTGATGGCTGCGCGATCCGGCACCCGCCGGGCTTGTGAGGATCGAGCGACGGGTGGGAGCCGTCCAGGTACGCCTCGCTAAATGGCCTTTCCTTCCGAGACGAGTTCTACGAGGCGGAGGATCTCGGCATGAAATGTCCGCTCACCTTTCACTTCCGGTGCGGTTGGCTGGTTCCCTGCTCCAGCATTCGGCGAGTGGCGCGGGGTACCTTCCGGCGAGGTCCTTCGACTCACTGCATTCGCCTCAGGACGACAGAAAGAAGGGAATCATGCCCCGTGCGCTGCGCGTCAGGGGATGATCAGCGTCATGCCCGGCTTGAGCTTCCGCTCGTTAGGCACGGTGTTCATGTTGGCGTCCTGGATGTCCTTGGCGCGGGTCTTGTTGCCGTAAAACTTGCGTGAGATGCTCGCCAGCGAGTCGCCGGGCTGCACTTGGTAGGTGCGCGTCCCTGGCGCGGGGTGGCGCTCGGCCTCACGCGCGGCGATCTTCCCGGCCGCCGGGCCGACGGGCGACC
>CAXTMD010000036.1:0-4624 GCA_964245035.1 uncultured Chthoniobacterales bacterium
AGGTCAAGGGTGGCATTCGGCGTGGTTGCAGCCGGCGCGTCCAAGCCCGTAACTTCCCTGCCCGCGCCTCCTGCCGATGAATGCATCCTCCCCCTCCCTCTACCTGGTAGCCGGCGAAGTCAGCGGGGACACGCACGGCGCGGCGCTGCTGCACGCCCTCCGCGCCCGGCGGCCGGAAATCGTCTTCCACGGCCGCGGCGGTCCCCGGATGCGCGCGGTGGCTGGTGACCGCATCGAGGATTGGACCGAGGAGGCCGCCGTGGTCGGGCTCTGGGAAGTCTTGAAGAAGTACGGCTACTTCCGGGCGCAGTTCGCCCACGTGCTGGCAGAGATCGAGCGTCTGCGACCGGCAGCCGTGGTGCTCATCGACTATCCCGGCTTCAACCTGCGCCTCGCCGCCGAACTGCGCCGCCGCCGGTTGCCGCTGAGGATCCTCTACTACATCAGCCCGCAGGTCTGGGCGTGGGACCGCGGCCGCATCCCGCGGATGGCCCGTTGGCTAGACCTTATGATCTGCATCTTTCCGTTCGAGCCGGCGCTCTACGCACCGGCCGGGCTGAAATCCGTCTTCGTCGGACACCCGCTGATCGACGCCCTCGCCGCCGAACCGCCGCAAACACGGGACCCGTGGCTCGTCGGTCTTTTTCCGGGCAGCCGGATGCGCGAGGTGCGGAAGATTTTTCCCATCCTGCTCGCCGCGGCCCGGCAGATGCGCACCCGGCGGCCGGAACTGCGCTTCGCCACCGCCGCGCCCTCCGAACGCATCGCCGCGGAACTGACGCGCCTGCGCGCCGCGGGCGGCTGGAGCGAAGCGGACTTGCCCGTCGGCGTGCGGGATTCGCGCGCGCTGATGGCACGCGCGGCGGCCGGCATGGTCGCGTCGGGTACCGCCACGGTGGAGGCCGCGAGCCTCGGGATGCCGCTGGTGATCGTCTACAAAGTGGCCCCGCTGACGTACTGGGTGGGCCGGGCGGTGGTGCGGGTGCCGTTTCTGGGAATGATCAATCTGCTCGCCGGCCGGGAGATCGCGCGCGAGTTCCTCCAGGGCGCGGCCCGCCCCGACGCCATCGCACGCGCAACCCTGCGCCTGCTCGAGGCGGATGGCGAGGCGCGCACACGGCAACTGGCCGACCTGTATGAGGTGGTCGAGCGCCTGGGCGGCGGGGGAGCGGCCGAGCGGACAGCCGATGCTGTTCTCGGCGTATTGGATGGACGCGCGGCAGCCTGATCGCCCCCGCCCCCGCAAAAAAGCGGCCGGATGCGATTCCTTTGGCGCGTAAGGTTGAACCCCTTCCACCGACGAACGGTCAAAGCTTTATCGCCATGCCCCTTTTCAATCCCCTGACTTCGACCGCCCGCGCCAGGCTCCTGACATTTTTTTGCGCAATGTTGTGCTGGATCGGCTTGGCGAGCGCCGCCCGCGCGCAGACCGACCATGGCGTCACGCTCGTCAAAGCGGACCTGATCGCCGACACGACGGCCATCACGCCGGGCAAGGCGTTCACGGTGGGGCTGCGGCTGAAGATGGCCCCTCACTGGCATACCTACTGGCAGTACAGCGGCGATGCCGGGTTGCCGACGGCCCTGGAGTGGCAGCTCCCTGATGGTTTCAAGGCTGGTTCGATCCAGTGGCCGGCGCCCGACAAGATCGTCAGCCCCGGCGACATTATCAACTACGGCTACAGCGACGAGGTCGTGCTGCTGACGGAGATCACGCCCCCGGCCCAGTTGCCGGCCGGCGGCGAAGTTGCGCTCAAGGCAAAAGCCACCTGGCTGGTGTGCGCGGACCGTTGCATCCCCGGCGACGCGAACCTCTCACTAAACCTGTCCTCAGCCGGCCAGGCGCAGGCGGCAAACACGGAGGTCTTTGCCAAGTACCGGGCGTTGCTGCCCGTGCCAGCCGATCCGGCCAACGTTCGCCGGCAACTCGACGGCAAGAAGTTGAGCTTTCAATACTCCGGCACCGGACCCGTGCCGGCGCAAGGCTCCGAGTTTTTCCCGCTCCCGGGAGACCAGGCCGTCGTTGAGCACCCGGACCCGGTGACGATCACGCCAGGGGGAGCCGGATGGACGGCCAGCTCCGCGGTGGTGGTTTCTTCCGATCCCAAGGACGCGGAGCAGGTCGGCGGCGTCTGGATGTTTGTCGATCAGAGTGGCGGAAAAGCGGCCTTCTCGGTGTCAGCCCAGCCCGGGTCGGTGGCCAGCGTCAAGCAGGCGACCAGCGAACCTCCTATCTCCCCTGGCGGAAACGTCGTGGCTGGTTCCGGGACAACGCCGACACGTGTCGCGGGCTCTTTCTGGCATTTTTTGCTGCTGGGCCTTCTTGGCGGACTGATCCTGAACGTGATGCCCTGCGTGCTGCCGGTCATCTCGCTGAAGCTGTTTTCGTTCGTGAAACAAGCCAACGAAGCGCCCGCACGCGTTCTGCGACTCGGATTGGCGTACGCGGCGGGGGTGTTCGCGTGGTTCCTCGGTTTCGCCGCGCTGGTTATCGGGCTGCGGGCGGCGGGACACCAAGTCGGCTACGCGTTTCACCTGCAAAATCCATGGTTCCTCGTCGGCTTGAGCGCAGCGACGTTTGTGTTCGCGCTGAACCTGCTCGGGGTTTTCGAGATCATCCTGCCGGGAACCGTCACCAACGCTGCCTCCGACGCCGCTGGTCGTCGCGAGGGGTACGCCGGGGCGTTCGTGCAGGGTGTCTTGGCGACCGTGCTGGGCAGCGCGTGCACCGCGCCGCTGTTTGGGGAGGCGCTGGCGTTCGCGTTCTCGCAGAGTGCACTGGTGATCTTCGCCATGTTTGCCGCCATCGCGACGGGGATGAGCGCGCCCTTCGTGTTGCTGGCTGCGCGGCCCGGCTGGCTGCGGTTTCTACCGAAGCCCGGCGCATGGACCGAACGCGTCAAGCAAGCCACCGGCTTTCTCCTGCTCGCGACGGTGCTGTGGCTGCTTCTGACGCTCGGACACTCGAAGGGGCCGGACGGCATCGTCTGGACCGGTGCGCTCCTGCTGACGCTCGGCGTGGCGTGCTGGGTGCAGGGGGCGTTCAACACCCTGGCGGCCAGCGACCGTGCCCGCTGGATGGCGCGACTGGCCATCGTCGTGCTCTTGGTCGGCGGCGGATGGTTCTGCGTCCGGGAAGTCGGCCAAGCCCGTTTGCCGGACGCGTCCGGTGCAGGCTTCGCCGCGCAACTTGACTCCGCGTTGAAAACCGGCCGCACCGTGTTCGTCGACTTCACAGCGGAATGGTGCGTGAGCTGCAAGGTCAACGAACGCGTGGTGCTCGACAGCGAACCTGTGCGCAAGGCAATGCAGGATGGAAACGTCATGCTCGTGAAGGCGGACTACACGGTGGCCTCGGAGGACATTTCCCGGCTGCTGCGGCAGTTCAACGCTGCTAGCGTGCCGCTGTATGTGATCTATCCGGCCGGCAAACCAGAAGCGCCCGTGGTGCTACCCACGATCCTCACGCAGCAGACGGTGCTCGACGCGCTCGCCACCACCTCTTCCAAGAACAGCACCAGCAAACCTTTGGCTGCCCGCTGATCCATCCATCCGAACCCAACCCGATCCCATGAAAAAACTGCCTGTCCTCCTCTCCTCGGCCTGCCTCGCCGCCGGCCTACTCACCTCCTCCGCCACCCTGCGTGCAGAAGCGCCCGCCGTCGGTGCCGCCGCGCCCGACTTCTCCCTGCCCAATTCCGACGGCAAAAACGAGAAGCTCAGCGAGTTCAAAGGCAAGTACGTTGTGCTGGAGTGGACCAATCCCGAGTGTCCTTTCGTCCGCAAGCACTACGAGAGCGGTAACATGCAGAAGCTCCAAGCCGAGTACGTCAAGAAAGGCATCGTGTGGTTGAGCATCGACTCCTCGGCACCCGGCGAGCAGGGTTATCTCGACGTGGCCGACGCCAAGAAGGCCAAGGCTGACAAGTACGCCGCAGACACGGCGTTGCTGCTCGACCCGGACGGCAAGGTCGGCCACCTCTACGAGGCACGGAACACCCCGCAGATGTTCATCGTCGACCCGGAGGGCAAGCTGATCTACTCCGGCGCGATCGACAGCATCCCATCAGCCGACAAGGCCGATTTGGCCAAGGCGACGAACTACGTCGGCGAGGCGCTTGACGAAGCGCTGGCGGGTAAGCCAGTCACCCACACGAAGTCCAAGCCGTACGGATGCAGCGTGAAGTACAAGTAATTTGCGCGGCGTCTTCACTGCTCGTGCAGTCCTAGCAGGAGCGTAAAACTATTGCCCACGGCGTTAGCCGTGGGTGAACCGGCAAAGCGAAACAGCCCTGAAGGGGGACAAGAAAAACGTGGACCGTTTTTAGGAACTGCCAAGCGTTAGTCTTGAGTTCTTGCTGAGATCGGATAGCTGTTGATGCCCTCTCCGAGGATTGCGCCGTGGACGTTTTCCTCCGCCTCTGCTGGCTTTGCGAAGCTCGCACCTGTTCCGCGGTGGTAGAACCCCAGCGCACGTCCTCTTCTTCTGTCATCCTGAAGCGAGTTCTGCGAGCCGAAGGACCTCGCCGCGGGGTACTCGCTTGATCACCCGCCAGTTGCTTGACTGACGGCTGTCCTGCCTCTCCTACCATCAAGAGGCATGCGGGCACATGGCGGCGAGGTC
>CAXTMD010000036.1:4634-18264 GCA_964245035.1 uncultured Chthoniobacterales bacterium
CCCCCCCCCCCCCCCGGCCGGCGCGCCGGGGGGGGGGGCGGCCCGCCCCCTCGCAGACCTCGCCTCAGGATGACAGAAAGAAACGAGCGCCGACGGTGCGTGCCAATACGAGTTCAATCATCCTGGAAGCTGGCGTGGAGCGAACTTAAACCGTCCTAATTTCCCTTCTCCGCCTGGACAAACCCGATTGGTGCGATGCCCTCGCGCCGGGCGGTGGTGATGTCCACCACCTCATATTCGGGATCGTTTGCCTTCTCAAAGCGGCTCCGGTGTTTTTTGAACTCCTTGGTCGCGGAGTCCAAGGCGTCGTTGAATACTCGCCAGCCTTTGAGTTGCCGCACGTCACGACTGGCAGCGTGAGCCAAGAAGCGGTTTTCGTTGCACTTGGCCGGATCGTCGTCACCCAGCATCGTCGTTTCGAGGCAGGCGGTCTGCTTGCCGGTGTCGTCGAGGTAGATGCCGAGGAACATGTGTCCAGGCTCCAGCGCCAGGAACGTGTCGATGCCCATCCGCCGCAGCACGGCCGCCAGCATCACGCTGGCGTCGACACAGTTGGCGTGGGACTCGGCCAATGCTTCCTCGATGAAGCGCACGTGCAGCGTGTACAGGGAATCGCTCTCGGTCGTGGTGGTGCCGATGTCACTGTACTTGATGCGGTGCTGGCGCAGGGCTTCCCAGACGGCGAACACCTGGAGAAGCACCCGGCCCGGATCGTGGCTCTGGTAGGCGTCGAAACCGTCGACGACCCGGGCTTCCTGCGCTTCCTTCATCAAGCCCGGGATGGCGGGATGATCCTCGTTGACGTACGCCGCGAACATCCAAGAGATGTCCACGTAATCCCTCGGATCGTCAGGATTCTGGTAGGCGTAGGGGCAGTCGTTGATCGGATGCACCCGTGCGGTGAGGAACCGCTGCCCGAGGTCTTTGCCATCCGCCTGCACGGAGAACTCCAGGTTCATCGGGATGCTCTGATGCACCCGGTTGAGGGCTTCAAACTTGTAGTTGACCGGCGGCAGCAGGTGGTACTCGCGGCCTTTTTCCGGCAAATCCGCTTCCAGCACGGCCGCCTGCATGAGGGCGTTCTCGCGGATGGCGACCCGCACGTGAGAATTGTCTGCCGGGCTGGAGATCGTCACCCCAAACAAGCCGTTTTGATCCCCGAGCAGATCCGGCGGCACAGCGGGCACCGACGGTGCCGACGGCGGTGCGGCCGTGGTCTTGGCAGCGGGACGAGTGCGGCCGTCGCGATCTTCGGCCGGGTCGCTGTCGCGCAGTGGCTCCTTCAGCGTGGCGCTGGCCAACAGCAGCGATGGGAAGATCTGGTTCTCCGGATCGATGAACGGCACCCATTCGCCGGGTCGAAGCACCGGGGTGGTGACCGCCTCCTTTTTCGCCGGATGGTCATCGGGCTTGGGGGATTTCGTCTGCGGAGCCCAGGCCCAAGCGCAGAGTGGAAGACAGCAGATCGCCAGGACGGAGAGCAGCCTCGTTCTCATCATGAAAAACGCTACAAGTTCTTTGCGGCCAGTTCGTCCGTTTTGCAACCTGTGATTGCCGCCGGGCGGCGGCGCGTTTACATGGAACGCAGTTTGAACCGCGGCCAGCCTTATCCATTCTCCATCGCCGGGCGCATCCCGCGCCACCTCCTGGACCGGGCGTGGCTGTGCTTCCTGATCTGGACCGCAGTAGGCTTCATCGTGATGCCACTCGGCATCACCGCCGAGCGGGCGCACGCCTGGTTCGGTCCGTTCGGTTTTGGCGGATGGTTGGCGGAGGAGTTGTTGCGGGTTTCAGATGCGGTCTGGATGCTCCTGGCCGCGGTGACGGTCTACCTGCACGCCGTGGCCAGCGAGGGTCTGCCGACCGCGCGGCGGCAGGCGGCGACCATCTTGCTTTCCTCCACGGTGTTTGAATGGATCGGCACCCGCACGGGGTTTCCTTTCGGCCCCTATGCATACACCGACAACTTCGGCCCGCGCATCGGCGGCGTGGTGCCGATGGCCATCCCGCTGGCGTGGCTGGTCGTCGTGCTGTGCGGGCGCAGCCTGACGCTCTGGTTGCGCCCGGCGGCGGGCCGCCTCGAAACCGCCGTCGGCGTCGCCGCCGTCGCCGTGCTGACCGACCTCAACCTCGAAAGCGTGGCCTGGAAGGTGCGTGGCTACTGGCTCTGGTATCCGGGCCAGGCCTCCCCCCCGGCACCCGCGTGGCCGCCTGTCCAGAACTACGTGGCATGGTTTGTCCTGAGCTTCGTGCTCGCCCTGGTCTTGCCAGCGGACCACACGTTGCGTCCGCGGCAGCCGCCGCGCTGGCGGCCGGCGGCCGTTCTGGGGCTGATGAACGCGCTCCTGGCGCTGGTGCACCTCACCGCCAGTTGGCGGCCCCCAACGATCCCGGCCAGCGCAGCGGTCCTCCTAAGAATCCCCCTCGTGCGAACGCAAACCGCGCGTTGATGGTCGACGTCACGGTCGGCAGCTGGATGGATTTGTCGGCCAGCCAGTAGTTGTTGGAGTAGTCCGCCTGCCGGAGGAAACGCACGCTGCCGTCCGTGAAGAGGTAGCTCGCGCCGCCGTCGTACACCTTGGGGTTCAACTGCGACAGCAGGTCGGTCAGCGAGGGGAGAAGCAGGTCGGCATAGAACTGCGTGGCACCCTGCACCTTGGGCGCGAGGAGGATCACCTGGGAGGGGTTCTGCACGCGGTTGAGCGGGATCATGGCGGGCGGTTGGCCGTCCGAGCCGAGATCGTCGAATCCGTTGTAGAGGTAGCCCGTGCGGTTGACCACCGGCGACAGCACCAAGTTGGGCAGCAGAGTCGCCGTTTGTTTATCACTCGGGTCGAGAAAAACCCGCGGGTCGGTCGGGCTCAGGTAGTCGCAGAAAAGCTGCGGCCAGGTCCCGCTGGTGTTGGCCGCCGGCAAGCCGGCATCGGAGACTCGCCCGGGAAGCTGCTGGTTGTGGTCGTTGGCGTAGAGGTAGGCCGCCACGCCGATCTGGCGCATGTTGGCGATGGACTTCATCCGCGCGGAGTACTGGCTGACGTGCGTGGTCGCGGGGATCGCAATGGCGACCAGCACGGCCACGACCGTGAACACCACCAGGGTTTCCAGCAAGGTGAACGCAGCTTTCACACAAGAGGGTGCCGTGGTAGCTTACCAAAACGAGTACGTCAGTGACAAGCAGGGATGAGAATGCAACCCGATCCGCGTCGAAAAGTTGCGTTTCTGCGAAGAGGATTCGTGATTTAGTGGAAGCCCTGACTGCACGACGCGTCCCGTTTCCCATGGTTCCCTGGTCTGCGATCCGCGAGGTCTGGCGGAAGATTCCGCCCTTTCTGCGGGCGGCCGCGGCGGCGTTGCCCGTGCTGGTGGTGACCGGCTACCTCTTCGCGGCGAGCCGCACTTCCGAGCGGCTGCTGCTCGAAGCGGAAACGGCGCGGCAGGAAGACAACGTGCTCCTGCAATTCCAGGGCTTCGTCACGACGCGGATCGAGGCCCTGCGCAACGTCGGGAACTTCGTGCTGTCGACCACCGCGCGCGAGACCCGCGCCGACCTGCCGCTCTACGTGCGCCGGTTGGAAGCGGGCGTGTCCGGGTTCGAGGCCATCGCGGTCGCCGAGGGGCGTGGCGAGATCCGCCAGCAGTTCCCACCCTCCGGGCACGGTCCGACCGGCGTGGAAAACTCGCCGGTGTTTGCCAAAGCGATGTCCTCGCGCGAACCGGCGGCGACCGGCGGCTTCGATCTGCCCGGCGGGGGCTCGGCCTTCACGATCATCGTGCCGGTGGTGCGCGACGCCGGCCCGACCGGCGCGGTGGTCGGCACGGTGCGCCTGGCGGACGGTCTGCGCGACCTCTTCGGGCGAGACGCGCTGGATTGGAACCTGGAGATCGCCGACCGCACCGGCCGGGTTGTCTACCGGTCGTTTGCGCCCGAACACGCCACGCCGCGCGCCGTGTTTGCCCTGGCGGACGAGCGGCACGTGCCCGTCGCCGACCTCGCGTGGAAGGTGCGGCTGTGGCCGACGCCGCTCTTGCTCTCGACCTTGCGCACGGGTCAGCCGTTCCGCATCCTGGGCATCGGCCTGGTGGCCTCGCTGGTGATCTCGGTGGCCACGTTCCTGCTCGCCCAGCGCCAAGCGCACCTCACCCAATCCCTACGTGAGACCGAGCGCCTGGCCGCCGACGTGGAAGCCACCCGCCACCGCCTGAGCGAACTGGTCAACGGCATCGACGCCATCATCTGGGAGAGCGACACGGCGACCGGCCGGTTCACCTTTGTCAACGACTACGCACGCAAGTTGTTGGGCATCGACATCTCCCAGTGGCGCTCGGTGCCTGAACGCTGGCTCGACCACGTCCACCCCGACGACCGCGTGCGCGCCCGGGAGGTCTCCCAGCAGGCGCAGCAACCCGGCCAGACGTACCCGGCCGAGTACCGCATGCTCGACGCGCACGGCCGCATCATCTGGGTGCGCGAGATCATCGCGGTCATCGGCCGCGCCGGCCGCCCGACGGGCCGTCGCGGCGTCGTGGTGGACATCTCCGCGCGGGTGCAGGCCGAGGAAGCCCTGCGCCAGAGCCAGAAGCTCGAAAGCCTGGGCGTGCTGGCCGGCGGCATCGCGCACGACTTCAACAACCTGCTGTCCACCATCCTCGGCAACGCCGAGATGATGACCCCCTTCCTCTCCGGCGAGGCCGCGCCGGGCCGCAAGCACCTGGACAAGATCGAGCGCACCACCCGCCGTCTCGCGGAACTGACCCGCCAGATGCTCGCGTACTCGGGCCGCGGGCAGTTCACGGTCGCGGAGGTGGACCTCAACGCCGTCATCACCGAAATGACGGAGCTGCTCGCCGTCTCCGCCACCAAGAATGTGCGCGTGGTCTACGGCCTCGACCCGGCGCTGCCGTTCATGGAGGCGGACGCCTCGCAGATCCGGCAGGTCGTGCTGAACCTGCTCACCAACGCCGCCGAGGCCATCGGCGAACACGGCCGCGGCGAGGTGACCATCAAAACTGGCACGGAGACGCTCGACGCCGCGCGGGCCGAGGAACTGTTCGCCGGGCAGGAACTGGAGCCCGGGGAATACGTGCGCCTGGAGGTGGCGGACACCGGCAGCGGGATGAGTCCGGAGACGCTGTCGAAAATCTTTGACCCATTCTTCACGACAAAGTTCGCCGGCCGCGGGCTCGGGTTGGCGGCGTTGGGCGGGATCGTGCGGCGGCACCGTGGCGGCATCCGCATCTTCAGCCAATTGGGTGAGGGCACGGTGTTCACGCTCCTGTTCCCGGCCAGCCATGCCCGTCTACCTGTGGCCGTCGGGAACGGTGCGCCGGAAACACTCGACGTGCGGCTCGGCGGCACGACCGTGCTCGTGGTGGACGACGAGGAAGCGCTGCGCCTGCTGGTAGCCGACGCGCTCCAGATGGAGGGAGCCATCGTGCTGCAGGCGACCGACGGCGAGGACGGGATCGAGCAGTTCAACCAGCACCGCCAGGAACTAGGCGCCGTGGTGCTCGACCTGACCATGCCAAAGCTCAGCGGCGAGGAGGTCTTCCGCCAGATCAAGGCGGCGCGACCGGAGGTGCCCGTCATCCTTTGCTCCGGTTACACGCAGGAGGACGTGGCCAAGCAGTTCGTCGGCGTGAAGCTCGACGGGTTCGTCGAAAAACCCTTCACGCCGTCGCAGTTGATCGAAGCCCTGCGCAACGCCCTTTCGGAGGACGGCACGCACCGGCGCGCGCCGCAGCCTGTCAGGCGTGACAGGATTCGCCAACGCGTGCGCGATGGGTCATCGTGGAGCGACAAACCCGCATGAGCCTGCGCCACTTTTTCAAACGCGTCCTGGTGCCGGAGAAGCCGGAGCAGCCGCTGCACACCATCGACCGGCGGTTGGCAAAGGAATGGATCAAGAGACGGCTCGCCGTCCTGTTCCCGGAGCTGCGCGGCGATCCGGCGGCGCTGGAAAACGCCTACCAAGAACTCGGCCTGGAATCGACCGGCACCGTGCGCCGGGTCGACGGCGACGTGCAGTCGTTTGCCGTGAACGTCTCTACCGACGTACAGAGTCCATTCGACCAGCGTTGACCGTTTTCTTGGCCGTCCGGGCTTTTTCCGGCCCCCCTGCTGGATCGGCAGAAAAGAGAAAGCGGCAGCCGTGCGGCCGCCGCTTTTGGAGAAAGCTTGCCTTGCTCGAACCGTCGGCTCAGAACGGGATGTCGTCGTCTTCCTCTTCGACGTGCGACGCCGCGGCCGGCTGCGGCCGTCCGCCCCCCCGCTGCTGCGCTCCCCCGCCCTGCTGGTAGGACCCACCACCGCCACTACCGCCACTACCGCCGCTGCTGCGCTGCTGCGGAGGCTGGGAACGCTGCGGGCGCTGGTCGTACTCGTCGCCTCCGCCCTGCGATTCACCGCGGTTGCCGCCGTACGAACGATTGCCACCGCTACCGCCACCGCCTTCGCCGCCCGCTTCACCCCGCGCGCCGAGGAGCTGCATCTGCTCGCCGGTAACCCGCAGCTTGGACCGCTTCTGACCGGTCTGCTTGTCGTCCCAGGTATCGAGTTGGAGCCGGCCTTCGATGTAGACCGGCTTGCCTTTGCCGAGATATTCTTTGGCGATCTCCGCCTGTCGACCCCACAGCGTCACGTCTACGAAGGTGGTCTCCTCCTTCTTCTCGCCGCTCTCCGTGGTGTAGTAGCGGTTGATTGCGAGGCCGAGTTCGGCGATCGCCGAGCCTTTGGGAGTGTACTTGATCTCCGGGTCACGGGTCAAGTTGCCGATCAGCATGACTTTGTTGAGGTTCGCCATGTAGCGAATGTAGCAGAATCAGGCCTTCTTCCCAGCCTTTTTCGCGCGCAATTTCTGATAATTTTGCCGGTACACCTCCGGGTCGAGCTTGAACTTGGCGCGCAGCTTGTCGATGACGGTCGGCTCGGCGTTGAAGACGAAATTCACGAAGTAGCCGCCCGTCAGCGCGCCGGCCGCGTACGAGAACTCGCGCTTTTCCATCTTCTGGACCTGCTCGACGTCCGCGCCCTCCTTCTTGAAGTCTTTCTCCAACCGGTCAATCACGTCCTTGACGGTGTCTTCTTTGCCTTGGGTGTCCAGGACCAGCAGGCCCTCGTAGCGGTTCTTCATAAACAAACGGTGTTTGGGTTTTCGGGTGTGGTGAGGAAAGTTTGCGAGCTAAACCGGCTCCGGCGCGCGGTTGTAGAGGTTCATTGCCGCCTCGACTCCGTGAAGGCGGGCGTGTTCCACGGCGTCGGCTGCGCGGTCGATGGCGCTGTCCAGCACCTCGCGCTCGCGGGGCGTGAAGCGGCTCAGCACGTGGTCGACCATGCTGCGCCCGCCAGACACCGCGCCGATCCCCACGCGCAGGCGCGGAACGGCGTCGGTGCCGAAATGTTCGATGACGGAGTTCATGCCGTTCTGGCCGCCGGATGAACCGCTCTTGCGCAGCCGCAGGTGACCGAGCGGCAGCGCCAGATCGTCGAAGATGACGAGCGTTTCGGCGGCGTCGATCTTGTAGAACTGTGCCGCCGCGCGCACCGCCCGGCCGCTGGCGTTCATGTACGTCATCGGCTTGAGGTACGTGCAACCATCGGCGGTGCGCACCCAGAACGTCTGCCAATTGCTGGAGTAAGCCAGCGTCTGGCCGAGGCGCGCGGCGATGCGGTCCACGACCATGAACCCGGCGTTGTGCCGGGTGTTTTCGTACTCGCGCCCGGGGTTGCCCAAACCTGCCACCAGACGGATCGCGGGAGCAGCAGGTTCGGCGGCAGGCATGCGCGGGCGGCTGGGAGACCGTTACGACTGCGCCGAGGTCGTGCCTTCGACGGGCTTGGTCTCCTCGGTGGCTTCAGGCTGGGCACCTTCCGGGAGCGTGGACGGCGTGGTCTCCTCGACGACCGTCGGGGCGGCGACGGAGATGACGGTCAAGTCAGCGTCGTTGAGCACGGTGACGCCCTTGGGCAGCGTCAGGTCGCGGACGTGGATCGACTGACCAATCTGCAACTTGCTCACGTCGACGGTGATCGCCTCCGGCAGGTCGGCCGGCAGGCACTCGACCTCCAGCGTGCGCAGGATGACTTCCAACACGCCGCCGCCCGTGGTGACCCCCTCCGGCTCGCCCGTGGTTTCGATGGTCGCCTCCGCGGTCAGGAGTTCGTCCATGGCGACCGCGTGCAGGTCGACGTGGAGCACCCGGCCGCTGACCGGATGGTGCTGCACTTCCTGGATGAGCGCCGTGCGGGTCTGCGCGCCGGCCGGGTCCTGGATGGCGACTTCCACCAGCACGCTCTCGCCCGTGGCGTGGGCGAGCAGTTGGGCCACGTCGTGCTCGACGAGTTGAAGGTTGCGCGCCGGGTCTTTCGCCCCGTAGATGACCGCCGGCACGAAGCCCGCGCTCTTGATCTTCTTGACCGCCGTGCGGCCGGACTCGGTCCGGGGCTGCGCGTTGATCTTCAATTGGATAGCCATAAGAAAAAAGGAAGGGTCCGAAGATGGAGGAAAAATTGCGGATTGCAACTGGACATTGCGGAAAGCGCCGCCGCGAGGTGTTCAGATCACGGCGTCCACGTTGAAAAGCCCGCTGACAGACTCGTCGCCGTGGATGCGCTTGATCCCCTCGCCGAGCAGGCCCGCGATGCAGAGTACGGTCATGCGGCAGTCGTCGAGCTGCGCCTTGCGCGTCGGGATGCTGTTGGTCGTGATCAATTCCTCGATCTCGGAATCGCGCAGGCGCTCAACCGCCATGTCGGTGAGCACGGCGTGGGTCACGGCCGCCTTCACCGACAACGCGCCGTGTTCCATGCAGAGCCGCGCCGCGCTCGTGATCGTGCCGGCGGTGGTCGTCAGATCGTCCACGAGCAGCACGTTGCGGTTTTTCACCTCGCCGATGATGTAGGCAGAGTCCACCTCGGTGTCGCTCTTGCGCTTTTTGGCGACGGTGGCGACCTGCACGTGCAGTTCTTTGGCGTACGAATCGGCCACCTTGATGCCGCCCACGTCGGGCGAGGCGACGGCGAGCGGCGCGAGGTCGCGCCCGCGCAGATGTTTGAGGAACACCGGCAGCGCGTAGAGATGGTCCACCGGGATGTCGAAGAACCCCTGGATCTGCTGCGCGTGGAGGTCCACGGTCAAAACGCGGTCCACCCCCGCTGCGGCGATGAGGTTGGCCACCAGCTTGGCGGTGATCGGCACGCGCGGGCGGTCCTTGCGGTCCTGCCGCGCGTAACCGAAAAACGGCATCACCGCCGTGATCCGCGCCGCGCTCGCGCGCCGGGCGGCGTCCACGAGGATCAGTAGCTCCATCAGGTTGTGGTTCACCGGCGGGCAGGTCGGCTGGACGATGAACACGTCGCGCCCGCGGATGTTTTCCATGATGCGCACGCTCGTCTCGCCGTCGGCAAAGGACTTGACCTGCGCCTCGCCGAGCGGGATGCCGACGTAGTCCGCGATACGCTGGGCCAGCTCGGGATGCGCTGAACCGCTGAAGATTTTGAGTTCCGGGCGAGACGACGAGTCCATCGGTACAAAAAGGGAAGGAAAACTCCGCCGACCGCGGCGGCAACGGGACACGACGTTGGCCCGAAGATAGACCCTTGCCAAGGGATTTCGCCGTCGGAACGTGCTATGAAGCGGGGCAACATGGACGCCGAACCGTTCCCCTACCGATTGGCCGCCAGCGATCTCGACGGCACGCTGCTGGGTCCGCACAAGGAGATCGGCGAGGGCAACCGGGCCGCCGTGCGCCGGTTGCAAGCGGCGGGCGCGCGCTTCGTCCTGGCCTCGGGCCGGCGGCACCAGAACAGCCTGCGCTTCCAACGCCAACTCGGCCTCGACGGCCTGCTGATTTCTTGTGCCGGCGCGCTGGTCAAGGACCCGCAGACCGACCGGGTCCTGCACGAGGTTCTGATCCCGCCCGACCTGGCAGACGGCCTCATCACCGAAGGGGAGAAGGCTGGCTACACGGTGATCTACTACCACCGGGATCATCTCTACGTCACGGAGACCAACCACTGGACCGACCTGTACGAGTCGCGCGTCGGCGAACGCGCGGAGCGTTACCCCGGCAGCCTGCACGGCCTCCAAGGAGCGGCGGCACTCAAGATCGTCTGGTACGGCGAACCGTCGGCCATGCAGGCCACGCGCCCCGGTGTCGAGCAGGAGTATCGGAGCCGGCTGGACGTGCTCGCCACCGACGCGGAGAACTTGGAGTTCAGCGCCGTCGGCGCGGACAAGGCGGCGGCGCTGACGGTCGTCGCGGGCTTTTACGGAGTGGCGCAGGCGGAGGTGGTGGCGTTTGGCGACGGTGAGAACGACGCGCCGATGCTGCGCTGGGCCGGGCTCGGTGTGGCGATGGATGGGGGCAAGTCACAGGCAAAGGACGCGGCCAAACTGGTCAGCCCGGCCGGGGCACCGGAGGAAAGCTTCGCCCGTGCGGTGGATGCAATTTTCGTCCAGTAGGTAGGGACGGCTCTCCGAGCCGTCCCAAAATTGGCTTGGGTAATTTCCGTGCGCACGGCGCGCCCTGCCGGAAACAA
Organism: uncultured Chthoniobacterales bacterium; assembly: GCA_964245035.1. Taxonomy (GTDB): domain Bacteria; phylum Verrucomicrobiota; class Verrucomicrobiia; order Chthoniobacterales; family SZAS-18; genus CAHJWO01. The sequence goes on from CAXTMD010000036.1 coordinate 15,172, forward strand.
GTGGGACGGCTCGGAGAGCCGTCCCTACCTATCGGGACGAACGCCTGCGGCGTGCCTCACGTCCGCCGGCCGAACTTCCTCTCCAGTTCGGCGTAGGACATTTGGATCATCGTCGGCCGGCCGTGCGGGCAGCAGTAGGGCAGTTCGCAGGCGAGCAGGTCATCGAGCAACCGGACCAGTTCACGCTCGCGCAGGTGGTCGTTGGCCTTGACCGCATGGCGGCAGACGGTCTTGGCGATCATCTCCTCGCCCAGACGCAGCTTCGACGCGCCGGCCCCGGCGGCCTGGAGTGCGTCGATGATCTCGCGCAACAACCCGAGCGGCTCCGCCACCTGGAGAAACGGCGGCAGGCTGTCGAGCTTGAACGCCCCCGCACCAAATTCTTCCAGTCCGATCCCCATACGCTGGAGCGGTTCGAGGTGCCGCCGCAGCCAGTCGGCGTCCTTCGGGTTCATCTGCAGGGTCAACGGGAAAAGGAGCTGCTGGCTGAGCGTGTCGTTGGCCTCCAGACGCCGGCGCAGTTCCTCGAACAAGATGCGCTCGTGCGCCGCGTGCTGATCGACCAGCACGAGGCCGTCCTTGTTCTCCATGAGGACGTACAGGCGCCCGAGCACCCCCAGGACGTTGAACTGGCCGGACTTCCCGGCCGGTTGACGCGGCTCCTCACGCGGCGGCGGGGTGACCGCGATCGGGTTGGCAAACCCCCGCGGCGGTGCAACGGCCACCGGGAACAACCCGTCAAGTCCCTCGGCGCGCGGCGGCGGCAACATCGGTGGATGGACGAAGTCCGCCACGGTCGACCTGGGCGCTTCCAGTGCCACCGGCTCCGGTGGCGCCGCCTCGGGCAGCGGCAGCGGCGCCGGCTCCGGCAGCGGCGGCTGGTGAAAGGAGCGCGTCCAGTCCGCTCGACCGGCCTCCAGAGTCCGGCGCACCGCCGCGACGAGCGCCGCGTGCACTTCGCCGGGCGCGCGGAAGCGTACCTCTCGCTTGGCGGGGTGGACGTTCACGTCGACCGCCGCCGGGTCCATGTCGAGGAAGAGGTAGACGACCGGGTAGCGGCCTTTCATCAGCGCGGTGTGGTAGCCCTCGCGCAGCGCGCCGCCGACCACCGCGTTTTCCACCGCCCGGCCGTTGATGAATACCCGCTGGCCTGCCCGCGTCGCGCGGCTGACCCCGGCCTTGCCGATGAAGCCGCTGATCTTCAGCCCGCCGGCTGGCACCGGCCGCAGCGCGTCGACCGGCGTCAGTTCGGCCGCGGCTTCCTCTCCGGCGAGGTCGCGGATGCGGTCGAGCAGCCGCCGCACACCCGGAAGCTGGAACACCGTCCGTCCGTCGCGCACGTAGGTGAAACGCACCGCCGGATGCGCCAGCGCGAGCAGGTGGAGCTGGGACTCGATGTGCGCGGCCTCCGTCGATTCGCTGCGCAGGAACTTGCGGCGTGCGGGCAGGTTGAAAAACAGCGACCGCGCCTCCACGCTCGTACCCGGCGCGTCGCCGCAGTCGCGCACCTTCTCCACTCGGCCGCCGCCCACGAGGATTTCTGTCCCCACCAGCGCGCCGGGCTCCCGCGTGGCCAGGCGGAACCGCGACACGCTGGCGATGCTCGGCAGCGCCTCGCCGCGGAAACCCAGCGTGGCGATGGCAGCGAGGTCCGCGCCGGTGCGCAGCTTGCTCGTGGCGTGGCGTTCCAGGCACAGGAGCGCATCGTCGCGGTCCATGCCGTGGCCGTCGTCGGACACGCGCACGAGCGCGATGCCACCGCGCTGGATAACCACCTCGATGGCCATCGCGCCCGCGTCGAGGCTGTTTTCGACGAGTTCCTTGACCACCGACGCCGGGCGCTCGACCACCTCGCCGGCCGCCACCTGGCTGGCAACGATCTCAGAAAGTAGCGCGACGCGGCTCATGAAAGGTCAGGCCGTTTGGTTTTGACTTCAGCCCGTGATAAGTTACCAAGGAATCTGCTCCGCACCATGATGACGATCACTGATAACGCCGTCAAACACCTCCGCACCCTGCTCGCCGACCACGCCGACGTGTCCGCTGCGGCGGGCCTGCGCATCTTCATCGACAAGGGCGGCTGCTCGGGGCTCCAGTACGGCATGAGCTTCGACGAACCCAAACCCGGTGACGAAATCGTCGAGCGCGACGGCGTGCGCGTGCTCGTCGACGGCGGCAGCCTCGGTTTCCTGCGCGGGGCGACCGTGGATTACTGCGATGATCTGACCGGCACCGGCTTTCGCATCCAGAACCCGAACGCCGTCCGCACCTGCGGCTGCGGCACTTCGTTTGAGCCGGCCGCTGACGGTGCGTCCGTGTCGTAGCCTGCGAGCGCCGACGGCCCGATGAAGCCGCCTCCCCCGATCACCGAAGATTTTCTGCGCACGCCCGTCGAGTACGACGTGCCCAAGCAGAACAGCTACTTGTTTCTGTGGACGGTGTTTCTGCTGCTGCTCGTCGGCTTCAGCATGGCGTGCTGGATTGGCAGCTACCTTGTTTTCAGCCGGCCCGAGTTGCCGCTCAGCTACAAGATTCTGCGCAAGATCAAGAAGATCGACCTGCCGATGCGTTTCAAGGTGCAGGACCCACCCAAAGGCGGTTTCCTGGACCCGGAACAGGCTTACAACAAGTTCAATTCGCTGAGCCCTTCCGCGCTGCGCAAGCTCAACGCGTCGCTGGAGCGCAATTACCTGCGCAACTACCAGGGCCTCAGCGTGAATGACCAGGTGCCCTACGTCAAAGGGCGTTTCACGATCCTCGATTCGTACGAACTGGGTCCAAAAGATTTCGTGACGAGCGGCGTCGTCACGCTCGCGGTGGCCAGCGAGTTCCCCAAGCTGCTCATCGAGCATCTCTACTGCGCTCCGCCGAAGGTCGCGCCCGTGATCAAGCGCAACCTCCAAACGGGCATGGACATCGAACTGCGGCGCACGTACGAGCTGACCGCGGTGCTGCACGTCTACAAGAACCCCGACGGCCACCTGCAACTGACCGTCGTGCCGCTAAACTACGGTTCGTACACCCTCAAAGGTCCCGACGGCGGCTTCAGCCTCGAACCCCCGACCGAACTCGACATCTCCAGCGGCTGGCCAT
>CAXTMD010000037.1:0-1941 GCA_964245035.1 uncultured Chthoniobacterales bacterium
TTATTTCCGTGGGCGACTCGCGGCGATGGAGGCGGCGGCGAAGGATTCGCTGCTCAACGAGCGGTTGTTCGAGGATGTGCTGATGAAGGAAGGCGTCACCACGCATTCGCTGCCGCTGGTGCGCCGCCGTGACCAGAGCCTCGCCGAAAAGGGCCTGGACGTGTGGTTCGCCCTGGAAACCTACGAGTTGACCCTGCTCAAGCGCTACGACGTGACGGTGCTGGTCGCCTGCGACCGCGATTACTTGCCGCTGGTGCGCAAGCTCAACGCGCTGGGCGGCTGCGTGATGGTGCTCGGCTGGGACTTCACGCACACCGACGAGATGGGCGTCGAGCGCCAGACGGTGACCAGCATCGACCTGCTCGCGGAGGCGACGTACCCGCTGGCGATGCACGAGATCATCGAGACCGCCACGCCCGATGACGCGCTCATCAACGGCCTGTTCGTGGAGGACGCCGGACGGCGGACCGACTTCGCCGCCCGCACGGCCCACGCCAACGGTGGTGCGCCGGTGGCGCTGCCCGACGACACGCCGCACGACGTGCCTAACGGCGCGCCGCGGCTCGAACCCGACCGCGGGCCGGAGCATTCCGGCACGATCCAGACGCTGAAGGAAGGCTACGGGTTCATCAGCACGGAGGCGTCGGCTAAGAACCTGTTCTTTTCGTGGGCGGACCTTCAGGATGTGCCCTTCGACGCGCTGCAGATCGGCGACCGCGTGAGCTACCATCTCGGGTCCAACTTCAAGGGCGAATGCGCGACGAACGTGCACAAGCTCTGAGCCACCGTGTTGACGGAATCATTCCCGGCGTTCCTGGCGCACGGGCAGCACGTGCGGCGGCACCTGGCCGGTCGGCAGCGACTGCCACTCCACGGTGAAGCGCCCCCGGTAGCCGAAGAGCCGCCCCCAGGTGCGGTTGCGCACGTCCACCACGATGCGGAAACACCCCGCGCGTTCATCGTACCACTCGCGCACCTCCGCGACCCCGCTGAAGCGCATGGGGAAACGGAAGCCGATCAGCCCCTCGTAGAAGCGTTGCTCGCCCGAACGCAGGCGGAGCCCGCCCTCGGCGTCCACCGACAGCTCAATGTCCACGGCCAGATGCTCGTGGCTGCCGAGGTAATCCACGATGCAGCCGCGGGCCTCGCTGTAGACCATGTAAGCGTCGAAGCGCCGCCGACGCCGGGACTCAAAGGTCCGCACCCACGTGACCGTTTCCCGGCCGAAACGATCCGTGAAGGCATAGTTTTCGATGGTGAAAGGGATGTCGCGCCCGGTTTCGGGAAACATGATGCGCCGCCATGTGCCGACGTAGAGGAAGGGCACCGTGTAGAAACGCCCCTTCCAGATTTCCTCCATGATCCCGCGCCCGACCGCGGCCACCCGGTCGGCGCTGGAGAAGCCGAAGCGGCGCTGGATCTGCGGGTGCAGGCGCTGGAAGTCCGTGCCGAGGGCACGCTGGTAGATGGAACTCATGGGAGGTCGGCGGGCGGGGCCGAACGCCGGCAGCGGGTGGCGCTGAGCAGGTCGGTCAGGTTGCACAGGTCTATCACCGCGAGGGCGGCCACGGCCAGGTTCAGCGCGACGGGGTTGAACGCCGTCGTCAGGTAGGCGGGCGAGCGCAGGCCGACGCCGACGGTGGCCGCCAGCATCAGCGCGAGGGTGAGGGCAGCCGGCCAGCGCGCCCGCCAGCCGAGCAGCAACGCCAGCGCGAAGGCGAGTTCCGCCGCACCAACCCACGGCAGGAGCGTGGCGGCCGTACGGGCCGTGCAGCCCGCGTCCCGCAGCATCGTCAGCTCGTCCGCATCGCGCGCCAGCAGCTTGGGCACCAACCCCTGGTAGGCGAACACGGCGGCCACCGCCAGACGCGCGGCTGCGTGCGTGAGCGTCTGGCGCAGGGCGGCGGCGGGGTCGATCCCGCGCTCCAGCCAGAGCCGCAG
>CAXTMD010000037.1:1951-4930 GCA_964245035.1 uncultured Chthoniobacterales bacterium
CTCACGCACGCAGCCGGTCAAAGCTCCACGCGGTGGCCCAGCCCATGAGGGGGCGAAAACACAGGCGGTCCACCAGGCGTCCGGCCCAGCCAAAGCGCGTCTGGTAGTCATACCAGGTCAAGAAACGGCAGCCGTCGGCGGTTGGCACGTACTTCCAGTAGCCGCCCCCTTGGCGGATGAGCGAACGCCAGTCCGCAGAGGAGAACTTCAGCGCGGAGGAGCGGCTGCCATCCGGCAGGTCGCGCTGGCCGACGCTCTCCCCCTCCCCGGCGATGGCCAGACCGAAGCCGAGGCGCGTGGCGTAGCGGAATCGTTGCGGCTCGTCCTCGCTGGGGCGCGGCAGGTAGTCGATCTCCGTGAAGCGCAGATCCCAACGTACGTGCAAAGCCGGCTCCTGGGTGTGATGCCAGAGGGCATCCAGCGGAACGCGGATGCGGGTTTCGACGTAGATGCCCATGGCTCCGACGCGGGCACGGCTGCCCGTCGTCGCAGACCGAGCCTGCCGGATCGTCCCCGGTAAAACAATCCGAATCCTTTGCGGCCGCACCGACCATCCGCTACGCTCCCGCCGTCGCCATGCCCGCCACCGCCCCGGCCAAGCACTTCCCGCTCCTCGAACAGGTCCGCGACATCGGCCGGCAGGCGCGGGCGTCTGCGCTGGCGGTGGCGCTCTACGACTACGCGCTGGACCTGCGCTTCAGCTTCCAGGCGTCGCGCGTTTTCCACGCCGCCAGCACGATCAAGCTGGCGATCCTGTTCGCGTTGTTCCGCGCCGCCGAAACCGGCCGCCTGCGTTTGACCGACCGCCTGCACGTGCGCAACCGCTTCCGCAGCCAGGGTGACGGTTCGCCGTTTTTCCTCCAACCCGAGCGCGACGGCGACCCGGACCTGTACAAGCTCGTGGGCCGCACCGCGACGTTGCAGGAACTCGCCGAGACCATGATCGTGCGCAGCAGCAACCTCGCCACCAATCTCCTCATCGACCATTTGGAAGTGGGGTTCGTCACGGAGTCTCTCGCTGCCGCCGGGCTGGAGGCGCTGCGCTGCGTGCGCGGCGTCGAGGACGAGGCGGCGTTCGCGCGCGGGCTGAACAACCTCGTCACCGCCGACGGGCTGCTGGAGTTTTTTCGTCGTGTCCACGAAACCCGCGCGCTCACGGCCGAGAGCCGGGAAAAGATGTTCGACATTCTCTTCCAACAGCGCTTCAACGCCATGTTACCCGCCGGGGTCCCGGAAGCCGCCAAGGCCCGCGTCGCGCACAAGACCGGCGAAATCTCCACGGTCACGCACGACGCCGGGATGGTGTTCCTGCCTGGACGCGCGCCGTACGCGCTCGTCGTGCTCACCGAGTACCCGGCCGCCGGCACCGCCTCGGCGCGCAACAAAACTGTCGCCGCCGTGTCCGCCGCCGTGTACGAGTTTCTGCAAACCGCCGCCTCCGCATGAACCAGACCGCGCGTGACCTGCCCATCGTAGACGGCCTGCGGCTGCCCGAAGACCTCCGCGCCCTGCTGCGGCCCGACGAACTCCTCGCCGACCGTGCCGGCCGCCAGCACCGGCTGCCGCGCTTTTTCTACGAGGTGCGGAGTTGGTCGCAGGCCAAGGAACTCCACCTGACCCCGCACGTCCGCCTGAGCGAACTGCTCGTCGTGGACAGCCGGGAGGCTCCGCGGCTCCTGGAAGAGTTTCCACACTACGTGCCGTGCGCGGTCAGCCTCCTCGCCCGCGTGCTCGAAGACCTACGCGCAAAAGTGGGCGCGCCGGTGTTCGTTGCGGCCAACGGCGGCTATCGTTCGCCCGCGCACCGGCTGACGACCCACGCCAGCCCGCACCTGTGGGCCGCCGCGGCCGACCTCTACCGCGTCGGCGACACCTGGCTCAACACGCAGAGCGCCGTCGAGAAATACGGCGCGCTTGCCCGCGAACTTTTGCCCGACGTGAACGTCCTGCCCTACGGCCACCAGCCAGGAGAGACCGACGATCATCTCCACCTCGACCTCAGCTACTTGCGCGTCGTGCCAGTGGGCTGCGACGAGGCGTAGCTCTGGAGTGCGCTGATTTGAAGTCGGACGCCACCAGGGCTACAATGCCGACCTTTTCCTCCCTGTGCCCCCCCGTAAGAGACCCGACCTCGCCACCATCGGCATCCGCCGCGCCGGCCGACTGTCCGCGCCGGTCCCCCGGCAGCCGGTGGTCGGACTGGAGGCGGAGTTCACGCTCGTCGTGGACGGCCGGGAACAACGCCCGGAGGACGTGTTCGGCACCCCCAACGGACTGTTGCGGCACCACGACGGACGGATCATCCCGCGCGTGGGCCGCTCGTGCCACCTGCCCACCGGCGGCGCGCTCTACTTCGACACCGGCGTCGTGGAGGTCGCCACCGCCCTCATCGAACTCGACGCTCCCGGCGGCTGCGCCCGCGCGGTGCGCTCGCTGTGGGAACAGATCGCCTTCGTGCGAGGCCAGATCGACCAGTGGGAGCAATCCATCGGTCGGGACATGCGGCTGCGGGGCTTCAGCGCGCACTACAACTTCTCGCTGTTTACGCATGACAATCTGCGGCTGGGCCGCCTAGCACGGCTGCTGCCGTACATCATCGGTGTGCCGGTGATGCTGCTCGCCGCCAACCGCCGCAGCACCGCCGTCGGTGCGCGTCCACGGCCGGGGCGGCTGGAGATCACGGCGGATTTCACGCCGGACATCGCGTTGACGGGCGCGACGCTGGCTTTCCTGGCTGGCATCATCGCGGAGACGTCGCACTGGCCGGAGTCCGACCTGACGCCGGCGGCTTTCGACCGCCTGGGCCTGCCGCGGCTCGCCGCGTTCCGTCCGAGCAAACACAGCTCGCGCAAAGGCTGGCGCGCCCATGCGGATGATTTCGAGCGCAACCCGTTCGCGGCTGATCCGAACGCCGACGACTGGCTCCTCACCGACGGCCGTCGGGTCAGCCTGCGGACGCTCGCGGGCGAAATCCTGCGG